>JBFHGS010000291.1:0-5762 GCA_041582995.1 Desulfopila sp. | reverse complement strand
CTTCGTTCCGGGGGCGACTCTTGCATCATAACATCTACCTGCAAAATCAATAAGTGTACTATTGTGTGGGCTTGTATAGTTCCAGCTATACTATATATTTAGTCATTTTCAACCATTTCTAATGGTTAAGAGTGAAATTATCAGACATTCCCTATAATAGAACGCAAAAAAGCCGATAGAGTTACATGAAAAGTGATAACAGGAAAGATGAGCGTGGTAGCTATGACATTCACTGACACAGCTTCCTCAAAAAGTTGTGTCAGTGAAGTTATTGGAGAAACTATTCGATCTGTTTGACCATTTCTTCGATCACATCAAGGCCCTGTTGCCAGAAGTCGGGAGAATCGAGATCGATACCGAAAGGCTGCAGTAATTCATACGGTGATTCAGAGCCGCCGGCAGAGAGCAGAGTCATATACCTACTGATAAAGTCGGTACCTTCCTTCTGGTATATCCGATACAGAGCAAGCACCAGAAGCTCACCGAAGGCATAGGAGTACACATATCCGGGGGTGTGTAGAAAATGCGGAATATATGACCACCAAATACCATAATTTTCCGTAAGAGTGACAGAATCTCCGAACATCTCCCTCTGGCTGGCCAGCCAGTATTCGCTGAGTGTCTCACTGCTTAACTCGCCTTTGTCCCGGCGGCCGTTATGCATAGTCTGTTCAAAGCGGTTCATGGCAGTCTGGCGAAAGACTGTGGCGAAGATGGATTCCAGTTTCTGGCAGATGAAGGCCCGCTTTTCAGCTTCGTTTTCGATAAGTGCCAGCTGGCTGTTAAAAACCAGAAGCTCTGCAAAAACTGATGCTGTTTCAGCAAGTACAAGCGGTGTTTCGCTATTGTAATAGCCTTTTCTGGCTGCAAGAACCTGATGAACTCCGTGACCAAGTTCATGAGCGACGGTGGAGACATCCCGCAGGTTGCCGGTATAATTAACCAGCACATAAGGATGTATTTCAGGGACACAGGGATGAGCAAATGCTCCGCCTCGCTTGCCCGGGGTTACCGGCGCATGAACCCACTGCTTGGAAAAGAAATCTTCGGCAATAGTTGCCATTTCGGCAGAGAAGTCGGCAAAAGAATCAAGTACAGTTTTCCGGCAGGTCGGCCAGTCTATTTTCTTGCCGGGCAGGGAGGGAAGGGGGGCATACCGGTCATAATCATGTAATTCTTCAAGGCCAAGAAGTTCACGCTTTACGTTGTAATAACGGTGAACCAGGTCATAGCGGCTGGTCACGGCAGTGATAAGGGTTTCAACCGTGGAGTCCTTCAGCTGGTTGTTGAGGTTCATCGAACCAATCCAGCTCTCGTACTGGCGAATACGATCCGAGATCATTTTGTCTGCCGCGAGTGTATTGAAGATGTGCGTCAAGATGTGATTCTGACTCTGCAGACCTTCTGTCATCTCTGCAGCTGCCTTTTCGCGAACACTGCGTTCAGCATCATACAGGTCGGTCAATACCTCTTCTTCGCTGCGTTTCTTTTCACCGAACTTCAGGTTACCGAAAAGCTTTTCAAAAAGTGTCACCCAGCTTCTTCTGCCAACCGGCTGGGTTTCAAGCAGCAGTTTTTCTTCTGCCTCAGGTAACTGGTGCGGAAGATAACGGCGCATAGAAGCGAGGTAATGGCTGTAAGAGGCGAGGATAGGACTTTTCAGCAGGGCATGCGCCTGTTCATCGCTGATACGGTTCCATTCGAGCTCAAAAAATACTGTTTGCTTTCCGCATTCACTGACCAATTCCCGAATGCGCTGGTTTAACGCACCGGCTTCGGCATTATCGACCTGGGTGGTAAAATTGAGAAACCCGTAGGTGGCAAGTCTGCCGAGCGTGCAGTCATTGCGCTCGAGATGTGTTACCAGCCTGAAGAGAGCGTCAGGAGCGAGGGAAGCAACTTTGCCGTAATATTCCTGTTTAATATTTTCAGCTTCTTCCCGGGCTGAAGCAATATCCTTTTCTAACTCGGCAGTATCATTGGCCGGGTAAAGGTCTTCAAGGTTCCAGATGACGCCGGTAGTTCCAAGTTGTTCATTTATCGAAATATTTTCCGCCATGCTCTGCACCTCATTGTGCCGGCAGTCGAAAAGATACCGTTTTGTAGTTCGGCTATTCGGTATCTTTGCGAACGCCTGTTATATTAACGTAGTCCGGCGATAAAAGGTCCAACTGCAGAAGGGCCATGTTCATCTACCAGTCGGATAGTCTGTGAACCGATTACTGCTATGTCAGCCTGACCGGTCAGGATTTGAATATCCTCTTTGCTCTGAATACCGAAGCCAACCGCAATAGGTAAACGCGTTGCTTTGCGGCAGCGGGCAAGATAGCTGTTGAAGTCTTTGTCAAACTCAGATTTTTTACCGGTAACGCCACGTCTGGCTACGCAATAGATAAAGCCTTGAGCAACGCTATCCAGAGTCGCCATGCGTTCAGGAGTGGAAGTAGGAGCAAAAATCAATATCGGTGCAATCCCTGTACGTTCAGCCTGTCTGAAAAATTCTGTTCCCATTTCAGGTGGCACATCTGGCACGATAAGACCTTTAATGTCGGCCGCCTTGGCTCGCGCAAAGAACCGTTCATCCCCATATTTGAAAATTATATTGTAATAGGTCATGAAGAGGAAGGGAATATCATAGGTGGCAGCCATTTCAGCACCAAATTCGAGACATTGCTCAACAGTGGTGCCGTTTGCCAGGCTATCCTGATTGGCTTTAAGAATGACCGGTCCGTCTGCCATCGGTTCTGAAAACGGGATCTGCATCTCAATACAGTCAACACCGTTCTCAACCATCTGGCGGATTATTTCTCTGTTATCCTCAAAAGACGGATATCCCAGGACAATATGAGTCATGAGAAGAATATCTTTTGTTTCCTTGCGCTCACGCAATATCTGTTCAAGTTGCATATCTTACCTGTATCTAGGACGATTAATTTTTACACTATCAGGCTTTTTCGCTGTATTCTTTGGCTCTTTCGATGATGAACTGTTTCCAGGACGGATCATCAAAAGCGTGAGCGATGGTGAAAATATCCTTATCGCCGCGGCCGGACATGTTAATGATGATAGCTTCATCAGGTGAGAGAGTTGAAGCTTCCTTGAAAGCCTGCACAAAGGCATGAGACGATTCGAGTGCAGGAATAATTCCTTCAAGTTTCATTGTGAGATCGAGTGCCTGCATTACCTCTTTATCTGTAGCTGCTTCAAAGCGAACACGTTTTTTCTCCCAGAGATCACTGAGAATCGGGCTGACCCCGACATAATCAAGTCCAGCGGCTACTGAGTGCGTTTCCAGCATTTGGCCATCATTGTTTTGCAGAAACATAGTCTTATATCCCTGGGCGATTCCGGGGGTCGCATCGTTGCCGCAAAGCCGCGCTGCATGGGCGCCTGTATCAATACCGTGGCCACCGGCCTCAACACCAACCAGTTCGGTATCGCTATCGAGGTAATGATAAAAAGCTCCCATAGCATTGGATCCGCCACCTACACAGGCATAAATTCGCGCAGGGGCTTTGCCGTGCAGTTCCTGTATCTGCTTGATGGACTCTTCACTGATAATGGATTGAAACCAGGTGACCATTTCAGGAAACGGTGCCGGTCCACAGGCCGTTCCGAAGACATAATGGGTGGAATCGATATTGGTGACCCAGTCACGGAAAGCCTCATTGATAGCGTCTTTTAAGGTACGTGAGCCATCTTTGACAGGGACAACTGTGGCACCCATCTTTTCCATCCAAAAGACATTTGGACGCTGCCGGAGTACATCGACTTCGCCCATGTAGATGGTGCAGTCAAAGCCGAATTTGGCGGCCATGGTTGCGGTGGCCATGCCGTGCTGGCCAGCACCGGTCTCAGCGATAACCCGTTTTTTACCCATGCGCTGTACCAGCAATCCCTGACCCATGACGTTATTAGCCTTGTGGGCTCCGGTGTGATTCAGATCTTCACGCTTAATATAAATCCTGGCCCCGCCGAAATGATCAGAAAGGTTTTTGGCGTAGGTCAATGGAGTTGGCCGGCAGGAGTAGGTTTGCATGAGATGGAGGTATTCCTGCCAGAATGAGGGGTCCTGCCGTGCTTTGGAGTATTCTTTATTCAGTTCCTGAAACGTCTGATTGAGGACTTCCGGGATATATGCTCCACCCCAGTTGCCGAAAAAACCATTATTATCCATCTTTAACTCCATCAAAGTGACATTGCACGGCAGACGTGCTCATTATAAACAGGGGCAGTATGTGGGCCAGATAAGTAAATACTGCGAAATAGCGCCTGAGATGAGGGGTAATCCTGTTATTTCGGGCGGGTAACTTGATACGTGATCGGGAAATCTGCTATAGTGAAAAGTCTGAATAAACAATCAACACAATCTCTATTCGCAAGGAGAATACTATGACACCAGCTGAAAGTGCTGCAGAACAGCCTGACATGGATTCAGGTAAAGTAATTACTTTCCCGCAGGGTATCCCTGGTTTTGAAACCTACACTAAATATACCATATTTCACAAGCAAGAAAATAGGTCGAGTGTCTACTGGCTGGAGTCCCTTGAGACCCCACGGGTCACGTTTACTCTTGTTGATCCGACTGATTACGGCCTGAACTACGCTCTTGACCTTAATGACGATGAGCAAAAGGCACTCGAGGCTGATGATCCGACAGAACTTGCAGTTCTGCTGATGTTGTCAAAAAAGGAGGAAGGTGATACCAGGGCATCCTCGCTGCACGCTAACATCGCCGGTCCGATTGTCCTGAATCTCCCGAAAAGATTGGGGTTGCAGAAGGTGCTGCGCACAGCACGTATGGATGTGAATATTATTCAGAACGATTAGAGTTTTTTACTGAACAGGTACCGCCATTTTTGCCGTGCGGGACATGTTCAGTAAAAAAGCGTTAGAGAGATTGCAGAAATAGACATTTTCGCCATTGTGCTGATTGATTATACCCGTAATTGCTCTCGAAGAAATGCGGCAAAGTCTTCCGGGTAATGGCCATTGATAAAGCGGAGCTGAGCTTCGCTGAATGCTCCCGGTGATTCCGGGAGTCTCGGTAGAAAAGCATAGATCAGAGGTTGCCCCTGTTCGCCATGCCGGCCGATTCGTTTAGGGTACTCTATGGACGTTACCATTTTTGCACCGATTCCGGCCAGAGCCTTCTGAGCCATGAGCATTCCTGTATTGAGAGACTCTCTTACTTTGCTGTTTGCTTCGACGATATTTCCCACCGGGTAGCCACTTTCATTTTCAAGGGTTATCATCTGCACTTCCCATTGGGAGGTTTGTGCTTTCGGCACGAAGACCATGACGTTTTTATCACGCCATATCACCAGACTTGATTCCAGATCATCCCGTTCGTCCATACGTCTGTTGTTTTCGATAGCAGCAAGATAGTCTACAAAAAAGTCCCGGTCATACACCGCGCGATATCGTTGCATGACATCGGCAATCAAATCACCACATCCATAGGCGGGAAGGGTGAACTGCGGCTCATGAAGGTTGCCGCTGTAGCCTTCCACCCGGTCGGGTATCATCGCATATTGCTGATGAACCTGCTGGTGGGATGCATGGAGACGGTAGCCGGACGGAGCATAATCAAAACCGAAATTCCAACCCCAGAGAGTTGCAGTTGCAGTTGCAGTTATTTCCTGCGTCTGGAGAGAACTGGCTATGTTCTGCCGCAATTCTTCAAGCTCTGCGACAGTTAATTTTCTGCATGTTCCGGGCAAGGTAATTCCGAGTTCTGTGGCCAGTCTGACATAGGTTCG
>JBFHGS010000290.1:0-5812 GCA_041582995.1 Desulfopila sp. | reverse complement strand
CCAAAGTCTTCCTCAGCCTGTTGTAAACCTTCCTGAACACCTTTCTCATATGCATCGGAGACCAGCTTTTGTACTTCTTCCGGTGGTATCCCTGGAGGCGCTGCGGGGGGCGGCGGGGGCTGTCTCGGTGGTTCTGGCGGTTTGGCAGCCGTGGCCTGTTGAGGCGGCTCCGGTAACGGTTCCGGCTCGGGAACCGGCTCAGGTTCTCGTGTAGCTTCAGGTTGCCTGATGGCCTGTTCAGGAGGAAGCGTGTCCGCTTTCTCTTCATGCTTCTCCTGATAGGCTGTTATCGGGGCATCTTCCTGGAAGTTTTCCTGCTGGAGAGTTTGGAATTCAGGCTCGCTTTTGCGTTTTTCTTTCGAGCTGTCGGGTATAAGGTTACCGAAAGCTGGTTCTGGATGCACTCTAGAGGTCACAAGATCTTCAGGCTGAAAAGTATCTGAGGTGGAGTATACCTTATACGAGCTCATCACCGCCTCCGGAACTCAGCACGAGTTTGCCTTCTTCTTCAAGTTTCATGGCAATCTTTACTATCGATTGTTGCATGAGTTCGACTTCAGAGAGTCTGACTGGTCCCATAGCCTCAAGATCGTCACGGATCATGTCTGCGGCCCGGGCAGACATGTTGGCAAAGATCTTTTCGCGCATCTCGTCCGATGCTGTTTTAAGGGCCAGGGTGAGAGAGTCGTTATTCACTTCGCGGAGGATCATCTGCAGCGAACGGCCGTCAAGTGCCACAAGGTTTTCGAAGGTGAACATTTTCTTGCGTATTTCTTCAGCCATATCGGGATCGGTTTCTTCCATGGCTTCAAGAATTTCTACATCGAGGTTGTTTTTAAGGTGATCGAGAAGATCGACAACTTTATCTATGCCCCCGACCTGTCGTTGTTCTGCACCTGCTACCAGGCCGATTTCACGGTTCAGGGCGTCATCTATGCGTGAGATGACTTCAGGGGAAACTTTTTCGATTTTAGCTATTCTGTAAACAACATCCGCACGTAACTCTTCAGGAAGGTTGGAGAGAATCTCACTGGCATGCTCAATATGCTGGGTGGAAAGTACCAGTGCTACAGTCTGGGGATGTTCTTTCTCAAGCAGGCCTGCAACCATACGAGGGTGCATGAGGGCGATAGTTTCAAGAGACTTTGTTTCAGTGCCGGAGATAAACTGTTCCAGCAGGTGCCTGCCCCGAGGATCGGTAGAGATTGATTCAAGAGATTTTCTTGCAAAATCACTTCCCTTGACGAATAACCCTGCGAATTCACCTTGTGATTTAGCAAAACTCCGAAGCACCTTTTCCTTGATGTCGAGCGGGATGTGGTCAATGGTTGCCATGGTACGTGTGACCTGGCGGATTTCGTCATCAGAAAGCTCTGAAAAGATACGGGCAGTAGCCTCCTCTCCGAGACATATCAATAATACCGCGGCTCTGTTGAGGCCGGTGAGTGTCTCAAGACCCATAACGTTATCCTTCCTGGATCCAGTTTTTGATTATGTAGGCTGTAGGGACCTGATTCTGCATAATATCCTTTCGTATTTTGATAATCTCATCGTCAATGCTGGGTTCCGGCTGCAGGAGTGTGCTGTCCAGATCTTCACCTTCAGGTTCGTGTTCTTTTTCCAACTGCTCTACGGTTTTATAATGTTCAGTAATTTCTCCACGCATGGTCTTTACAACCGGACGTATAAGGAGAAAATAAAGCAGAAGTGCACCGAGGGAAACCAGAGCGATCTTGATAAAGGGAATATATTGATAGAGAGAACCGGAGGCGAGCGATTCCTGTTCAGCCAGTCCTTCCGCTGGCTCAATAAACGGCATAGAAATGACGTTTATCTGATCTCCACGCTGTTCCGCAAGTCCCAGAGCTGCAGCAACCATATCTTCAATGGATTTCAGCTCATCGGGAGTGCGGGCTTCGCTGGTAATGTTGCCCTCTTCGTCTTTTACAGTTTTATCGGCGACGAGTACGGATACGGAAAGCTTGGTGACGGTTCCAACCGGATTTATAATCTTGCTGATAGTTTTGCTGATTTCATAGTTCGTGATACGTGAGTTGCTGTTCGAGGGTGGATAATTAGTGGAACTTCCCTCACTGTTGCCCTGCAGGTTCGACTGGACTCCTGGGATGCCGCCGGTTGACTGGGTGCCGCTGCTTTCCTGGTTTACCTGTTCGCTACGAATAACAGGTTCTTCAGGATCGAACAGCTCTTCGGTTTTTTCAACTTTCGCAAAGTCGAGCGTGGCTGTAACTCTGACCATGGCTTTGTTACTGCCCATAGTTTTATCCAGCAGGTCCTGGGCTCTCATCTCCATTCGGTGTTCAACTTCCTGTTGGAACGCCAACATATCGACAGAAAGCAACTGGTCTTTTTCACCCTGTTGATCAGACTCCAGAACCATGCCTTTGGAATCGATAACTTTGACGTTTTCAATTTCCAGACCGGTAATGGAACCGGCTACAAGGTGCAGTATTCCTTTTACCTGTTCACGATCAAGTGAGCGACCGGGAACAAGAGTGACAATGACTGACGCTGTTGCATTACGCTGTTGCGCCTTGAACAGTCGTTTCTCCGGTATCGCCAGATGGACTCTGGTAGATTCGACCGGTTCAAGTGAGGTGATGGTGCGCGCCAGTTCTCCCTGCAGAGCCCGGGTATAGTTAACCTTCTGCACATAGTCGGTGAGAGCAAAACTCTGGTTGTCAAACACCTCAAAGCCGACACTGCCGCCACTAGGGAGCCCGTTTGCTGCCAGATCCAGACGGGTTTCATATATCTTATCCGCTGGAATCCAGATGTTTTTTCCACCATTTTGCAATGAATACGGGATCTTTTGTCCTTTAAGCCAGGTGACCACTGAAGACGCATCTGTCTCGGAAAGGTTGGCGTAAAGTAACTGCTGGTCAGCAACCCTTGCCTGAATGATAAGGATGGCAAACAGAACAATACTGATCAGCAGTACGGCACCAATCGCAATCTTTCGGGAGAGCGGCCATGCCTTTATCAACTGTAAAATGTTTTTGCGCGCAGGCGGATCTTCGGCAGTCAGCGAACCGTTAGCTGCGGTTACCTGTTGATCAGATTCCATGAAATACTTCCTGTTGTAAGCGCCTGGTTTGTGGTTTTGTCATTGTTCTATGTTCCATTACAAAAAACAGGAATCAGAGTTGCAGTCGCATGATTTCTTCATAAGCCTGCTGTGCCTTGTTGCGCATCTGAACAAGCATACGAAGTGAGACATCAGCCTGCTCAACTGCAATCATTACTTCATGCAGATGCTCTGCAGTCCCAGTTTGTAACTTGTCGGAGGCCTCATCGCCGCTCAATTGCTTGCTGTTGACTTCCTGTATGGTATCTGCTAGCAGATCTCCAAAGCCTGATTTGGCTTTTGAAACACTGCTGGTATCGGTCGGTCGCAGGGGTAGCGCGTTGGGCTGACCAACAGAAATAATGTTGTTCATAAGTATTATCCTCCGATTTCCAGTGCTTTTAAGGCCATACGTTTAGCAGATTTTATAGTAGTCGCATTGGCCTGGTACGAGCGGGTGGCAGACATCATGTCGACCATCTCTTTAATGACACTGACGTTGGGCAGTTCTACGTAGCCGTCATCGTTGGCATCAGGGTGAGCCGGGTTATACACCAGTTGAGGTGGATCTTCATCTTCAAGAATTTTGGTTACATGTACTCCCTGGGCGGCACTTTTCATCTGACCGTCGAGATGCTGTCGAAAATCCATAGGCTTACTTTCGAAGTAGACCGACTTTTTCTTGTATGGACCACCTTCCGGAGTGGATGTTGTTTCTACGTTCGCAAGGTTCGAACTGATAGTGTTCAGCCGGATGGTGTTGGCTTTAAGGGCGGAACTGCTGATTTTAAACGTGGTGAAGATATCCATGACATTTCCCTGTTATGTATACATGTTGAATATCGAGCTGTTACTGGCCGCCGGAAACAACATATTTAATGAGACCAAGTTTTTTCTTTAGTAATTGTGCAGCTGCTTCAAAGAGCAGTTCATTTTCAGACAGAGCCATCATTTCGTCAGCTACACTTACACCGTTTTCATCCCCGATACCGGTCTGGTCGGGCTGGACAGTAATAGTACCGGTTACCGAATCAATATCGGTCGAACCAAGAGGTATGTGTGCCTGATGTGAGTTGGCGAGCGGCAGAGATGATTTTTCCCCAACCGCCTGACGGAGCTCTTCCTCAAAATGAAATTTTGCCGGCGAATAGCCGGGAGTTTCAGCGTTGGCGATGTTTGACGCAATTACCTGCTGGTTTCTTGCTCGAAGGTCCAGTACCTTTGATAGTAGCTGAAAGCTGGAATCAAATGGTGCTTTAGAGTCCATATATTTCTCCTGTAGCTGTTCTCACTTGCTGCAAAGACTGAATGTGTATCTGCATAAGGTCAGTCGTCAATAAGATTGTCTATCGTTTCTGTCAGCCGTGAGTATTCAAGTTCTCGTTCAGCATATTTTCGCCAAAGCGTGTCTTTTCCTTTTTCGACAATTCTTTCAAAGAGTTTTAGGGCATTTTTCTCGCTGCCCTTTTGTCGTTCCAGTTGAGCAAGTCTATAATTGGCTTGTTCGCCAAATTGATCGTTGTCAGCCAGGGCGGGAAAGAGATCTTCTGCACCGGTGAAATCTTCAAGTTGATATCTGCTTTCAGCCAGCATAAAGCTGGCTTCCGCTGAGAGTGAATCTTCTGAGGTCAGAAGTGGGGTGAGAGCTTCACTGGTGTTTTGGTAATCGTCGTCTCTAAAATAAAGATTGGCTGCGAGAAGACGAAGTTCCCTGGTCGCCGGCAATGGAGACGGCAGTAAATCACGGGCTGCCTGAAACTGTTCGGCGGCGATGAGTGCTTTGATTCGAAGGATAAGAATGGGCTCAGCATCGCTGCCGCTCGGGTAGTTGTAGGAGTATTGCGAAGCAAAATCCTCAACCAGCCCGTATTCACCCTGATCGAATACGGAATGAATAAGGGGCAGGAAAAACTTTTCCCGTTTTTCGATATCCACTACTTCTATGAGGTAAAGATAGACCCGTTGGGCTTCACTAAAGATACCGACTTTCTGATATGCATTGGCTATATCGGCAAGCAGACTGACATTAAGCCAGTTGTTCTGAAACAGATCCCGATTCTGTTTGGCAAGAACCAATGCTTTCATGTATTCGCCTTCCGCAATGTATTGCTCGAGAACTCCCGGCAGGTTTTTAATCAGCAGGCCGTAAGCGGAGTCGCGCAATTCACCGATCTGAAAGTCACGTAGAAACTGCATGAGGAGCTCCACGCTTTTTGTGGCATCACCCAGTTCTGAGTAAATCAGTGCTTCTTTAAAGGCAGCTTCGGCAACTGTCGAACGGATAACAGATGTTTGTGCCAGTGCCTGGTAGTTATCTGCAGCCTGTTGCGCCCAGGCGCGATTGTCGAGGTATTTGAGATCTGTTTGTTTAAGAGCTGCACGGAACCCGGCCTCGGTATCGGGGAAGGCATCTTCTATCCTGGCAAAGCTGTCAACCAGTTCAGCGTCAGGTTTAACGTGCAGTTCAGACATACCTTTGCGATAGGTGATGAGGCCGAGTGAAGTGGTTTCGTTTACCTGAGGTCCGAGATCGCGATAGCAGTCGGATGCAAGGTCATATTTTCTATGTCGATACAGAGTGTTACAATATCCATTCAATGAGAAAGGGTGAGACTTGAGTAGAGGTGTGTCGCGGAGGAGTTGATAGGAAACAAACGATTTTATAGGTTGGTCAGTAACATTATAATAGTCACCCATCCGTAATTCTTTGATCTTCTGAGTGTT
>JBFHGS010000289.1:0-5865 GCA_041582995.1 Desulfopila sp. | reverse complement strand
GATTAATATCTACTCACAGAATAATAATGTATTTTAAGGTAAGAGTCTGTAATTAAAATTTAATCTAAGAAAATATGGGGCGGTTCCGATTAACACAAGGGGCTGAGTTATTATTGACGATATGGAGTTACCGACAATATTGAAATTATGAGTTGGGACAAGATAATGAGCTGTTTATACGCAATAATAGCAATGGTGTCGCACTGTATTTAGACTTAGAAGTATCATTTCACACCTCATAACAAGACATTAAGAAATTCTTAAGGGATGGCATGAGCAAATAGACATTATATTCCCGGCTGCATCAGGTATATTACCTATAGATGTCATAGGAATGAAATCATTGTAAATTTTAAAGAGATAACAACAATTGCAGAATTGGTTGTTTGAAGCGAGCAAATGCTATGGGCTGAGTATTGCGAATAAACAACAGGATATATTAGTGCGCTTCCCAATGATTTCATCTATAATCATGCTTAATGTTAAGGGAGTTGATTTCATTACTGTCAGGGCCGACCACAATTCGTACCGAAAGTCTAATATTGTTAACGAAAGTTGTCTTTAACGTATCAAACAGCAACTATTACTTTGAGTCTCAGTATCTCTTTCAGCTTTAGCTTGCAATTGGGATTCTCTTGTGTGAATTATTTCACATGAAGCATTACATGTGCTTCTGGAAATTGCTAGATGTAAGTGTCACAGCTCATTGCAGTATATCCTCTTATTTTCAAATAGATAATTCCATCCTCCAGTTTTAAAAGAAAAATTATGAGTAGTCAGCATAGCAGCACCCATATACATTTGTCTGGATATACATGTAATGATGTGATTACAACGCATCAGGGAACTTCAGTGTATAGAGCGATAAGAGCCGGAACTAATGAGTCTTTTATAATAAAGCTGATGATGAATCAGTCCAGCTCAGCTGATCAGCTTATCCGGCTGAATCATGAATTTTCAATCCTTAACGAGCTAAATACTGCTTATACTCCGAAAGCAGTGGAGTTGATCCGTTTTGATGGCGGTGTTGCACTTGTTCAGCAGGACATGGGGCCTGAAAATCAGCAAGAGATGCTCGAAAAAGCAGAACCCCTTGATTTGGCGAGAAGGCTGGAACTTGCCATAGAGATAATCCGGGCGATCGGTATTGTTCATTCTCAACATATTATTCATAAAGACATTAATCCAACCAATATAGTCTGGAACGCGGAGAACGACCAGGTTGCACTGGTCGATTTTGGTATTTCATCCCGTCATAGTCATCAGCAGTATGATTTCAGTTCACCAAAGAGTATTGAAGGAACACTGAACTACATTGCTCCGGAGCAAACCGGCCGCATGAACCGTGAGGTAGATTACAGAAGTGACTATTATTCTTTTGGTGTTGTGCTCTATGAACTTTTTAGTGGTCAAACACCATTTAGTTGCGATGACCCCTTAGCACTTATTCATGCTCACCTGGCAATTCCTCCTGAGAAAATTGAAAACATTAACCCGGATATACCACAATCGTTAAGCCGGATAATACACACATTGCTGGCAAAGTCTGCAAAAGACCGTTATCAGAGCAGTTATGGTATTCGAAAAGATCTTGAGCATTGTCTGGAAATAGTTCAGGGAGTCGGCGAGTCAAAAGATTTTGTGATCGGTCAATTCGATCATACCAAAACACTGCAACAGCCCCAGCGTCTATACGGTCGCAAGCGACAGCAAATGAAAATAGTTCAATCATTCAAGAATATTGCTGCAGGTGGCTGTAAGTCATTTTTCATCGGAGGTTTACCCGGTATAGGCAAGTCTGCTCTGGTTAAGGAAACACACGCTGAAATCACCCGTTTTGGTGGCTACTACTGTTCCGGGAAATTTGACCAGCTTCAGCGGACACTTCCCTATAGTGCTCTGGTGCAAGCGTGCAGCCACCTTGTTAATCAAACTTTATTGAGTTCCAGCGATCAGTTTGACACCTGGAAAGAGAAGATATTGAAAGCTCTGGGCCATAATACGCAGGTCATGGTTGATTTTCTACCGGAGTTGAAGGTTTTGGGTCAACAGGAAGCCGTGCAGGAGTTGGGGCCAGTCGAATCACAAAATAGATTTAAGCGGGTTGTAACCAATTTTCTCAAAGTATTCTGCAGCAAAGCCAGCCCGGTTATGTTGTTTATAGACGATTTGCAATGGGCTGATCTGGCAACATTGAAACTGCTGGAACACCTGCTGATAAATAGTGATATTGAACATCTGTTACTGGTCGGATGTTTTCGTTCAAATGAAGTGGATCAGGCGCACCCCTTCCGTCATTTTCTCGACATCCTCAAAGATCATGACTCCCTGGTTGAACACACGGAGATTGGCCCTCTCGAAGAGGGAGATATCACTCAGTTGGTAGAAGATGTATTACCAGACTTATCCTGTCCAAGTGATACTTTTGCTGCCGTTCTTAAAGATAAAACCAGTGGTAATCCTTTTTTCCTTAACCTGTTCCTGCAAACCTTAAACAGTGATGGTCTATTGGTATTTAATGAAGATCATGACCGGTGGGAAGTTGACCTTGAAGCTGTGGATGATATCATCATCACAGAGAACGTCGTTGAGTATATGCTCGAACAGCTTCACAAATTTCCTGTCGAGTGCCAAAAAGTACTGGCCACCGGTTCCTGTATTGGAAAGACATTCAACATTGATCAGATAGCCTGCATAATAGATATAGATATCGCTACGGCTCACAAGGTTCTGGCTTCTGCGATCGAAGCACGATTAATCAGCCCCGAACTCACCACATTGACCGTTGTGCAAAATGACAACGGTAGTACCGATACGATATATAATTCCTTTACCTTTAAACATGATCGTATTCAACAGGCAGCGCGTCTCCTGCCTGGAATTGACCCGCATCAGGTTCATTATCAGATTGCACAGATCATGTTAGAGGATCTTACGGATGACCCGGCACCGGAATACCTCTTCGACCTGGTGGATCATCTCAATGCTGCAGAAATCGGCAACGTGGAAAATACAGAGGGTATGCAACTCATTTCACTGAACCTTAAGGCTGCTGATGTGGCGAAGCAGGCGACAGCCTACGATTCTGCACTGGTATATTTGCAGCATTGCGACAAGCATTTCCCAAAATCGCAATGGGACAATCACCCCCAATACGCCTATCGGATGTGCCTGGGCATGGCTGAAATATATTATCTTGTCAATGAAAGGGAAAAGACTGCACCGTGGATGGATGCTGCGTTGAAACTCGCACAATCCAAACTTGACATAGCTGCTGTGCATAATCTGGCAGTGACCTATCTCGCCATGAACGGTAAATATCATGAGTCATTTGACCGGGCTGTCGAAACGTTGCGTATGTTTGGTATCGTCATTGATGTTGATAACCTCGAACAAGCTATAGGCAAGACTTTCGAACAGATTGAAAGCAGGATAAATGATGTGCAGGGTGTCGCGGATATTTATAATCTTCAGGATATAACAGATCCCGAGATGAAATGTGCCATGAAGATACTCGCCGAGATCACGTCGGTATCGTTTGCAATCAGCCCTTATCTGTTTACACTTACCAACGCAACGACAGTTCTCTGGGCATTAAAGCATGGTTTGTGTGCTGACTCTGCACCAAGTTTCGGTTGTCTTGGTCTTCTGTATAATGCGCTTTTTGACAGACCCCAAATTGGTTATGCTTATGGAAAACTGTGCAAACGCCTGGGGGAACGGTATGAGGATCTGGCCCAGCGCTCAAAAACCATTGACTGGTTCTGTAACTTCAACGTCGTCTGGAATCATCCACTTAAGGACACGGTTCCACTAAACCGCGAAGCGCTGGCTCTGGCGCTAGATACCGGCGATCTTCCCTTTGCAGGGTTCATCGTCAATCACATCGCCTACAACGCATTCTATATGGGTATCCCACTCGACAAGCTCGAGTCTGATTGCCGTGAGCACCTCAATTTTCTTGATCGTATATCCCATTTATACGCGTATGACTGTGTCCAGGGGGCGGAGTGGGTCATCAGCCATTACCGTAGCCCTACAGAAACACCTCTTACAATACCTGCCGACAAACAGGAATTTCTTGAGCGCTGCAAGGCACCGGAAACATTCTTCCCGTTGAGTCGCTATCTGGTCCTGTTAACTCAGCTTTATGTTATTGAAAACAACATTGAAGATGGGTGGAGATGTGCTAAGGATGCGGAATCACACGTGCCGGATATGCCCGGAACGATATCTGTTGCCAACCAGCTATTCTATTATCTGCTGGCAGGGATTAATTATTTCGATACCCTGAGCTCATCGGAACAGAAATCACATTTGGAAATGCTTCGGGAAAAAGCTCGGACTCTCTTTGACTGGGGCGAGCGAACTCCTGAGAATTTCGGTCATATGGCTGAACTGGTTCAGGCAGAGTTCTCCAGGTTGGATGGCCGGTTTGAACAGGCCCTGGCTCATTATGACGAGGCAATTACACTGGCACGAGAGAATGGACTTGTTCATGATGAAGCTCTGGCATGCGAGCGGGCTGCTCTTTTCTGGAAGCGTCAAAACCGGGAACGACTGGCAACACCATATATCTTAGAAGCCTACCATGCATATCATCAATGGGGCTGTCTTAGACGTTGCAGCTATCTGGTAAGGATGTACCCTGCCCTGATATCGAGTGGTCAAACACATATCACCGCCATACGAACGTTGACGACGAACTACGATAGTCTGAACATAGATCTGGTTCAGCTTCTTAAATCTATTCATGCGATCTCCGAGACTGCCGGATTGGACCAGTTGCTTAATCGTATAATGAAGGTTTTATTAGAAAATGCCGGCGCCAGCCGCGGTTGCCTTTTTCTCATGCGTGAAGGCGAATTGCACCTCGAAGCCCTGGCAGAAGCCGACAAACCTGATATTGAAATATTCATCAAGGAACCGATACCTTTTCCGCAGGCAGGGAAAAAATGGAATATTCCACTCCCGTTTGTCAGCTATGTCGCCAAAAGACAGGAAAGCCTGATTATAGATACACGAGGTGACTTCTGTGAATATCTTAACGAGGATGTGACTAGATATCATCTGCCGAATTCGGCAATATGTATCCCCAGTCTTAAACAAAATAAACTGTATGGTGTTGTATATCTGGAGAACAGTGAACTGGAAGGTGCATTTACTTCTGATCGTGTCCAGATTCTGAAAGCTATTTCCGGGCAGATGACCATTTCTATCGAAAATTCAATTTTGTATGAAGACCTTGAAAATCGTGTGCGCATCCGTACTGAGGAACTTGAGAAATCCAACGAACAGCTCAAGCATCTCTCTATGCGCGATCCATTGACCAACTGTTATAACAGACGCGCTTTTTATGAGTATTTTGAAAATGAACTGGCAGAGGCTCAGCGTCATGATTTTCAAATTGGCTGCATCATGATTGATGCTGATCACTTTAAGTCGATAAATGATACACATGGCCATACAGTGGGTGATGAGGTACTTCAAGCTATAGCAGAAACGCTGCTCACCCGTTCGAGAGTGAGTGATTGCGTATGCCGTTACGGAGGCGAGGAGTTCTGTATATTATTGACTCATTCCAATCTTGATCAGACCTGTGCCGTTGCAGAATTTTACCGCCAGACATTAGAACAACTGCATCCGGCAAACCTGCCTGTTACAGTCAGTATCGGTGTCTCTGCACTTGAACTTGGTGCAACTGACGTCAGTGAAATGTTGCAACAGGCAGATGATGCTCTTTATGTTGCCAAACGAGGTGGGCGTAACCGGGTAGTGCGTTGGGATAAACATCTACATCTGAAATAGAAAAAGGTTGGCAGGAACAAGGGAACAGTAAGGGCATAGAGTATAAATACTTCAATT
>JBFHGS010000288.1:0-5866 GCA_041582995.1 Desulfopila sp. | reverse complement strand
CGTTCTAAATCCCCAGGTGTCTATATCGATTAGCGGTTCATCACCAAGCATATCCATATTTGACTGCCAGTACTCATCAACTGTTCTGGTATAACCCCAGTAACCGCTGAATTTGTAACCATAGACCCGGTAACCTGCCTCAAGCATGGCCGGAACGATATTTTTTCCAAATTCAAACGAACTTTCTTCCTGATTCCGGACCAGCATCTTGTAGAGTACTTCCGGCTTAAAGCAAAGTACCGTAAGTGAAACCCAGTCGGATTGGGGGCTCTCAGGTTTTTCCCAGTAATTGGTAACACGCCCCCCTCTTTCTCCATCCTCATCATTTAGTTCACCAATACCGAAACGGTGCATCTTCTCCTTTTCTATCTTGATAAATGCCATAGTGAGATCAGCATCTTTCTCAATGTGATAGGCGATCATATCGGCATAGTTCATCCGATAAATATGATCCCCTGAAAGAATGAGAATATGTTCCGGATCATGGTATTGAACAAAATCAAGATTCTTATGAACCGCATCAGCAGAGCCTCGATACCAATCTTTATGATCAGAACCAATGAAAGGAGGTAATATAGAGATACCACGATTTCGGCCGAGCATATCCCAGGCCGCACCGGTACCTATATGGTTAATAAGTGAATAACTCCGATATTGACTCAGAATGGCAACCTGCTCTATACCTGAGTTCATCAAGTTGCTAAGTGGGAAATCAATAACCCTTCCGAACCCGCCGAAAGGTAATGCAGATTTTGGTCGACCGTAGGTCAGGACATCGAGCTCGTTGACCCTTCCACCCGCCAGAATCATTGCCAGTGTGTTTTGTTTGAGCATCTGATCTCCTGTAGGAAATAACAGACTGCAATAGAACAGCAAGAATAAGGAAGTGCAGTGGGGAAAAATTCCTGCTGCACTTCGCACACATTTGACCTCTATCAGATATGGCGAATTATCAGTTTCTTTAAACTTATAGAGGTAAACTCTTTATCACCAAGATCCAGATTTTTAAGTGGAACTTCAGCCCTGGCGGCCTCTTTATGCCCACCGGCAGAACCTATCGCACCAAAAGTCCTGCTGGCAAGCTTACCAGCGCTTTTGCGGTAACCGTCACAACGGAAGATAACAACAAGTTTTTCCCCATGTATACCCGAAACAAAGACCCAGTCGATCTCCCCAACATGGTTCAAAAAATCAGCTATTATTACTAGTACATCAGGGCTTCTCACTCTGCCGACGTGGGTATAATACCGTCGCTTGGAATATTTCAATTCATGAAATGCAATACTGAAATATTTCAACTCGGAACGCCGTAAATCTGTGAGTTCGAATTTACGAACCAGATCACGGTTAGCAATGTTGAAAAGGTAACGGAAGGCAATCCCATCGGCAAGACGTGATTTCTTCTCGAAATTCTGGGTATCAACCTTGATCGCGTAAAATAGAGCAGTGGACAGCGTCACGGAAGGCTTCATATTGGCAGCCCGCAGATACTCCACCATCATTGTGGCAACGGCACCATAATCAGGACGAAGATCTACAAAAGTAGCATCCCATTCACCACTTTTAGGATGATGATCGATGATAGCATCGATGTTCACCTTCTCAAAACATGGTAGATGACTCGGTTGGGAATCCACCATGACAATCCTGGAATAATCTCCAATCTTAACATTGCCCAATCGCTCAAGAGGAATCTTGAGCCGGTCAACCATCGCCACATTATTCATGCGCCGAATTTCATTGGGATGTGCAATTACGACATTCTTTACCCGATATCTCAGTAACCGTTTTACGGCCATGGCACTGGCAAGGGCATCAGGATCAGCATTGATGATGACCAAGACATCGTCATCTTTGTCAAAAACATCCCAAAACGCCTGAAGTCTGTCTTTGGCTGTGCTCCGGTATGTAATTCTGCTGAGTGCTTTATCTGATTTTTTTTGGTTTGTAGCCATTCACGGTAACAGTGACATGCCGATTATCAACAGGGCATCAATACACACAATTTACATCTAAGCGTAAAACGTGCTCAACAGAAACCACAAACTACCGGTTTCGATTAATGATATCCCTGAGTCCGTCAATCACTTTGCAGATACCGCCACTATGGCGGAGCGCTCGAGCAGATTGAGCAGAGTCGGTATGCCAGCCCTCCTGTAGAATTCAGCCCGCAAAACCGTCCTGAAAACAGCCTGCTGGGTATTGATATATGTTGGCAATGGTGCATAATTACAACTATCTCTAGTTGATGCCAACATCACAGAAAAAACACAATATAGCATATGGCGTTAAAAAAAATCAAGGTTTTGAAGGCATTGTCCATGTACACATGTTTTCTTGAATATATAACAAGCCCGCAATCACCGCTACACAGTCACCTCCCTTCTTCTTGACGAGTGTCGATGTTAATGGTACCTAGGAGCCTGCCGGAAGTAGAAATTTAACTGCGGCAAAATCGGTAAATCGGTGGACTTTTCCACCGCCGATACTCCAAACAACTCCAACTGTATGGACCATAAACTGGGATGGTAAAAGTAATCGCAATTGCTCTCGGCGGCGCAGCGGGGTCACTCGGCAGATACTCCGTGGCACTTCTCGCCGGTCGCTTTACAGACACCAACTTTCCTTTAGGAACGTATATCGCCAATATAGGAGGCTGCCTTCTTATCGGCTTTTTCTGGAGTTGGTTTGATAAGATCCATATCAGCAACGAATTTCGATTGTTTCTATTTACCGGTTTTCTCGGAGGATTTACTACTTTTTCCACATTTGCCCGTGAGAGTGTTCAGTTTTTTAAAGCTGGCGAACCACTTCAGGCATTTGGGTATATCCTTGCAAGCAATATCCTCGGCCTCACAATGGTTGCAATCGGCTTTTTACTGGCCGAGAGATACATACGCATCTAGCCGAATTACGACAGGCAATACCTTCGAGATTTATTTTTACTATTAAGTAAGTATATTATTTGTAGATTATGTTTCAATACAGTTTTTTCAGTATATCACGTCATACAGCATTGTGATTCGAACATATCCAACAAATCCATATATAATTTTCCCTTCAGGCTCGCTCGTCTTTAGAGCTAGAGGTATACTTTGAAGTTACTCGATAAATATCTTCTTGGCCAATTTGTTAAGCATTTTTTCACGGTAAATATAGCTTTTGCCTCAATCTATCTGCTCGTCGATTTTATTGAAAAATTTGATAACTTCACCAAAGCTGGCAAATCAGTCGGGCTTGCCATGAAGTTTTTCATGCTCAATATACCCTTTGTTGTCGATCAGCTTGGGCCGATACTTATTCTGCTATCCGGCGTTATCAGTCTTGGCATCCTCAACCATACCAACGAACTTACAGCTCTTAAAGCCGGCGGCATTCCTTTAAAAAAGATAGTACAGCCTTTTCTGCTTGGCGGCCTGCTCTTTACCACGCTGATGATCGCAGCGGCACAATGGCTTTTGCCCTACACCATCTCAACAACTAATGCGATCTGGCACGAACAGATAAAGGGTAAACTGCCGCTCGGTATCTATCGCAACGGTCGATATTACTATAAGGGAACTGAAGGATTTTACTCGTTTGAATGGCCAAATCCTAAAAAGCTTCTTTTTAGAAATTTTTCGTATTCTCGTTGGAATGACGAATATAACACTGAAGCACTTATCACTGCTCAATATGCAAAATGGAGCAATACCAAGCAACAGTGGCTTCTGGATATTGCCCAGATCCAGAAAATGGAAGATGAGGGCAAATATGTGATAAAAAACTTCCGACACTGGGAAATCCAGCTTCCTGAAAAACCAATTGACTTCCTGGTTCCTGAATATGAATCAGCAGAACAATCTCTTACAGATCTATTCCGTGCAACTAAAACACAGGAAACAGCAAGTCAGACCCGCAAAGCATGGACAGATTTCTTCAGCCGCATATCCTATATTCTACTTGGCCTGCCTCTGTTACTGCTTGGTCTGCCTATGCTGCTTATTTCGTATCAGAAATGGGGCAAAGATCTCTCGATTGCCATTCCGGCAAGTTGCGGTATGGCGTTCTTCGCATGGGGAATCTGGGGTGCGCTGCAATCACTGGCCGCCGCAGGTTATATGCCACCCTTACTTGCCGCAGTCGCGATACACTTCATTTTTGCAACTCTGGGCATCTTCTTACTGCAAAGGCAAGATAAATAAACAGAAAGTTACTATGCTGAATTACTCAGCAACACTTCCTAACGTATCAGATCTGACTGGAAATCGGGATTATTGAAAAACCAGAATGTTAAAAATAAAGATTGTAATATTACGTGTAACTACTCGCTCAAGACTCATACCCCATAGATTTATAAAGTATCAAGCCTGTAAACCGTTACCATTATGTTATGTGGAAAGCACTAAACAAAGAAAAGGGCCGGTAGGATATCATCCCTCCGGCCCTTTTTAGCTTTGGTAAATTGCTGGAAGCAAGAGAAAGATTACTCTTCAATTCCAAGCAGATCCACTTCAAAGACAAGCACTGAATTTGGTTCTATCTTCGGCAACACTCCCTGCTCGCCATAGGCAAGATCAGAAGGGATAACCAATCGAACCTTTGAACCAACAGGAATAAGCTGTAAAGCCTCGCTCCAGCCCGGAATGACCTGATCAACACCAAAGACGACAGGCTCACCACGCTTTATGGAACTGTCAAACTCAGTTCCATCTACCAGAGAACCAACATAATCGACTTTAACTTGATCCGCAGGTTGAGGAATCGGACCTTCACCTTTCGTCACAAACTGATACTGAAGGCCTGACTCGGTTACAATAACGCCTTCTTTGGCTTTATTCTCTTCAAGGAAAGCCTTGCCAGCAGCAAGGTTCTTCTCTTTCATAGCTTCCAGCTCTTCGGCTTGTTTGGCCTGCAGTTTAGCACCAAACTCTTTTTGTACCGTGACGATTTCTTCCTGAGACAAGGCCAGTTCTGCCTCGGTATAACCGTCAGTTACACCGTGCACCAATGCTTCAAAATCAATTTCTTTACCAAGTCCGCGGAAATAACGACCGACATCCGTACCCATTGCATAGCTCAGCTTCTGAGTAAAGTTTTCAAGATTTGGCTTTTCTACCGCTTTTTCCTCAGCAACCAGCATTCCTGGAATACATACAACACAAGCTGCAAATAGCGCGACTAATCGCTTCATGCAAAGGCTCCTTTTTGAGAGTGAATGCATCTGCATACACAAAGTTACTCACACGTATCTGTCCTCGTGAAATTTTGGACGTTGACATATACGCCTTCACCAACGCCAGCATGCTAAATAACACACGCCAGAGCCTACTCTATACCCCATCTCCATTGAAAAAACACTCGATCAATGCGGGAAAACTCAATATTTTCTAAATTCACGATCGTTAGTCTTAACAACAGAATCTGAGATAATATCCTGAATAAACTTACACTTAATGCTTTCCATATATACAGACTGCTACTGAATACAGTCCCAGTCATTACTTACCTGGCGGTTTCTTCCATGGTTTTCGTGTCCTAGCCGACTTGACAGCAACCTCCGTTACAGTTGCTGTTGACATTGAGAGGGTTGCCGTATCAGGCGGGATTGACCAAGCTTCAAACCATCTATCAAATCTTTCAGCTGGGAAGACTGAACACTTAACTTTTCTACTGAGGCAGTTCCCTGCTCAAAATAGCGGTGTTGTGCTACCCTTAAGATTACGTTTTCACGATCAGTTTGAGAGGAATAAGGCGGAAATGTGCGGTCAATACTTGTAGAAAAGCATATCAAAAGACATCCTGATAAAACAAGCGGGGACACAGTTTTTTGGTTTATGCAGAAGAAAACCGATGAGAAATTGCGCCGCGGGGAGAGAATACAATG
>JBFHGS010000287.1:0-5922 GCA_041582995.1 Desulfopila sp. | reverse complement strand
TTACAGGAATGTCGAGGGCATCAGTCATCTGCGCTTTATCCGCAAAGATTGTTTTTACCTTGATGTCTATTATCTCTTCAGCAAGTTTCATTTGGCCGACAATCTGACCATTCAGAACAGAGGAGGCAAGCTGGGCAACTTTTGTAGTATTGAGGCCCCATTCCGCAACCCGCTCCCTATTAATTTTGATCCGAAAAATTCTACCGGTGCTTCCCTGATCATCCTGAAGTTCAATCAGCCAAGGGGCTATTTCAGCGTCACTCGTGAGAAAGGTTTTTAACTGTCCTGCAAGTGCCGTAACATTCTCAGTATGGGTGCCGAGTATTCTGATGTTTATATCCATGCCGGAAGGTGGCCCGTCTTTTTCAGGTCTTATTGTCATGGCTGTACCTTCTGGAATGGTACCTTTCAGCTGCTCACGCATATAATCAAGATGACGTATGACATCATTTTCAGGGTAGTCAGCGAAGTGGCGTTTACCTGAATCCGGCAGGGTGACCGCTACATGGCCCAGGTTGTTGCCGTATTGGGGAGAATAATCTTCATTAATATAGAATCCTGAAAAACCGAGGGCTGATTCGTGCATATTTTCACCATCCTGCATAACTGCTGCCGCTACTTTACGGACAAGTTCATCTGTGCGGGCGATAGGTGTACCGGCAGGGCCTGTCAGTTCGACATAATAGAGTGAGTAGTTGTCCGGGAAAAATTGAATACGCACCATGTTTGTCGTGCCCTGCAGTGAACTGCCGAACATATAGATAGAGGCCGCGAAGCCGATGCCCAGTATTGCCAGAGATATGTAACGAAAACGAAGAGCGAGCAGAATAAGACGGTTGAAAATCCTGCGGGTGGCAACCATGAAAATCCCCTCGCGCACCCCTTCCAGATAGTGTTCAGTTTCAGGCTGAGAATGGGTCGGGAGAGGAGTCTCCTCGTTTTTGCGGGGACCGAAGTCGAGGTAATGACAAGGCAGAATCAGCAGGCACTCGAGGAGCGAAGCTATCAGTGCAAAGACAATGGTTTTCGGGATAATTTCAAAGAAATCTCCAACCATACCTGTCATAATAAGCATCGGCAGAAAAGCCACAGCGGTGGTGAGTGTGGCAGATACAACCGGCAGAAAAACTTCGGAAGTACCTGTGATGATAGCATCCTGAACACGTTCACCGGCCTGGATATGGCGATAGATGTTTTCAACCACGACTATCGCATCGTCAACAATGATTCCGGATACCAGGACGAAAGCAAAGAGTGATACTTCGTTCACGGAGTTGCCGGTGAGATACATGAAGACCATGGTCACCAGAAAGGCGAAAGGGATGCCTATAGTAGTAAGAGCAGCATTTCTGAATCCCATGAATTTCCAGATAATCAGGCAGACAAGAAAGACCCCGAGAAGCAAATTGACCCCGAGAACTCTGATGGAATCATTGATTTTGTTGCTTGAGTCCTGAGTAACCGTGAGCTGTATACCTTCATCCGTATAGGACGGTTGCAGTTCCTGAACTACTTTTCTTGCCGCATCTGCTATGAAGAGTGCATTGCCGCCGTCGGCTTTTAATAGCTGAAGCGTTACGCAGTTCACTCCATTAACCGAGGCAATGATAAACGGGTCACGGTAGGTAAAATAGCCATCATCGGCAATGTCGCCTATGCGGATAAAAGAACCGTCACTGTCTGTGCGGATGATGGTTGCAAAAACATCGCTTCTGTCTTTGAACTGCTCATCGACTTTAATGATGAATTCGACGTCTCCGCTTTCGGTGTGGCCGGCAGGCAGGTTAACATTGGCCAGTCGCAGAGTTTCTACGGCTTCGGTGAAGGTGATACCGTAACGTCGCATTTTCTCCTGTGAGAGCAGTACATGGAACTCACGGGTGTATTCACCTGTCAACTTCGTTTCTTTTACGCCACTAATTTGGCTGAGGTGGATTTTTAATTCAGCGGCGATGAGCGCCAGCGTAGTGTTGGAGTGTTTTCCTGAGACATTGACGCTGACAGTAGGGAACCAGTCATTGACATCCAGAAAATTGAAAACAGGCGGTTCCGGTAATTCAGGCAGGTCTGCGAGAATAGAGAGCACCTTCAAACGCACATCATCAAAACGTCTGCGGTAATCACTGTCATCAGTGAATTTGATGACAATATTGGAGCGTTCCCGGTAGGATACCGAGCGGACAAAATCGAGATCTTCAACATCTTCAAGTGCTTCTTCTATCTCATTGGTTATCAGTGTTTCGACATCTTCGGGCGAAGCGCCGGGCAGGAAGGTGTTGATATACATTTTCCCGAACTGGATGTTCGGGTAGCGCTCAACCGGCATACGCAGCATGGCAAAAGCGCCGATAAGAATCAACAGTACAAAGAGTAGATTCAGTACGACTTTCTGTTTAAGTGTGAAGTGTATAAACGTATGCATACTGCTGTCCTTTGTTGAAATAACCGGGATTATGGACTGCCTTGCAAGTCAATTATGGACAACGTAGCTTATTCTTTAACTGATATCTTTGGTATGATAGGTGCTGGTTAATTTTGGCCGTATTCCTCAGGTTGTGCAATAAACCGCTGGCCGCTAGACAGGTCGCTACCTGAAATAATGGCGTGGCTGTTGTCTTCACTGAACCCGAGAAATATTACCTGTACTCGAGTGGTGTCGGGGCGCATCAGCCAGTTGGCCTCGTAGCGGCGTATCAATGCAGAGCGTGGTATGCGAAACGAGGTGCTTTCGATATCACCTGCAAACTGTATTTCCACACGCATTCCACCACGTAAGGAGAGTGGGGCGTCTGGCTGGTCAGCTTGTAAGATGAGCTCAACCGGTATCTTACGGGTGGTGGCATCAAAGACCGGTGAGGTTCGGTATATTTCTGCCGCTACGTTTTTTTGAATGTCCGGCAGGAACAGGTTGATATCCTGCATAGCTGCAAGAGACTGCAGTTCGTTATAGGTTAAGGCAAGTGGAACCAGTAAACGACGAAAATCACCAAGTCGGGCCATTGGTTTTCCGGCCTGAATAAATTCACCCGGTTCTGTGTAGCGTTCTATCAACTGCCATCCGGCAGGAGCATACAGCGTGTGTCTTTTCAGCTGTTCGTGTATTCGGGTCGCTTCGTTTTGCAGTTTCTGCAGCATCAGCTTATGCAGGTCAGCAGCAAGAGCAGCTTCATCGAGTCGTGCCTGTGGGGTTGAATTCCTGCTTAACAGCTTCGTATATCTGGCAAGAGTTTTTTTTTCCTGTGCAAGTTGTCTGGTTGCCTGTGCCTGAGCTATTCTGTTCGCTTCAAGATCCAGCCGGATAAAGGTGGTATCTATTTCTACAAGAGTGCCATCTTCAGGAACTGTGTCGCCGACATCTGCAGATATCGTCAGACAACGCCCGCTGACCTCGCTTGTAATGGTCATTTCCTGCAGCGGATAGGTGAAGCCGGTTAATGTAATTGTCCGAAAATGTGGTTGCAATTCGACAGTCTCAGCTGTCGACAGAGGGCCGGCAGACCCGCTGCAACTGCTAAAAAGGATAAACAGACAGCAGAAAATTCGAGATAGTAGCCTGGGTGCTCTTCTCATCAGCCTTCCTGTGTGCAGAGATGTTTTTGCCATAAGCATATTGCTTTCATCAATAGGGAAAAGGATTTTCTGTTTCATATTCTAACATTCGGTTGTCGAAACACAAGTTTGCAGTTTTAGGAAAAAATGCATTGAGTTCTGAACATACCGGGAATGATGAGGTGAAGACTGAATTATCTGTTCTCAGGTATTTCAATATTTTGCATGATCAGCAAGTAGTTGATAGAGTGTCAGTGAAGGCAGGATTCCCCTGCACTTGAACAATGAATTTTTCAACTCTATTGTTACAAGGTAATGCCACAAGATTCATGATATTTGCGAGCCATAGGGTATGAGGTATACAATGAATACACGCATTAATGAGCTGGTCAGGCGCATACTTGAGTTGGAAAAGGAACTGTCTGAGGAGTGGGAGAGTGAACTTTCTGTAATGAGAGGACATCTTCAATATACCATTGAGCAGGGAAAAGTACGCTTTCAGAAGAAAGCGCTAACGGCGCAGAAGGCACTGAAAAAGGACCTGTATCATTATCTGCGGGAATCGAACATTCTGTTCTTTATTACTGCACCGTTGATTTATTCCATGATTATGCCGTTGGTGCTGTTCGATTTTTTTTTGACACTGTATCAGGCGACCTGTTTTCCTATCTATCGGATAAAGAAGGTGAGGAGAAGCGAGTATATAATTATCGACCGGCAGCATCTCGCCTACCTGAATCTTGTTGAGAAGCTTAATTGTATGTATTGCGGCTACGGAAACGGTTTGCTGAGTTATGGGTTGGAGATAGCCTCACGAACCGAAGCATTCTGGTGTCCGATCAAGCATGCCAGGACACCTAGAGACCCGCACTCCCGATATCGAACATTTTCGGAGTACGGAGATGCTGCGGCATATCGTAGACGATTACGTCAGGCTGGAGAGGAATGACAGGCAGCGATATCCTGAAGGGTCTACTTGTCAGGAATTATTTTTTGGGCCTCTCTGAAACTTACAAGATCCCCGCTCTGTTCATCCCAAAGGCAAAGCAGCAGATTCCGTATTCCCCCGATGAAAGGGATCGGCTTCACTTTTTGAAGTTCCGGGATTGCATCATAACACTCCTTCAGCCAATAATTCGGAATACGCGGAGAAAGGTGATGGATGTGGTGATACCCGATATTACCGGTACACCAGCGTAGAAATCCCGGCATCGTATAGAATGAGCACCCCTCCATAGCTGCACGAAAACGATCCCATTCTTCATCGTGGGCCCAGTAGACTTTTCTGAATTGGTGCTGCACATAAAAGAGCCAGACGCCAAGAAGGCTTGCGGTAAAAATCATGGGTAGCAGAATGAGCAATAAACCCTTCCAGCCGATGGCAAGCACCAGCCCGCTAACCATTAGCAGAATCATGAGGTTAGTGAAGAGTATACTCTTCAGTTGTTTTCTCCCATAACCGCGTGATGGAAATCTGTTTAGAATGAGAAAGAGAAAAGGCGGGGATATAAAGAGCATAACCAGTGGATTCCTGAATAGACGGTATCTGATTTTTTTCCACAAGCCAGCACGGCTGTATTCCTCAATTGTCATCAGCCACACATCACCGACGCCTCTTTTTTCAAGGTTTGCCACATTATTATGATGAATACCATGGGTACGCTGCCAGTCGGAATATGCAGTGAATATAAGCACCCCGAGGAGAGTGCCGAGAAGGGAACAGGCACGTCGTGATTTGAAATAGGAAGTGTGACAACAATCATGAAATATGATGAATATTTTAATGAAAACCGGTGCTGTTAAAATTGACAGAATCAGAACCAGCCAGGCAGAGGCCTGCAGCTTCAGCAACAGTACCATCAGAGTGAGTGAAGAGAGGTAGAGTGTTAATGTCGAACATGTTTGGATTACAGATTTTTTAGTGTCCGGTAGGGTATACGGTCGTAATGCTGTGTACAATTCAGTCTTGTTCATGCTGGTGTTCCTAGTTAAAAGTAAAGCAGTAGCGGCTATTTCAACAGCCCTAACATATTGTAGCAGATTTATGCCCCTGCCTTCAAGACGAGCGGAGGTGAAAACCTATCAATATGCCGGTGACGTGAGCTTCAATGTTTTAGCGTATATGTCGATATTGATTCCTTAAGTAGTGATGATGCCTAAGGTTGCCTTCCATCACAAACAGTGGGTTTGAAAATAATTGTTAAAAGAGCATGTGTGTGATAGGCATAATATTGTTAATACACATACGCTGTTTACATGTTCAGTAGTCATATGTTTGAGACTTTCGCTCTTCACAAGAAACATCAAGTTAATCCTTATCAGTTAATCAGGAGGCTATATGCAGAGAAAATATTTTCAGTCGAGTTGCAGATA
>JBFHGS010000286.1:0-5976 GCA_041582995.1 Desulfopila sp. | reverse complement strand
TCCTCGTTGGGTATATGTACCTAGTTAGAAAGCAGGTATAAGCTACAATTGTAATTTTCCTTGAACCCATTAATAATGCGGCACTTGTGGAGTGAAATTCAGAATTGCTAGTGGTAAAAGGAGAATGGAAGATGAACAAAGGTGAGTTAATTGCTACCATCGCAGATACCAGAGGTATTACCAAAGTTCAGGCTGAGAAAGCACTGAACTTTGTACTGAAGAATATGGCTGATGCAATGGAGCGAGGTGAGCGTGTTACTTTGGTGGGTTTTGGTTCTTTCCGTGTTGTAGAGAGAGCAGCGCAGAAAGGTCGTAATCCACAGACAGGGCAGACCATCACAATTCCGGCACATAACGTGGTGAAATTCAAGCCTGGCAAACGGCTCTGCGAAAAAGTCCAGTAATTCCTATCCCTGGCTATCTGTTTTGGTGTTATGTTTTCGTATTCGAAACACCAGGATTAAGCATCCTGCGAAAACCATCAGGAAACTGAGGAGTTGCCCCATGGTAAGGACTCCGAACAGATAGCCCAGCTGGGAATCCGGTTCCCGGACCAGCTCAAGCACCATTCTGAAAATCCCATAAAATATCAGAAACATCGATAGAATTGTGCCGTGCGGCCAGGTGCTTTTGGTCTTCCATGGTTTATTTCGACATGACCAGAGTATCAGAAAAAGGAGTATTCCCTCAAGCGCTGCCTCGTAAATTTGAGAGGGATGGCGGGGTGATGGCCCGCCGTAAGGAAAAACTATACCCCAGGGTGCATCTGTCACCCGGCCGAACAATTCTCCATTGATAAAGTTCCCGAGTCGCCCAAGGCCGAGACCTATTGGGATGGTAGCCACATAGATATCAGCCGCTTTCCAGAAATCAATCCCATGGTGCCGGGTGTAAAGCCAGCCGGCTATGATGAGTGCGATGCATGCGCCGTGGAATGACATTCCGCCGGTCCAGGTTGCGAGTATCTCCAGAGGGTGGCTGATATAATAATCCAGGTTATAAAACAGCACATATCCAAGCCTTCCACCGAGAACAACACTCAAGATCAGGACGAGGTTAATGTTTTCGAAATGATCTGATAGTTGCGTATATCCGGTGTTTTTGATCTGGTGCCTAACGAGAAAGTAACTCGCAGTAAAGCCCAGCACGTACATAAGACCATACCAGCGAACCTGAAGAGGACCAATGCTGAGTAGGACGGGGTCTATATTCGGAAATTGTAGCATATTAAGGCTCTCAGCTTTTGCGACGGCGAAGGTGTATCTGAAGTACAGATATGGCTGCAGGAGTGATGCCGGAAATTCGGGAAGCCTGACCTAGTGAAAGCGGGCGGACAGTGGAGAGTTTCTCGACGACCTCATTAGAGAGACCGGACATAGCGGTATAATCGAGATCTTCAGGCAATTTTACTGCCTCCATCTTTTTGAATCGTTCAACCTGTTCTCTCTGGCGCTCAATATACCCATGATATTTCACTTCAAGCTGAACTTCCTCCCAGAATGGTGACTGAGAGAGTTCGGTAATGCGCGTTTTCAGCGCTTCTGGCAGAGGGAGTGAGGCCATCTTCCTGAGGTCAATTTCCGGTCTTCGAAGCAGGTCAGAGAGAGACAGTTTCTGTTTCGCGGCGGTGGTCCCAAGAGATTCAAGGGCGAGATTGAACTCAGCAGTGGGTTTTACATGGTTTTCATCGAGTAATTCAAGTCCTGCCTGAATAGCCGATTTTTTTGCCAGGAATATGGAATACTGTTGCTCGTTAACAAGACCGATGTCGTGACCGATTGCGCAGAGGCGCATGTCGGCGTTATCCTCGCGAAGGAGTAACCGGTATTCTGCTCGTGAGGTGAAAAGGCGATATGGCTCTTTTGTGCCACAGGTAACCAGATCGTCTATGAGTACTCCTATGTAGGCTTCTGATCGATCAAGAATGAGTGGTTCCATCCCTTTAACATACCTGGCGGCATTGATAGCCGCCATAAGTCCCTGTGCTGCGGCTTCTTCATAACCCGAAGTGCCGTTAATTTGTCCAGCGAGATAGAGCCCTTCGAAACGTTTTGTAGCAAGCGATGGCAGCAGTTCGAGTGGATCGATATAATCGTATTCGATAGCGTAGCCTGGGCGTATAATACGTGCATTTTCGAGTCCTTTGATGGACTGTATCATTGCTTTCTGGGTTTCGAGCGGAAGGCTGGTCGGTATGCCGTTAGGGTATATTTCGGTAGTATCCAGTCCTTCAGGTTCAAGGAAAACCTGGTGTCGTGTTTTCTCCGGAAAGCGCATGACTTTGTCTTCAATTGAGGGACAATAGCGTGCGCCGATTCCTTGAATCACACCGGTGTACATGGGCGATTGATCTATACCCTGACGGATTATCGCATGGGTATTTTCATTGGTGTAGGTAATATAACACGGTAGCTGTGGAAGAGTGTATCTCCCTGAAGATTCGAATGAAAAATGGGATGGAGGATCATCGCTGTGCTGGGGTTCAAGTTCCGAGTAATCAATTGTATTCGCGTCAATACGCGGAACTGTACCGGTTTTCATGCGCCCGACTCGGAAACCGGCATCTTTAAACCATGCGGCCAGTTGTACTGAGGGGGAGTCACCAAGTCGGCCAGCGGGAAAGTTTTTTAGACCGATATGAACAAGACCGTTCAGGAAGGTCCCTGTGGCGATAACTACCGCTTCGGCTTTAATCTCCTCGTTAAGAGACGTGATTACACCGCAAACCTTTCCATTTTCAACAAGAAGGGAATCGACAACTGTCTGACTTATGGTGAGGTTTTTTTGATGTTCCAGTACCGTTTTCATTCGAAGCCGGTAGAGCAGGCGATCTGCCTGGGCACGGGATGAGCGTACGGCGGGGCCTTTACTGGTATTGAGCCTGCGAAACTGAATTGATGTGGCGTCGATGTTTCTGGCCATTTCGCCGCCAAGTGCATCTATTTCCCGTACGAGATGACCTTTTGCCAATCCACCAATTGCAGGGTTACAGGACATGGCACCAATGGTATCGGCATTAATAATTGTAACCAGGGTTTTGCAACCCATACGAGCACTTGCCAAGGCCGCTTCGCAACCTGCATGGCCTGCTCCAATAACTATCACATCAAAGTTGTTCATTTTGCTATATATAAAATTGTGGATGATTATACAGTAATGCCTGTTAGAGGCTATTGGTTGTCCACCAGATCAAGGCCCAGCGAGGTGGTGGTGTCCGTTGAATCAGGAGGTTTCCGTTTTCTGTTCGTTCAGCTTTATGAGAAATGTATTCCTTAAGTAGATACTCCTCATCCCGAGTGAGGTCTTTAATCATCCAGGAGTAGGAGAGGAATGCCTGGTCAAGATCCTCAAAATAAAGTTCTTTTTCAAGTTCCAGAATGGAGACATTGGGATGAATTCCCATGCTGTATAAAATATTAAGCGTATAAATATAATCGGGTCCGGAATGAAAGGGTCTATTTAGGGCTTGAAAGAGTTCAGGGTCAAATGGCGTTGGAGATATTCTGTCGGTAATAAATACGAATTTTTTTGCATAGGCATTCAATTTATCGATTGCTTCTCTAATATTGTCAACAGACATGGATCTAGAGGCTATAGCAATGTCATGAGGCAATATACCCTTAGCCTGCCAGTCGTCTTCCCATGCGCATTCTAATGTGTTTATATTTTGTAGGCGTTGTTCTTGAGCTAATGATTTCAAAATGTCAAGCATCCCGGGAGAGAAGTCCAGTGCAGTTACCGATTGAACGCGTGCTGCCAGTGGCAGCGCGAGGGTACCCGGGCCGGAACCTATATCCAGTACTGTCATCTCAGGGGCTAACGGCAGACGAGAAAGTAAGAGATCTATGTACAGAGATTTGGTATTGCGTGCTGCAAATGATGCGGACTTTTTATCCCACTCTTTTGCACCTTTGCTTGCCCAACCTTTTTTTCTTCGGGCATTCTGCCATAACTGTTGCCAGTCGATGTCGGCGTGAGTGAGTTCTCTGAAATTTGTCATAAGGTTGTCACGAGGGGTGAAGAACCTGAGTGAAAAGTATATACTGAAAGTAATGTCTCGAGAGAAAGTAGCACAGGTTACTGTCTTCTGCAAGATGAGGTGTCCTGTGACGATGAAAATGTTTGACAGTCTGACTCTTGTGTGGTTAATATTGATCTTTTGTGATTTTGAGATCCCCCGGTCAAACTTTTGGGCTAAACATCTAGAGGGGAAACAGGTTCTGCAATTTATGAAGTATTCTGATTGCAGATGCTGACAAAAGCCTGGGAAAATAACATACTCCATGTAAAACATGGATTTGTACAACGAGGAAGTGAACAATGAGCAAACGTACTTTTCAGCCAAGTAATATCAAGCGTAAACGCACCCACGGATTCCGCTCCAGAATGAGCACAAGCGCAGGACGTTCTATCCTGAATGCCCGTAGAGCACGCGGTCGTAAACGTCTGGCCGCATAGTTTACTTTTTTGAAACAATTTCCATTCTCTAAAGACTCTCAGTTACGAAAAGGATGGGAGTTCAATAGAGTATATGACCAGGGAAAACGTTTACACGGCAAAGGTTTCACTCTCATTTGTCGTGTAAATGACCTGGGGTATAGCCGGATCGGGATCAGTGTCAACCGGAAGATACGGGGTGCTGTCAGGAGAAATCGCATCAAACGGATAGTTCGTGAGTCGTTCCGCTTGGAGCGAGGGATCTATCCAGCCGGTGCAGATATTGTTTTTGCCGTTCGTCCTGATTTTGAATTCTCGTCGCCCCTCAAAATATGGCAGGTTGTTAAACCCTTGACCTGCAAGTGGAGAGGTTCGCATGAAGGCTGAGATAAGAATATCTCAGATTCCTAAAGTAATTCTTATGGGACTGGTGAGAGGGTATCAGTATTGTATCTCACCTTTGTTCCCCCCCAGTTGCCGTTTTACACCTACCTGTTCGACGTATACCATCCAGGCGATTGAGAAGTATGGCGCGATTCGAGGACTCTTTCTCGGAATCCGCAGAATTCTCCGCTGTCATCCATTTTCACGAGGCGGTCATGATCCGGTACATTGAGCTGTTGCCGCCATTCTACTCAAATTACTTACCACAGAGAACCATCCTGTGGGATACATTTCATCGGTAAGCACATGGATACCTATAGAGCCTTTCTGGCAGTAATAATCTCATTCGCAATTCTACTCGGTTATCAATATTTTTTCGTAGGATTCGATTCACAGGAAGCACCAATTGAAGCCCAGGTACAGGGCGTGACTAACGAAGGTAGTTCCGGGACTGTTCCAGCAACCCAAACGCAGTTACCCGCTCCACAAGTAAGTAGTGCTCCCCCGGTCACGTATGCTGATGCGCGGGATATTACCGTAGAAAACAGTTTGTACACAGCTGTTTTTTCAGAAAATGGCGGTGCGTTGAAGAGCATCGTTTTGAAAAATCACAGAGAAACAAGTGCAAAAGATTCACTGGGTAAAGAAGTTGTTAACAGTGATGATTCTCTCGGTTATCCCTTGAAGTTTTCCTGGGGTAGTGCTGTCGGGCAGGACTTATACTACAAAAGTACAACTGACCGGGTTTCATTTACTGATGGTAAGGCTAAATTAGTAATGGAAGCTCAGGCTGGTGGAGGACTGGTGATAGTTCGTACCTATACCTTTGATCTGAACAGTTATATGATTGATCTTGATATATCTGTTCAGAATATGTCTGGTCAACCATTGCAGGGCATAGCCGAACTTCACCAGGTGAATTCGCCCTTTATGAAAGGCGGCAGCCCTGCAGACCGGTTTCTTTTTCGGGGGCCGGCCGGATATATCAATGGTGAATTACAGGAGATTAAGGCGAAGGAATTTGCAGAAGGTCCTGTAACCCTGCAGGGGAATATCGAATGGGCAGGATATGGCGGTAACTATTTCTTACGTGGGATTGTTCCACTCGAAGGAGCTGGTGTTTCATACACAATGCAGGGCACCGAGGATCTGACC
>JBFHGS010000285.1:0-5987 GCA_041582995.1 Desulfopila sp. | reverse complement strand
CAGCTCCTGAGTGAAAACCATTCCCTGTTTGCAGCTTCCGGTCTGGAGAATTTCAGGAAGTCGGAGATCGTGTCGATCATTCTGTTCGATTCCCGTAAAATGATATCTGCGAGTTCATAATTGAAGAGATTTTCACTGCCTTCCTGAGAAAACTCGTTGGCAAGAACCTGAGCAGAACCGGAGATAGCAGTGAGCGGGTTACGAAAGTCATGCGCTATACCTGCACTCATCATGCCTATGGCCGCCAGCTTTTCCGCCTGTCGCATTTGTCGCTCAAGCTGCTCAATTTCGCTGATATCCCGCAAGGTAATGATCTTATGCTGATCAAGGGTGTCAGGGCTTGTTTCACCCGGCTGCTGCAGGTCCATATGTGAGTATCCAAGTCGAATATGCTTGCCGTCCTCCCGGGTAAAATCGGCGGACTGACGCATCCGCGGTGCCTGCAGGTTGAGTTCGGGAAAATGTGTCGTTAACTGAGTGCCAACCAGTGCAAGCGGTGTATAGCCGGTGATCTCACCGGTGGCATTGTTAGCCGATGTTATGATGTTATTACTGTCCACCGTAATTATGCCGGTGGCGATGTTATCAAAAATCTGTTTGTAGAGAACCGCCAATCTGTCGAAATTGCGTAAAGAGTCGGATAGAGCATTTTCTGTGGTCCTGATACGCAAGCTGAATAATGCACTGAGTATAGCAGCGAGAAAGAAGGTGAGGCCCTGAACTGAGAAATGGTTCAGACTCACCATGGGGTCATCTGCGCCGCGATAACCCATTTCCAGAAGAGTGGTCGGGAAGGACCCGAAAACCTCAAACAGCAGGATGAGGCCGTATAACAAGGTTGAGGCGGCAGCTGCAACAAGGCCGCCTTTGCGTGGCAGGATAAGGCCGCCGGCAATTATCGGAAAGAAATAGATTGAGGTGAAAATCGAATGCGAGATTCCGGTGTAATAGACAAGCAGTGTGGCAAAAAACGTATCCAGCAGATTCTGGATGAAACCGAATTTGCGGAGGTTTCTTTCTGAAGCGAAAAGGTAAAATGCTGATGAAATTGTGGTGAGGTATACTGTAAACAGTAAGAGAATCAGCATATCTCCAGGCATGAGAATGACATCCAGACTGGCATTGCCGAAGATGTAGCTGAGACCAAGTAACAGCGTGTAGAGAATAACACGCAGAAGCATCATCCAGAGTAGCTGATGCTTCAGAATCTGGTTAACAGTATTGGTCCGTTTGGTACGATCAAGAAAGGCTTTGATGTTCATGTATGGCTATTATTGGATGCCGTATTTTTTCAGTTTGTAACGGAATGAGCGGAAACTGATCTGCAGCAGATCGGCAGCACGCATCTTGGAATTGTTTGTTTTTCCGAGAGCGTGACGGATAAGTTGTTTTTCCAGATTGGTGATGACCTTCTCCAGCCCAAGTTCATACAGCTCATCTTCGCTTGTTACAGCACGAAAGCTTCCCGGTGTATCAGCACCATCATCATCCTGATCTTCTTTGTCGCTTTGGGCACCGGGCAGGGTAAGATTTTCAGGAAGGATGATATTGGAACTTTCAAGTGCTACACCGCGTTCAATGATGTTTTCCAGCTCTCTGACATTGCCTGGAAAGTTGTAATTCATCAAAACCTGCAGAGCATAGCTTGAAATTTCGCTGACTTCCTTGTCAAGCTGTCGGGAATATTTCTCCAGGAAATGGCGAACCAGTAATGGTACGTCACTCTTGCGCTCTCGTAAGGGGGGCACCCGGAGTGGTACAACTGCGAGGCGATAGAAGAGGTCCTCACGAAACCTGCCGGCCGCGATTTCATCTTCAAGTACTCTGTTGGTTGCGGCTATGATGCGCACATTGATACTTTGTATTTTATTGCCGCCGACCGGTTTGATTTCACGTTCCTGCAGGACACGCAGGAGCTTGGTCTGAATTATCAGCGTAAGTTCCCCGATTTCATCAAGAAAGGCTGTTCCTTTATCGGCCACCTGGAAAAGACCGAGTTTATCGCTTATTGCTCCGGTAAACGAACCTTTGACATGGCCAAAGAGCTCACTTTCCATCAATTCTTCAGGTATGGCACTGCAGGTGATCGGTATAAACGGGTGATCGGCAACCTTGCTGTGGGCGTGAATTGCCTGTGCCACCAGCTCCTTACCAGTGCCGGATTCACCATAGATAAGAACGTTGGCCGGTGTCGGGGCAACACGTTTTATCATATCGAAGATCTTGACCATCTCTCTACTCTGGCCGATGATCCCCGGAAAAGAATCGCTTATGCGGCTCGTCTCGGTTTCGCCGCTGCGCTTTTTTATCGCTGACTGGATCACAGACTTGATCTCGTCAACGTTGAAAGGTTTGCTGATATAATCAAAGGCCCCGAATTTCATAGCCTGTACAGCGTCATTTGGAGAAGCGAAAGCGGTGATCATGATTACCGGCAGATCCGGCTGCTCTTCTTTTATAGCCTCGAGCAACTCGAGTCCGCTCATTCCCGGCATGCGAATGTCGGTAATCACCAGATCGCAGTTGTTGTTCTGAAGAAATTCGAGGCCGGTTTCGCCATTCTGGGCAGTAGCTACCTGATGCCCTTCTTTTGTCAGCAGGATTTTCAGAAAGTCCCGCATGCTCCGTTCATCGTCAACGACCAGAATTTGAAACATAAGCTCGCATAATGATAGTGGCTCTCCGTACCGGGCAGTAATACTACACGGGCGGAGCAGTTGTCGGCTGGTGAATACAGGTGAAGATGAGAGTGGTATCTTCTATTAACTGTATAATACGATTTAGGAATACACAAGAAGTTAAAAATCAGTGGTTAGGCTTTTGAGGCAATTCTTTTCTGAAGAGATGAGTGCTTCCTTGGCAGCGCGACTCAGACGCTTGAGCTGATATTCCCGACTGCAGGCAGCGCTGCGGTCGCTGACTATTTCTGCATATGTGATGCTGACCGGTTGTCGTGCTCTGGTGTAGCGGGCACCGCCGGCAGGAGAGTTATGCTCTTTGAGGCGGCGTGCCAGATCTGTGGTGACACCGGTGTAGAGACTCCGGTCCCGGCACCTGACAATATAGACATACCACCAGTCCTGTGGAGAAGAACCGTTCATGGCTGGCAGGTGATGAATAAATGAATTTGAAAAATATGATGTACCATGCATTATCTGTTCTTAAAGTTTACTGCATCAGTGAGTTTGCGATAATAAACAATCTGATTCCCCTTCTTTCTCAGCAAGTATGTTGAGGTCTTACGTACCAGGTGTGAGGGGCGCCCATACATGTTGCAACCACTTAATATTAAGGTAAATGCAGTGATCTGACGAATTGCCTGCGACGAATGCAGTTCACGTCTTACTCTTCACTCCTGCCCCCTGATATGTTCAGGCTGAGATTCAGAGGTAATCAGAATAAACAATATAGTTGTTATGAGACAACCGGTTAGACAGGATTTCTTATCAATTCGGGCATTAGCAGGGCAAAAAAAATGCTTTGCATTGCAAATTCTTCCCCCAGATGGTATTCAGGGGAAGGAATTTTTTACGCTTCTTCTATCCTCTGTGAAGGAGTAGGCATTATCGTATACGGGACAATATGGATAAGCATACTACACCAGATAATTTTGAAAGTCAGGCCCTGACTGAACATCTACGGGAGTTGCGCTCCTGCCTGATAGTTACGTTTATTGCAGTATTCACCGGTTTTTGCATTTCGTACGGATTTATAAAGCCTATCGGTACCTGGTTCTTCAAGCCTCTGACCGATGTACTGCCAGAAGGGACATCTCTCATCTTCACCTCGTACCAGGAAGGGTTTTTTTTTACCTGAAGCTCGCCCTTGTCTGCGGTATCCTGCTTGCAAGCCCTGTTATTTTTTCCCAAATATGGCGATTTATAGCGCCAGGGTTATATAAACATGAGCAGCGTGTGCTGATTCCTTTCAGCCTGCTCTCTACCTTCTGTTTTCTAGGTGGTGCCGCTTTTGGCTACCTGGTCGTCTTTCCACCAGCCTTTCGTTTTCTCGTCGGTTATAACAACGAATTTCTTACTTCCCTGCCGGCTGTAAGTGAGTATTTTTCCCTGGCGTTGCGACTGTTACTGGCCTTCGGTGCGATTTTCGAAATGCCGATTCTCATGGTATTTCTGGCTAAGGCGGGTGTTGTTAATGTCGCCTTTCTTAATCGAAACCGCAAGTATGCGATACTGATAAACTTTATTATAGCCGCTATTCTGACACCTACCCCCGATGTGGTGAACCAGATGATGATGGGGGTACCGTTACTCATTCTATATGAAATCAGCGTGGTAGCTGTCTGGGTGTTTGGAAGGAAAAAATTTCTCGGCTTCAATGAAGAATAGCTTTTGTCAGGCTTTTTCGTGAAAAACGGAACAATATGAGTATGTAGTGATGCCTGGATTTATCGATGAGGGTGCAGTATAAAGAGGGAGTGGGTTTTGACGCTCTCGGGAAGAAGAGCTTGATGGAGAATCTGCCATGTGTATCGCAGGTGGCAGAGGGATTCCCGTACATTTGAACAGAGGGAGGATACTATGAATTTCTCAGAAGAATATGAGAAAGTACTTCAGATAGGCAGACCGCCGAATATTTCACGATTATTTCCGTATTCAAAAGCCCTGCTCGTAAGTGGCAAGGTTATAGACCGTGCAATGCTTGCCAAAGGCAGGGCAATGACGATAGCAGCTAACGGCCGCAGTCACCTTGTTATTCGCGGGGCGCTGAAAGCTGCCCAACGGGCCGATGCTGCAATTATCATTGAGATAGCGAGGTCGGAAAGTACATACTGTCCTGTGAATTTTTACAATATCGCCCGGCAGGTTGATGCCCTGTGCAATGAGCTTGGTATTACCATCCCGGTTGCTATTCATGCTGATCATTACGGGATCAAGAGTGAGGCGGATATTCCGTATGCCAAGATGGAAATTCCATCAATGTTTGATGCGGGAATCACCTCAATTGCCATAGATGCTTCCCACATGCCGGATGATAAAAATCTGCTGGCCAATATCGAGTTGAATACCCTCATACCTTCATGGGCAGGGCTTGAAACTGAGGTGGGTGAGATAAAAGGCGATCAGGGGCTTTCCACAGTTGACGATGCTTCTTTTCTCATCAAGGGGTTGAATGCATACAGCATCTTTGCCGACTGGATTGCCCTCAATAACGGTACTACCCACGGTATTGAGGCGAGTGGCCAGGGAATTCAGGTTGAACTTACCGCTGAGATTCATGAGGCGCTTGCACCGTACGGGATTTCTGGTGCGCAGCATGGAACCTCAGGAAACAGTTCTGATAAACTGCAGGCAATTGCTGCTCAGACCAGAACTACTAAAGCCAATGTGGCCACTGCGTTACAGATGGTGAGCTGGGGGCTGGAAGTAAACGATTATGGCAATGCCATTCTTGATGCCGAAGGTAATTTCCGTAAGATCCCGGGCGAAGGTGTGACTGAGGAACTCTGGCAGAAAATGACAGCATATGCAGCAAAACAGGGCTGGTCAGGTGGGAACTACAAGAAACTGAACCTGCCTTTCGAGATTGAAATTCTGGCCCAGGAAAAAGTAGTTCGTGATCGGATGGCTAAACGGGTCGAAGACTTTGTATACTCACTCCTGGTCAATGTGTTCAATGCGGACGGAACCGGTACAATTGCCAGAGATCTTCTGCTTGAGGCGAACAACCACGATCTTGGCCCTAAGGTAGAATGTATTGAAGAACTCACTGCCTGGAGCAAAGAGCTTATAATCCAGCGAGCTGCGTCACTTGATGTCGATAAAGGTCCTGAGGGTGATTTTGACGACTGATCCGCACTTCTGACCGTTGTGGTGTCCTGCCGGATAGTTTCCGGTTTTATGTAAGGTAGTTCAATATGTTCCGGAGTTTTCCTGCGGGAGAAAGCTCCGGAACTTTTCGTATACAATCAGGAAAAGATATGAAAAAGATACTGATTACAGGAGCAGCCGGATTTATCGGCGCACATT
>JBFHGS010000284.1:0-5992 GCA_041582995.1 Desulfopila sp. | reverse complement strand
GTTTGACCGGCCGGAGGGAGGAAAAATCATCAAAGAAATCCTCCAGACCCCTTTACCCGAAAGCCGACAGCTGAAAATGACAGAACGCTATAAAATACGCCCCATGACGCCCGGTCAGGAAAATGTCAATTACAGCCACACCCTGCTACTGAATGCCAGCGACCGCACTACCTGGCTGGATATCCTCGGCAACGCCGGTTTTACTCAGCTGTCTCTTGCTAATGCATATGATGGCAGTAACGATGAAAGCATTGAGTCTACGATTCTGTTGATAAAGGCCAGAATTACGGCGTAAGGAGTGAGAGGTCAGGGGGGGAGAAGTGAAGTCGATTTACGACTCCATATCCCATAATCCACCATTTTTTCTGGATTTTGGTTTAAATATTCAGTTCTCTTGACCTAGATCAAGGATTCTGAGATACTTCTCGAGTACTCTCTTCTTAATCGATGCAGGAGTACACAATTCACGACCTCCATCGATCGCAAGATCATTCACTCGTTTTATGAACTGTCCGCTCTGCGGATCCATACCCTTTCAGGAGGAACTTATGTTTTGTAACCAATGCGAGCAAACTGCCAAAGGTACCGGATGTACCAAAATCGGTGTCTGCGGTAAGCAGGAAGATGTAGCCAGCCTTCAGGACCTCCTCACCTACGCTGTACAGGGACTCTCTCTGGTAGCAGTGGAAGGTCGGAAAGTCGGTGTGGTTGATAACGCAATCGATCGTTTCACTGCAGAAGCAGTTTTTGCCTGCCTTACCAATGTTGATTTTGATCCGGCCCGTTTTCAGGCATGGATTAACACCGCAGTTAAACTCCGTGAAGAGCTTAAAGCCACAGTTAAAGCTGCTGGCGGTAAAGTCGATTTTTCCGAAGCACAGGCCAACTACACCCCTGCCGCAACTCTTACCGAGCTTGAGGAACAGGGTCTCAAACTTGATCTGATGTCGAACCTCGACAGCAACGAGGATCTCCGCAGCCTCAAGCAGATTACCATGTACGGCATACGCGGCCTTGCTGCATATGCAGACCACGCAGCCATTCTCGGCCAGGAAGACGAATCTGTTTTCACCTACATCCACGAAGCAATGGCTGAGCTGACCCGCCAGGGACAGAGTCTTGAAGCGCACATTGCCCTTGCCATGAAATGCGGCGAAGTCAACCTCAAGGCCATGGAACTGCTTGATGCAGGTAACACCGGAACCTATGGTCACCCTACCCCGACCGAGGTACCGCTTGGTCAGAAGAAAGGTAAGGCAATCCTCGTTTCAGGTCATGACCTCCGCGATCTCGAGTTGCTGCTGAAGCAGACCGAAGGTAAAGGTATCAACATCTACACCCACGGTGAGATGCTGCCTTGCCACGCCTATCCAGAGCTGAAGAAATATGAGCACTTCTATGGACACTTCGGAACCGCATGGCAGAATCAGCATAAAGAATTTCCGGAATTCCCGGGTGCAATTCTGTTCACCACCAACTGCATCCAGAAGCCTGCCGAGTCTTATAAAGCAAACGTCTTCACCACCGGACTTGTCGGTTGGCCTGATGTAGCGCACATCGGTGACGATAAAGATTTCACCCCGGTTATTAATCGCGCTCTCGCTCTTGACGGTTTTACCGCTGATACAGATACAGGTTCTGTACTCTCCGGCTTTGCCCGCAACACCGTTCTTGGCGTAGCCGACAAAGTCATCGACGCGGTGAAAGCGAAAGCTATCCGCCACTTCTTCCTCGTTGGCGGTTGTGATGGTGCTAAGCCGGGCCGTAACTACTACACCGAGTTTGTTGAGCAGGTACCCGAAGATTGCATGGTTCTTACCCTGGCCTGCGGAAAATTCCGTTTCTTCGACAAGAAGCTTGGTGATATCGGCGGCATCCCGCGTCTGCTCGATGTTGGTCAGTGCAACGATGCCTACTCTGCAATTCAGATTGCGGTAGCCCTTGCCGGAGCTTTTGAGTGCGGCGTGAATGACCTGCCACTCTCCATGGTTCTCTCCTGGTACGAGCAGAAGGCAGTCGTTATTTTGCTTACCCTGTTGAGTCTTGGAATTAAAGACATCCGTCTCGGACCCTCCTTGCCAGCGTTCATCACCCCGAATGTACTGAATGTTCTGGTTCAGAATTTCGAGATCAAGCCGATCGCAGCAACGCCTGCTGAAGACCTGAAGACAATTCTCGGATAATCTGCTACATTATCAACTGCTGTGAAAAGGCAGGGGCCGCTACGGCTCCTGCCTTTTTTTATTTCTACGACCTCACCTACCATTATGCCAGCAAAGAAATTTTCGATTATACCCGGCTTTCAAGCTGCTTCCATCAGCGTCAGCAATCTTGAACAGATACTTCAGGTACTTAAAAATCACGATGTGCAGGAAGTGCAATTCACTTCTACCAGCAGACTTGGAGTGATAGGGCCGACACAAGAAAATCTTGAGAAGATTGGTGGCGAACTCAAAAAGTTCAACTCACCAAAACGAAATAGCTGGATAACCTCCATCCAGTCGTGTCCAGGCCGGGAACAGTGCAAATACGGCATTCGCGATTCACAGACCATGGGAACTCGCATTGAAGCAATGCAATTGCCGGAACCGCTGAACGCCAAAGTTAAAATCGGTATTGCCGGCTGCCATATGTGCTGTACCGAACCTCTGGTACGCGACATCGGCCTTATCGCTGAACATAAAGGCTGGAAACTTATTTTCGGCGGCAACGCTGGCGGCCGTGCCAGGATCGGAGATAGTATCGCTGCCGGGTTGACCGATGAACAGGCCATTGAACTGATTGGCAGGTGCCTTATCGTATATCAGGAAAATGCGAAACCTAAAATGAGAACAGCACGATTTATGGAAGCATATGGTACTGAAAATTTCACACAAGCAGTTATGTCACTGAACAAACATGATCTTTTGCAAATGCTCACCGACACCCGGTACTGAGGGGACTGATTTTTTTTCACATAGTTCAGCGAAAATCAGGTAAGCAAAAATTCCGATCTTTCTCCAGGATCATGAAAGAATAAACAATATCAAATCTTTAACACCATTCATCACCAACAGCTACACTCCAGGGATAATTAAAATAGCAACAATCGTAGAAAAAGAATTTGGACTTGACCCAGATCAAAGTTTTATTGCTGTTATCTGTTATTCTATATTCATGATCGTGAGGGGCGGTAACAAACAGACCGCTAAATGAAGCTCAAAGAAAAAAACAGATTATATCTGCTTATTCAAATATCGTTTTGACCTGGGAGGTTACACATGAAAAATGTACGCAAAATTATCAAAATCGACGAAGAACTCTGTGACGGTTGTGGACAGTGCGTTCCTGATTGTGCAGAAGGTTCTCTTAAAATCATCGATGGCAAAGCACGACTTGTAGCTGACAAACTTTGTGACGGCCTCGGTGCCTGCCTCGGTGCCTGCCCACAAGGTGCTCTGCAGATCATTGAACGTGAAGCAGATGAGTTCGACGAGGAAGCTGTAGAAGAGTATCTGGCAAATGAGAAGAAAAAGACTCAGTCTGCCCAGGCTCCCAAAACTATGGATTGCGGTTGCGCCTCAACCCATATCCAGTCTTTCAAACCGGTAAGCCCCTGCCAGTCAGCGAATCAGCCGAAAGCAATTCCCGCCGCTGGTGGTGCCGGAACAGGTCTCAGCCACTGGCCGGTACAGATTCGCCTTGTACCACCAACCGCACCATTTTTGCAAAACGCCGATCTGCTTATCGCCGCAGATTGTACTGCAGTTGCCGCACGCAACTTTCAGGAGAAATACCTGGATGGAAAGGCAGTGATGATGGGTTGCCCTAAATTTGACGATGCCGAGATGTATGTTGAAAGATTTGCAGACATTCTGAAAAATTGCAACCTTCACTCTGTCACGGTAGTTATCATGGAAGTACCCTGCTGCTCCGCCATGAACGTTATCCTGCGTCGGGCAATTGAAAAATCAGGTGTGTCGATCCCGGTTACCCAGGTAACGCTCTCCGTTCGCGGAGAAGAAGTGGAACGCAAGCGCTGGTAGAGGTTAAAAGATGTGAGGGGTTAGGAGTTAGGGGTGAGGGGGAAAACAACCCCTTACTCCTGGCGCCCATCACCCAAGTCCTACGCCCTTTGTCCTTAGTCCTAAATCCTTAGCCCTGGTAGTTACTTCCAAACTATTTCCAATCCCACCGTAGTCTCTTTCACCTTCGCACCAAGCGGCTGCAGCAATTGAAACAGTGGTCTGCCGAAGTAGAACAATTCATCGCTCAGTTTGAGTTTGAACTCTTTCACCACACGCAGCCGAAATCGAATATCCTCGTTTACCAGCTGTTGCAATGCACGTCTCTTCGGTTCGGGGATACCAGGTGCCAGTGCAGCGATCTCTTCCAAATCCGGGCAGGGGAAGAATCTGTCATGCTCACTGATGAGATTCCTGATTGGATTGTCCTCAGTCATAATATCCAGCCTGGAGAGCGTATACTTCTCCACGATGGCGAGCAACTCTTCAGGCTCCCAGCATTTAAGCACCTTACATGCCTGCGGTCTGGTGGTGTAGATCGTGCAACCGCTTTCAGCCGCATCAAAATAGCAGCAATTCCACGACTTGCCGGTCCCTTTGAGTTTGACCAGTTCGACACTTATTGGCGCAACTCTGCCAAGTACCGGATTATGAGCGAGCTCACCTCTTCTGATGGTTATAAGTGCACTGAGCGGTATCGCTCCTGTTCGAATCAGTTCCAGATCCTGCTGATGAAGGGTTGGACCGCCTTCATTGCAACATTTACCACACCGCTTACAACTCTCCTGTTGTCCACTCATCAAAAAACCCGGCCTTCTATAACTTCTTCATCGGCAGGGTTCTTTTAACGGTTCCCCAGATACTTCGTTTCAGTTCATGCGATTACATCCTGCGCACAACTCCTTACTTCCAGTCAAGTATCGGGATTGCCGAAATACTGTTTTTCGGCGAACCTTCAATTATCTTATTTGAATAGGTCAGGTAGACAAGGCAGTTGCGTTTCTTATCATAAAAGCGGACAACCTGCATCGTCTTAAACAGAATGGATGTAGATTTCCGAAAGACCTCTACCCCATCATCCTTACCGGATTTCACACTTTCAGGCAGGGTAATTTTACCGGTTTGCCGACAGGCAAGCGAGGCATCCGACTTATCTTCGGCAAGCCCGATAGAACCGCTTATACCACCTGTCTTGGCCCTGCTGAGATAACAGGTTGCACCGTCAATATCGGGATCATCAAAGGCCTCGATAACGATTTTATCGTTAGCTCCCAGCATCTTAAACTTCGTCCGCACTTCGCCGATTTCATCACTCTGAGCCGCTGTTACCATCACACCGGATGAAATACACGCCAGACATATAACTCCGAAACATCGCAATACACACTTCCTGATCTGCACAATATCACCTCTTGATTAAACTTACTGATTGTATACTTTTACAGAAATACTGTATTCCCTGCACATCTGAAATACCATAGACGTACCCTTTTATCATCGGGTGTTTATGAGAAACTCAGGTTCACGGGAAAGACTTGAGTTGAAGTCACATCAACGATAGTATACTTTGCAGGCAATTGATAGCCATGCAATGCTATTCCACAATCCCGACCCGGATTTCTCAACAGCTTATAGTACAATCAATGAAAATTACCGTATACAAATCGAGCCTGTGCCCTCGCTGCTACGCAGCCGGAAAGGCACTTCAGCAACTCACCGCAGACCGTAGCGATATTGACCTTGAATATGTGGATATCCTCACTGCCCCGCGTCGCCTTCTACACGATGGTATTCGGATGATACCTGCACTCAAAGCAGGCGACCGGATACTGAGCGGGGTGTATCTCACTAAAAAATCGATTGCCGAATTTCTCGACGAAATAATTCGCAGCTGAATCACATAAACATTCTCTATAACGAAACGTGAAAAAAATACTCATCGAATCAATCGGCCTGCTCGACCTGCTGGTCTGGGTCCTGGTTATTCT
>JBFHGS010000283.1:0-6029 GCA_041582995.1 Desulfopila sp. | reverse complement strand
TCTTTTTTTACCAGACTGCCAAGCTCAGCAATATCCATGTTGCGGAGGTAGTGCTCGTTGATTGAGATTGCTTTCGGATCGGTGAAGAATTTGGGATCACCTTTATGAAAGTTGAAGATAGAGCTGGATTTGTTGATTCTTTCAAGAGTGAAGGCTTCAATAAGCTCTTCCCGCGAGAAAATTTCCTTATCATCGCCGGCAGACCAGCCGAGTAATGCCAGGAAGTTATTGAGCGCCCAGGGGAGAAAACCGTGGTCACGGTAGAACTGTACTGCGACGATTTCACCATGGCTACGCTTGGAAATTTTGGCTTTCTTGGTGTCAAGAGTCAGCGGCATATGCGCAAACACAGGAATCGGAGCTTCCAGAGCCTCATACAGCAGAACCTGACGTATGGTGTTTGTCATATGGTCCTGACCGCGAATTATGTGACTTATACGGTCCCGGATATCATCGACGACATTGCAGAGCAGGTAGAGCGGCTTGCCGTTTGAGCGGACAATGACAAAATCGTCAACTTCCTTGCAATGGCACTGGATACGACCGAGAATTTTATCATCATAGCCGATAACTCTATCACCATCAGGAGCCTTGAAACGAATGACAGACGGAATGCCGGCAGCTTCTTTTTCAGCAATCTCGGCAGGACTCAGTTTCAGGCAGGTGCGGTCGTAACCGAGATTCTGCTTGGCAGCAAGTGCAGCTTCACGTTTGGCGTCAAGATCTTCTTTGGTGCAGAAGCATTTGTATGCTTTGCCGGTAGCTAAAAGTTTTTCCGCGGCAGCGCAGTGGTCGTCATTGAAATCGGTCTGGAAGTATGGCCCCTCGTCGAAATCGATACCAAGCCATTCAAGCCCGTCAAGAATCCCCTGAATAGATTCCTGGGTTGATCTTTCCACGTCAGTATCTTCAATACGCAGAATCAGCTTGCCGCCGTGTTTTTTAGCATAAAGCCAGTTGTATAAGGCGGTACGTGCGCCTCCGATATGCAGATAGCCGGTAGGGCTGGGTGGAAAACGTAGTCGTGTCTCAGTCATGGGAGGCAACTCCTGTGGTAACTCTTAATATATTGTGTTGGTGTAAACAAATCAGCAGATAAGTGGTAAGCATTATTTCCCTGAAGTGCATCTCTTTTTCGCGTATATTCTGAAAATAGAGGAAGATGCAGGAGGGGAATGGTTGAATCCGGCACGTCGAGTGGTGTGGCCCGAAAACGCTGTGCAGATCTCTGCGTTCACTGAACCAGCGTGCATGGTATATATACAGAATGGAATCAATGTTCAATATATATGATCCTTTTGTGGTTCGGGAATTGTAGTATCAGTCCACGCTCGTCTGCGTATGCGTCATCGGGGATCCGTGTTTTTTGTTGTTCTCAGGCAGCGAACCCAGTATATTTTTGGAATTTCTCGAGAAAGAATACCCGTTATTCCAGAGGTCGCGACAGGCACGAAGCGGTCGCGTAAATTTTTACGGTGGCGGTCTGGCCGGAATGGTTGTCCGTAACGTTGTATTTACGTGCATGCAAGAGCAAAGGAGTCGAGATGAGAGTACTGGTAAGCGATAATTTATCACCCGTTGGCGTAAAGATTCTTGAAGAGGCAGGTCTTGTCGTTGATGTGAATACCGGGCTTGCTCCGGAAGAGCTAAAAAAGATCATAGGTCAGTATGACGGCCTGGTGATTCGCAGCTCAACGAAGGTGACAGCCGATCTGCTTGAGGCGGCGGATAAACTGAAAGTGGTCGGACGGGCAGGGATCGGGCTGGATAATGTAGATATACCTGCCGCCAGCCAGAAGGGCATTGTCGTTATGAATGCCCCGGACGGCAATGCCGTAACTACTGCCGAACACGCAATTTCCATGATGCTGGCACTTTCACGAAATATCCCGCAGGCTACCGCTTCCATGAAGTCGGGGAAGTGGGAAAAGAAAAAATTCATGGGTCGGGAGGTGACAGGCAAGACTCTTGGTATTATTGGTATAGGTCGAATTGGTTCTATTGCGGCGAGCAGGGCGCAGGGGTTGAAAATGAAAACCATAGCTTTCGATCCGCATATGCCGAAAGAGACGGCCGAAAAAAATGGTGTGGAGTTGGTCAGCCTCGAAGAGCTGGCGAAGCGGTCAGATTACATTACAGTGCATGTTCCGAAGACCAAGGAGACCGCCAACCTCATATCCCACGAGTTTTTTGCCAACATGAAGAGTGATGCCATGTTTATTGACTGTGCCCGTGGAGGCGTATGTGATGAGCGTGCCCTCTATCATGCATTGGTGGACCGGGTTATTGGCGGGGCGGCGCTCGACGTGTTTGCAGCAGAACCCACTACGCATGAGAACTGCCCTTTACTGAATCTCGATAATTTTATATGCACACCGCATCTCGGGGCCTCAACAAGTGAAGCGCAGGAAAACGTTGCTTTGATGATTGCTCGCCAGCTGAGCGATTTTCTGCTGCACGGTTCGGTGACCAATGCCGTGAATGTGCCTTCTGTGAGTGGTGATGTGCTGGCCCAGGTTGGTCCGTATATATCGCTGGGTGAAATGCTTGGTTCCATGCACATGCAGATTTCAAAAGGCGGTATCGAAGAGGTGAATGTCGAATATAGTGGTGAGCTGGCCGAGATGAACACGAGCCCTGTTACCGTCGCGTTCCTTAAAGGTTTATTCACTCCGATCTTAAAGGAGGCAATAAATTATGTGAACGCTCCGCTCGTCGCCAGGGATCGCGGTATTCGGGTTGTGGAATCAAAGACGGACAGAGCCGGTGACTTTACTAATACTTTATCTGTAACGGTACGAACCAATGAGGGAGAGAATGTTCTTGTCGGTACAGTTTTCGGCAGAAACGAACCGCGACTGGTCCGGTTGAATTCGTTTCGATTGGAAGCCTTGCCAGCCGGTCCGATGCTTCTTGTTTTTAATAAGGATACCCCCGGAGTTATCGGAGCATTGGGGACGACTCTTGGCAATGCCGGAGTGAATATATCAAGAATGACTGTAGGTCGTGAAGAGGAAAGTAATCAGAATATCATCCTCCTCAGCACGGATCAGTTGATTTCAAAAGAACTCCTGCAACAGGTTCAGGCACTGGCGCACATTGATGCGGCTCAGGGGCTTGACCTGAACGGATTTTAACTCTGCCCGTGCGGGTGGAGCAACTTATTACGCTTTAAAAAGGGATCTGAAATGGAAGATAAGGCTGCAAAAAATACTGGCTGCACCGAAGAGGGATGTCTGTGTGGAGAGGGTAAGGTACCTGATAAAAATGGCAAATGTGTGATGCCGGAAGTTACATTTTCAGCCTTCGTGATGTCGCTCAATACCTCAATTCTGTATCATCTCGGTGAAATAAAGGATCCGGCAACCGGTAAAACGGAAGTAAATTACGATCTTGCACGTCACGCAATTGATACGCTGGTCATGCTCCAGCAGAAGACTAAGGGAAACCTGTCCCGTGACGAAGAAGAGATGTTGAAAAACATAGTATATGATATCAAACTGCGTTTTGTCAGAGCAATGAAATGATGTTTTCTCAGACTGTGCCATCGCTATGCGGGGACGCTGCCGATGGAGGGAGATGTTGTGAGTTCTGAAAAGGCTGTTCATTTGCTGGCTCCCTGTAAGGTCAATCTGATTTTGAGGGTTGTAGGGAGAAGGCCTGATGGGTATCATGAACTTGAGACCTGGATGCAGAAGCTTGATCTCTGCGACGAAATAACTCTACGGTTGTTGCCACATCCCGGGGTTGAATTGTATTGCGATGACCCGGCCATTCCGAACGACCACACAAATCTTGCTTCCCGGGCTGCGTCAGCATTCTTTGGAGCAAGCAGCAGGGCAGAGGGGTGCGGAGTTGAGATACATCTCTTGAAAAAAATACCGTCAGGCGCCGGCCTCGGCGGCGGCAGCAGTGATGCCGGTTCTGTGCTTCGTGGTCTGAACACGATGTTTGATAATGAGTTCGAAAGAGAAGATCTGGTGCGACTTGCCACACCTCTTGGTGCGGACGTTCCATTTTTCGCAGTTGAAGACAGTGGAGTATTTGCCACAGGAATCGGTGAAATAATGCAGCCGGTCAAACCGTTGGACAATTGCACATTTATTCTTGTGAACCCCGGCTTCTCGGTTTCTACAAAGTGGGTCTTTGAAACTTTTGCGTTGACAAGACGAATTGAAGATTCTATGATGTCTGCTTTTCGAAAACAGGATGTTGCCACGTTGTCGCTTGATGATATGTGTAACGACCTCGAGCTGGTTACCAGCAAGGCGTTTTCGGAAATTGAGCGAATGAAAAAACAGATGCTCGATGCCGGAGCTTTCCGGGTTATGATGTCTGGGAGCGGGCCGACAGTGTTCGGTGTATTTCCAGATGATACGTCTGATCAGGTAGCTGTACGCAGTGCCGCCGAAAGGTTGTGTCTGCAATATAAAGAAAGAGTTTTTGTCACTCGATCATGCGTTGGGGCGTGGCCAAGCGGTCAAGGCACCGGGTTTTGATCCCGGCATTCGGAGGTTCGAATCCTCCCGCCCCAGCCAGTTTTTTGATGGAGTGATAGTCTTTTTCGTCATTCAAATATAGTAGAATCATGCTAAAAGCACTGAAGGTTGTCACCGGTAATGCTCATCCTGCCCTGGCTCAGGAAATTTGCGATCATCTCGGTCAGCCCCTGACCGCATCTGATGTTCGAAAGTTCAGCGACGGGGAAATATTTGTAGAGATCCAGGAAAATGTTCGCGGAGCGGATGTTTACGTTGTTCAGCCGACATGTAGTCCGGTGAATGATAACCTGATGGAACTTGTGATTATGGTCGACGCGCTTCGTCGTGCATCCGCGCGAAGAATTACTGCGGTTGTGCCATATTACGGATATGCTCGACAGGATCGGAAAAACGCTCCCAGGGTACCCATTACAGCCAAGGTTGTTGCGGAGATGTTTATGGCTGTAGGTGTTCGGAGGGTGTTGTGCATGGATCTTCATGCAGGTCAGATCCAGGGATTTTTCAATATTCCTGTAGATCATCTGTATGCTGCTCCGGTACTCCTTGATTATATTAAAGGGAAATTCGAAAACGTTATCATGGTATCTCCTGATGCCGGCGGCGTTGAGCGAACCCGTGCTTTTGCCAAGCGTATGAATGTCGGCCTTGCCATTATCGACAAGCGTCGTGATCGCCCCAATGAATGCGAGGCTGTGCATGTAATCGGTGATGTCAAAGGTAAGACCGCTATCCTGATGGATGATATGGTCGATACTGCTGGTACATTGTGCAACGGTGCTGCTACTCTCATAAAGAATGGTGCAAAAGAAGTTCATGCCTGCTGTAGTCATCCGGTTCTTTCCGGACCTGCTGTTGAGCGTATTGCCAAATCAGATCTGAAGTCTCTTGTCGTGACCAACTCCATACCTTTGCGTCCTGCGGCGCTGGCATGTGATAAAATCAAGGTACTTTCTGTTTCAGAACTGCTGGCAGATGCCATTCGCAGAATACATAACGAAGATTCGGTCAGCTCTCTTTTTGTGTAGCTGATCAGAATGTACTGATAGAATACTACGATTTATTATTTATACACACGCTCGGTCGCCCCGTATACACCAATACAACGGTAGATGAAAGGCGAACGAAGGAGGAATTATGCTTCAGGTAGAAATGTCCGCTTCTGTGAGAACGACAACCGGAAAAGGGTCTATGCGCCGTCTTCGCAATGAGGGAATGACTCCTGCGGTAGTATATGGCGCAGGTTCAGAGGCTCAGGCTCTTCAGATGGATTCTAAAACATTGAAATCCACACTTCTCGAAATCGTTCGACGTAATGCAGTTGTTACTCTGAAAATCGAGAATGGCAGTGAAAAAAGTGTTGTGCTGAAAGAAGTACAGACTGATCCGATTACTGATAGTCTGGTACATGCTGACTTCTGTGAGATCAATCTTGAGAAAATACATAGCTTTATCGTTCCGCTGAAATTTGAAGGTAAAGCAAAAGGTGTTGATCTCGGTGGTGCACTTGAAACATATATCAGCACAGTA
>JBFHGS010000282.1:0-6060 GCA_041582995.1 Desulfopila sp. | reverse complement strand
TTCTGACGGCTGAAGCCAAATGATTTCAGATGCTCATCATCGAACTGGAGAAAATGAGCCGGACTGAGTGTGCCAGCCGCCTTCAGGAGTTTGTCATAAGCAGCTTTCGCTGAAGCAAGGCTTACCTGTTGCTCAAGGATTATACGAATGAGCGTGGGGAATCCCTCCTCACGTTGCCAGAGTGGTGGAACACCATATGCATCGATAACAGTGTGAAAAGCGGGTTCGGTGCTGGTTAATTCATCTATAACCTGAATTTGCGTGTTGATATCTATGCGCATATGTAAACACATCAGTGAACAGGATGGACCATGAATTCAGCGAGCACTTTTTCGTAGCGTGCAGAGCTGCCGATGGTGTTATGGCCACTGTTTGGAATTATCTCGACTCGGGTATTTTCCGGCTGAAGAGCGGCAACGAGATGCTCACTATTTCGCCGCGGGATGACTTCATCGTTTTCAGCTATAACTATTAAGATAGGCATGGTAAGCGTACTTGTCCGGCTGATCGAGTCATATCTGTCACGTAGTAGCATTGAAACTGGGAAATAGGGATATACACTGGAAGCGACGTTCGTCATACTGTCAAAAGGGGTCACCAGCAGGAGCTTGTTGACAGGCCGTGTGCTCGCGAGATGTACAGCCACGCCGGTACCGAGACTTCGCCCCATTACCGTGATGTCTGTGTATGCTTTACGGACGTGATCGTAGACCGCCAGCGCATCTGCGAAGAGTCCTTGTTCTGTAGGTTTACCTTCACTACCGCCAAAGCCGCGATAGTTGTGCAGGAAAATAGAGTAGTCGGGGAATATGCGTTTGAAGACCTGAATGTTGAGCACCACATCTTCGGCGTTGCCACCGAAATATATGAGAGCCTTACCCTTTTTATTACCGGTAATATGCCAGATTTTCAGGCGCAAACCGTCATTCGTGAGCCAGATCTCTTCAGCTTCGTTTGATTGTCTGGGGAGGGTGGGATAGTAGAGCATCGCTCTTTGCAGAGTATAGAGGACGATACCGAGGCCGACATACGCAGCAATGCTGATGAGAAGAGTTGTAAGTGTGATTTTTATCATGGCGACCTCAGGAGTTGTTTATTCCGGCGGTTGAACTGTAAAAACACAAAATACATGTTGCCAGCTGAGGTGAAAGTTTTCAATCAGAACACTCTCTTCATACCTCTTATCTGTATAGATGGAGTGGGTGTTACGGGTCTGAAACAGGAAGATCTTCAGCCTGCTCGGACCCGTAGGATAGTGTCAGGAAAATGAGATCTTTCTGTTACAATGAGAAAGACTGGGCCTGAGCCATTTCGATCGCCAGCTGGGCACGCGCCTCGCTGTTCATAGGCAAACCTTTTGCTTCACACCAGGCGGGGAACGTTTCCGGGTCGATATAAACCTTAATTACTGCGTCTCCCGCTGCTTCCACCTCTTTTTTCATGGCTTCGGCACGAGTATGCCAGTCGCTAAAACTGAGTGGCAGCATATCGCCATCAGCGAACATTGCTTTCAAGGTATCCCAGTGCTCTTCCTTATACCAGACCATTGCCTGAACAGACGGTTGCTGTTGCGGGGGGGCAGGTTGTGCCGGTTGTTCCGGCTGAGACGCTTTGGCTGCTTTTTCCCTGGCTCGATTAAATTTTCTCTGTGACATGTACTCTCCTATATATATAATTAATACTGTATCTCTTTGAGCAGAGGGCACTATACCTGAACACCAAAAAGCTTCAAAGCCCTCTTTCAACTGAGGGCAGCTGATTGTGTAACAATGTTCCTGTGGCCACCTTCACTGATGTGCTTATACTGTAAACAGAAATGAAATTATATGTAGCTATTTTCCCATTCTTCTTTGCTCAAGACAAATATGAAAAACTATAAAAAAAGAGTACCTTTCGGGGCCGAAAAGGTGATGATTCAGGCCGGAAGGCAATATTGCAACGAGTGCGGATGCCCTCATGAAATAGAACATATGGCCGGTTGTACCGGGGAGGAATGTCCGCAGTGTGGAAAAGCACTGATTGGTTGCTGTTGTGAATCTCTGTCTCCTTTTGATGGTGAAAAAATAATACAAGGGATCTACAGCCAGTTCACTGGACTTGAAAACGCAATGCAGGCTGCCGGTGATGAGGCGTGCAGGACCGGAGGTTCTTCTTCCTATTTACAGCATGCGGCCATGAAGTTTATCTTTGATAACGTTCCGGATACGGCGAGAACAGAAATATCAAAAGCTTTCCATTTACGATTTCCGGGACTGGTTCCTGTTCTGCAGGATGATGAAGGGCGGGGCTATTATACAGCTGAACAGCTTTCCAATGCTCTAGATATTCCGGTAAAGGAAGTCAATGAAAGGATCGAGGCGATGCTTACTGCCGGCAAGGATATCCATTTGGGCAAAGGGAAAAAACTGCGTAATATTCATTGAACTTTGCTGCGGCCTGAGCAGGCGGTCAGACAGGGCTTCGGCAACTTCTGTATCTCTACTCATATATTCTTCTCTGGCAACAACTCACGGCGTACATAACCCATTGATGTATTAGCCTCAAACCTGTAACTGATTACAGGCACCCTGACAGTATCTCCTTACAAAGATTGTTTTCGTGCCTTCCTGCACGTCGCGTTAGAAGCTGATTCCTCTGTTATACTACCTGTATTTCGAGCTCTGTTCTTTGCTGTTCATTTGCAATTATTTGGTCTCTACATGTCCCGGGTAATATCACCGGTATATCGATCATCACCGTAAACCGGTTTCCTGGTCTTCATCTGCAATTCTGTTTCCGTTTTCTATAGTTGAGATTACCTGCCCGTTATAACTGCTGCTTGAACATCAGACCGATTGTGCAATAGACAGGTCATCTGTAGGAATTGCACATCACCGGACCGTCTCATGCTGTTGGAAGGTGTCGGGATTGGTCATTATGAAGAAAACAATATGGCTCAGGTGAAGATGGAGGTAGTTTACCATCGCTTTCGATTACAACAGGTTGACAGGATTTACGTGTGGCTCTCATACAAACATACACACACACACACACACACGGCTACACATAATTACAAGGGAGTGAAATGAAAGCGATCCCCGTAGAACAGGCTGTAGGTACAGTGCTTTGTCATGATATTACCCGAATCGTGCCCGGTGAATCCAAAGGACCGGCATTCAGGCGCGGACATGTGGTGACCAGTCAGGATATTCCGATGTTGCTGGATATCGGCAAGGCGAACCTTTATGTCTTCGACCTAAAAGACGGGTATGTCCATGAGGACGAAGCAGCCATTCGGTTAGCCGCTGCAGCTGCTGGCCAGAATATCGAATTTACTGGTCCCAAGGAAGGCAAAGTAACGCTTACCGCGGAAACTGACGGCCTGCTCTACATTGATGTTCCCGGCCTTACCGCCCTGAATTCAATTGATGATGTCACTTTCGGTACAATTCACACCCACCAGTTTGTGAAAAAAGGCAGAGCTCTGGGTGGTACCAGAGTTATTCCTTTAGCCGTACCCGAAGAAGTACTTATGAGAGCCGAGAATCTGTGCCGCAGAAAGTCGCCGATTATTGAGGTGAGGCCGCTGAAGGCTGCCCGTGTCGGCGTTGTTACCACAGGAAGTGAGGTGTATTCAGGCCGCATTAAGGATGGCTTCGGCCCGGTACTGCGCAGAAAGTTTGAAGAGATAGGTTCAACCGTGGTTGATCAGATCCTGGTCTCCGACGAGGTGGATATGACTGTCCAGGCGATTCATTCTCTCGTTGACCAGGGTGCTGATCTCATTGCGGTGACAGGCGGTATGAGCGTCGATCCAGATGATCAGACTCCGCTTGCTATCAGGAGAACCGGGGCGGAAATCATCAGTTACGGAGCTCCTACTTTTCCAGGTGCAATGTTTCTTTTAGCATATCTGGGTAAGGTTCCGGTTGTCGGTCTTCCCGGCTGCGTAATGTATCACAAGGCAAGTATTTTTGATCTGGTTGTGCCCAGGATTCTGGCAGGAGAACATCTTTCGCGCGAGGACATCGTAGCCTTCGGACACGGAGGATTCTGCGAGGGTTGCGATAGCTGCCGTTATCCGGTCTGTGGTTTCGGAAAAATCTGAACAGTGCAGGTTCAATAATAAAATGAAATTACGATTGTATTTGGAGGAACAGGCATGATTAAGAAGGAATTAGTTGTTAACGGTGTCATGAGGCGGCTGGTTGTGGCCGCTGAAGATACACTGGCAACGGTGCTCAGAACCAATCTGATGCTCACCGGAACCAAGGTAGGCTGTGACGAAGGTCAGTGCGGTGCATGCAGCGTACTGGTAGATGGTAAAGTCATCCGTTCATGCGCCATGAAAATGAGACGTGTTGCTGATGGTGCTAAAATTACCACAATCGAGGGTATCGGTACCCCGGATAATCTGCATCCGGTGCAGGTTGCCTGGATGGCACATGGTGGAGCTCAGTGTGGATTCTGTAGTCCTGGTTTCATCGTTTCTGCTGTCGGATTGCTTGAAACGAATCAGAACCCGAGTCGTGAAGATGTCCGTGACTGGTTCCAGAAACATCGTAACGCCTGTCGCTGCACCGGGTATTCACCCCTTGTCGACGCAACGATGGATGCAGCCAAGGTAATGCGCGGCGAAATGAGCGTAGAGGAACTCAAATTCAAGGTTCCTGAGGACGGTCGTATCTGGGGAACATCCATGCCTCGCCCGTCAGCACTCGCTAAAGTAACCGGAACCTGTGATTATGGTGCGGATCTTGGTCTGAAACTGCCTGAGGAGACTCTGCAGCTTGCTCTTGTGCAGGCCAAGGTTTCTCACGCAAAAATCAAGTCTATCGATACCAGCGAAGCTGCACTGATGCCTGGTGTTGCTAAGATTATCACAGCCAAAGATATTAAAGGCAAGAACCGTATCACCGGCCTTATCACCTTCCCTACCAATAAAGGCGATGGTTGGGATCGTCCGATTCTCTGTGACGAGAAAGTGTTCCAGTTTGGTGATGCTATCGCCATTGTTTGTGCCGCTACTCAGAAGCAGGCGAAAGCTGCTGCAGATAAAGTGAAAGTAGAGCTGGAAGAGCTTCCTGCCTACATGAGTGCTCCTGCTGCCATGGCTGAGGATGCAATTCAGATTCATCCGGAAACTCCTAACGTGTATTTCGAGCAGCGTATTGCCAAAGGTGAAGAGACTGCACCGATTTTCGCTTCTGCCGATCATGTGATCGAAGACGATTTTTATGTCGGGCGTCAGCCGCATATGCCGATCGAACCTGATGTCGGTTATGCATATATCAATGATGACGGCAAGCTGGTTATTCATTCCAAATCTATCGGTCTGCATCTGCATCTGTACATGATTGCACCGGGTCTTGGCGTGGAGCCTGAGAACATTGTCATGATCCAGAACCCGGCCGGCGGTACCTTCGGTTACAAGTTCAGTCCGACCATGGAAGCTCTCGTCGGCGCTGCCGCCCTTGCTACCGGCAAGCCTGTATATCTCGGTTACGATTACTTCCAGCAGCAGACCTATACAGGCAAGCGTTCACCGTTCTTTATGAATGTACGCATGGCTGCCAATGAAAACGGTAAGTTGCTGGGCATGGAGACTGACTATTCTGTTGATCACGGTCCCTATTCAGAGTTTGGTGACCTGCTGACACTGCGTGGTGCCCAGTTTATTGGTGCCGGATACGACATCGCGAACATTCGCGGTATTGGTCGCACAGTGTGTACCAATCATGCATGGGGTTCCGCTTTCCGTGGTTATGGTTCCCCGCAGGCCGAATTTGCTTCTGAGGTGCTCCTTGATGAACTTGCCGTGAAACTCGGTATGGATCCTCTTGAGCTGCGTTATAAAAATGTTTACCGCGAAGGTGCAACCACACCTACAGGTCAGGTTCCGGAAGTTTTGAGTCTGCCGGAAATGATTGATGTTATGCGTCCGAAGTATAAGGCGGCACTTGAAAGTGCCAAGGCTGCATCTACAGCTGAAGTTAAGCGAGGTGTTGGTATTTCCCTCGGTGTGTATGGCTGCGGTCTTGACGGACCCGACAGTGCTGAGGTTGATGCTGAATTACAGGC
>JBFHGS010000281.1:0-6142 GCA_041582995.1 Desulfopila sp. | reverse complement strand
TCATACACTGCGCCGAGATTGATGAGCTGGGTAGCATCTTCGGGAGCAGCTTCTGCCGCTCTCAGGCAGTAATGCAGGGCATTTTCCAGATCACCAAGATCACGGCATACTATACCCATATTGCCAAGTACACTGACGTTGTCGGGCAGTATTTCAAGTACGCGAAAATAACCGGCCTTTGCTTCTTCGAGTAATCCCTGCTGATGATAATGGATGGCTGCGGAAAAAACGTTTTGTAGATCATTCATAATGAAGAGGAGTCGAGGATGTTGGGGTGTTTACGATAATGTCAAACAGGTGACCATCGTCGGCTGAATACAAAGTGAAAGGATATATGTAGCCTGTTTGGGAAGATGTATCAATGCTTTTAGGTCATGCAGGTGGTTGTCGTTGTTAGGAAAATAATTGTTAAGAGAGGTGGACGGGAACGAACCGTTCTGGATTTCAATACATTTCAATATACTACATATGTCCATACGTTTCTATAGAAGATGAAGATTGTGTAGTAAGCGTATATAACGGATACGTGTAGTATATAAAAGTCTGCACATGAGTTAGAAAATAACTATACTTGATATAACTACAGCAAAACGCGAGGGGCTTCGGATGCGGGAAGCTCACCGACGTTGTGCAGCAACCGAGGATGTCGTTATGGAACGAGTTACAAAAACTGCACAGGAAAGGCGTAGAACACAGAGAAAAACAGATCCGTTTATGGACAGACGGTCAGGAGAAGACAGGCGGAAAGTATATTCGTTGGAGTATTTCGAGCTTGGCAATCCTGACCGGCGAAACAGCATGGAGCGGCGTGACAACATTGAAAGACGTGAGGATTGTGTCCGTGTGAGTGAGTGGTCGAGTGCCTGTCCTGACAAGGATGAAATTTTAACGGTTGATAGTGTTATTAAAATTTAGCCGTACAGCCCCCAAGCTGTACGGACACATTTAATTCTCAGCTGTTTTCAGCAAGCCATTCTCTGAAGGTACTGATATCCATAGGTCTGCCATACAGGAATCCCTGCCCTCTGTTACAGCCATGGTTCCGTAGGAACTCCTCCTGAGTTATATCTTCTATACCCTCAGCGATTATATCGAGGCCGAACTGCTTAGCCATCTTGATGATAATCTGCACCAGAGCTTCATCATCCTTACTTTTGCCGATCCCGGAGACAAAACTCATATCAATCTTCAGCGTGTGCAGTGGAAGCTGTTTCAGGTATTGCAGTGATGAATAACCTGTACCGAAATCGTCGATGGAAATCATAAAGCCAAACTCGACGATTTTATCGAGTATCTTCCGTGATTTCATCACATTTTCCATAAGAGCTGATTCAGTTACTTCCAGTTCGATAGAGCTCGGTTGCAATCCGCTGTGTTGTTGCAAGTTGATAAGTTCTTCCAGAAAAGTTTCATCCTTGAGCTGTGGTGGCGAAAGGTTGACTGACAGTTTAAGGTCGTAGCCGTCATTTATGAGTTTTGCGGTCTCTTGAAATGCCTGTCGATAAATCTGTTTGGCAAGCGGCACTATAAGTCCTGTCTGCTCGGCAATGGGTATGAAGTCTCCCGGATTTATCAGAGCATTTCCGGATTGCCATCGTGCCAGGGCTTCCATACCCACGGCTTTACCTGTGGCCAGGTTAACCTTCGGTTGAAAATAGGGCAGGAACTCCCTATTTTCGAGACCAGATCTGATTTGTGCCAGATAATGCAGTTTCTTTTTCACCGTCTCTTCCATGACAGGGGTAAAGAGGTTGAAACTGTTGCCGTTTGAGAGTTTGGCCCTGCTGAGTGCCAGATCCGCACGTTTAATAATATCTTCTGTTGTTTGGGCATCGTCCGGGTAGAGCGCCACTCCAATACTGAGGGTGAGGTATACCTTCTGCTCCTGCAGCAGGAATGGTTCTTCTACACAACTGTTGAGCCTTTTCACCACAGAGATCAGTTGTTCAATACCGCGAGTTTGGTTATGGATAATGAGTACGAACTCGTCCCCGCCGATTCTGCCAAAAATCTCTTCTTTACGTATAACTGCAAGTGTGCGTTCAACGTATTGCTTCAGGAGATTGTCTCCAATACTGGGCCCCATGGAATCATTGACTGTCTTGAAGTTATCCAGATCAATTATCATCCAGACAATTTCTCCGCCATGCCGTTTGCAGGCTGCAAAAGATCTGGCAAGGCTCTCAATAAGCAGCAGTCTGTTCGGGAGCTCGGTCAAATAATCGTGGTAGGCAAGATATTCTATATGCTTCTTCTGTTCTACGATGGTGGTAATATCATTGAAGACCGCAGCATAGTGCGTGGGAGTGCCGTCCATCGCTTTTATTGCGGAAATGGTCAGCCACTCAGGGTAGTTTTCCCCGTTTTTTCTTCTGTTCCAGATTTCACCGGCCCAGAATCCCTTTTCACGTATACTGGCCCACATTGCCGCATAAAATTCGGGTGAGTGACGATCAGATTTGAGAATACGCGGGCTTTGGCCGATGGATTCTTCTGTGCTGAAGCCGGTGATTTTATGAAAGGCAGGATTTGTGTTGATAATAATGCCACTTGCATCGGTAATAACAATACCTTCGGCGCTGTGTTCGAAAACTTCTTTAAAAATAGAGAGATCGAAGGTGCTTTTCTTTTGTGCTTCAAGCAGGCTTTCGAGCCTGGTGTTGTAGTCACTCAACCGTTCGACATAAAGACTGAAATAGTCGGAGATCTCTTCAACTTCATCTTTATTTGTGGCACTGTGTTGAGGAATGCTGAAATTTTGCGACTGACTGGAAAGCGTTTCAAGCAGCCGGTTTAATGGCGATGTTATTGATCTGCTGAGAAAGTACGAGACAATAATGGAACAGACGACTCCAAGGCCGATAAGGGTAATAAAAACATTCTTCAGTGTTTTCAGTGGAGCATAAAAATCATCGACGTAGCCAATTGCTGCAACCAGCCAGCCGGAATCCTCAATCGTCTGATAGATGGCCTCCATCTGCCGTGTTTCGCCACTTCTGGGGTCTGTGTAGAGGAAAGTTTTCCTGCCTTTTTTTTGTGCCATGATCTCCCGGATAAATGCTGTTTCTTCACGATCTTCCAGCAGGGCATTTCCGGTAAGAAAGGGGTGGACAATAATCTGTCCGGATTGATCAATAACGAGTGGAAAACCGTTTTCACTGATCTTGATTGCTAATACCTTGCTACTGAAATCTTCGGGTTGTACCAGCTGGTCGAACTCGTCACGGTAGGCGGAAACGGTAAGAACCCAGTCCCATGGTTGAAAATATTCCATATAGAGATATTTTTGTCTGGACTGGCTTTCATCGGGATTTTTCCAGGAATACTCAAGAAACCCTTTTTTCATTTTGATCTGTTCGCGCACAAACTCGAAATGCCGGATGTTGGCTCCTTCAATCTCCGGTTTGGGATGCAGTAGTGTATCTCCTTGTGAATTAATGATGTAATTGTAGCCGGTCGTGCCAATTTTCTGAACTCTGAACAACGCTTTCGCCCGGGATTGGGCTTCCTCCTCAGTGAGTATTCCTGACTGACTCTGGCTGTAGAGGTCAGTCAGAACAATTGTATTTTGTTCAACAACCGACCGGAGATAACTTCGAATTGATAGGTCGACTGAAGTCTGAATTATTTCCTGAACGGCGTTAACCGTGTTACTCAGATTTTGCTCAAGATGCTTACTGATTACTGAATGTACAAGGGTATAGGCAATCCAGCTTCCGATGATACAAATAGAAAGGAAAACGGCTGAAAGAGTCAGGAAAATTTTATAACTGAGCCGGAATTTGTTAATTTTCAGCACATTATGACCTGTAGAATAGAGAAAAGGGGAGTGATAGGGGAGTTGGGCCTCTGCAACTATCCGTATTCAGGTTATCGCAATCTGATAGGAAATTCAAACCGGAGGATCGGAAAGAGAGCTTTTTGAACATAGAAATACTGATCTTGCAACAATAAAGTGGAATGCTGGTTGAGCTGTTTTTTTTGCTTGCTCATCACTCTTTTGATATCTGCATGGGTATCTACTCTTTATGCAGGAAGACCTAAAGCACATTACCGGAACTGCGGGATAATTATCAGCTCCGGTAATTGTTTCTTTTCACTCTGTGTTACTCTTTAATATACGAACAGCAATAGTCGGTAAGGCTATGTACCTTCAGCTGGAAGGAAGATTGAGCAGGAACTTCAAATTCCTCTCCGCCTGTAATGCTTTTCCAGCCTTCGGTTTCGTGTATCAGGACTTCGAGATCTCCGACCAGAATCTCCATAATCTCTTTTTCATTTGTGCCGAAGGTATATTCGCCGGGAAACATAATACCGAGTGTTTTTCTGGAGCCATCCGGAAAGAGGATCGCGCGGCTGGTGACCTTGCCATCAAAGTATACATTTGCTTTCTTGGTTACTGTAACGTTATTGAACTCTTGCATGATATATCCTTGCCTGTTTTGTAATTGTCTGTAATGATTTTGAAAGTTGCTTATAGCTCAGCCGTGTAGGCGGCAGTATACCTCAGCATGATGCTAATATCACTGCAGAGTTGTTGCGTGAAAGAAAAATTCAGGGTGTTTGCAAAGAGGCTGTGCACGTCGCGGTGGCCGGACCTGAAGAGCGTATGTGGTGATACATTGTGTGAATTTCCTCCTTATCAGACCGTGCTTCTGATCCCTCACCAAGCTTATTGAGAAAGAGGGTAATCAGATTATCTTTTAAACTTTGCCACCAGCCAACCACCTTTCTGTCGTTTGTTCAGCGCCTGTAGTTCGAGTGCTGCGCGAGGGTGGCTGATACGTTCGTTGGCAAGATCCTTGTATATGCGGTTGGCCTTTTTACGGCGTCTGACAGCATCTCCGGCATCGAGAAAGGCTTCCAGGGCGTCGAGCAACAGAATACCAATTTCTGCAGCCTTTCCTGCTGATTTCTGCTTCTTAGCGGACATTTTTGAGCGAACCTGTTCAAGTTTCTTTTCAAGATTTGCCCAGATCAGGTTGAGACCTGCCTGGCAACGTTCAGTCTGGGAATGGGCTTGCAGATTGACCAGTGCTACACTCTCTTTCACGTAATCTTTACAGAGCAGACCATAGTCCTGAAAAGCCATCATTTCACCCAATCCGTCTTCGAAAATTGCTTCATCTTCGTCACGTAGTTTGTTACATCCCGCCCAGCAGCGCTCCCACGCCTGCCAGCGATAGACAAAATCGAGCCCGGTACCCTTGATGTTCTGCATTCCCATAATTCTGCCGAGCAGGCCCGGCGGGGTTTCCATGCAGAGATGATTGATAACCTGATCGCCTGTGGCATGATAATCCTCAACAACGTATATACGTCTCGTAAACCAGGAGGTCAGCAGATCCTGCAATTCTTCAAACAGGCCGGGGGCGACCTGGGAATCAGCTAAAAGTTTACTTTTAAACTGATGATATTCTGAAAAACTCAGCAGATGCTCGCGCATATGGCGGATAATCCCTTCGGCCTGCGGGAGAGTATGTTTTTCAACGTTTTTGAGCAGTTGCTCAGGGTCTTCAAGTGTAGTGAGGAGTTGATCTATCTCAGCTTGTTTGAGATCAGGTTGCAGCATATGGCCAAAGCGCAGACGAAGAAACTCTTCTGTTTTCGGTATACGCAGCTTATTCACCATATCCTCCAGGAACTCTACAAATTCACCGGGATCTTTAGATTCTGCAAGTTTGACTGTATTTTCAGTGAGAAAACCTTCCCAGCCATGTTTGATATAGCCTTTCATTCCGGAGAGGTTTGAACCGATAAGTACGATCTTATCGGCAGAGACATCCCGTGCCAGAATGGAGCCGAACATCTGTGAGCGCGATATGCGGTCGGCACGGTTATTAATGAGAGTAATAAGCCAGACCTCAGGATCAGGACCTTCAGCCCCTGTCTCAAAGCCCATACGCTGCCAGTTTGACAGGGTGGCAAATCGTTCGTTCGCGGACATGCCATTGACAAATTCCAGTTGTCGCCCTTCAATATCCGCTACGGGAAACGCTTTTAACACGCCGATATCAGGGATTACTCTGTCTGCCATTTCCTTTAAAGCGAGTTCTCTCGGGATGCCGAGACCTTCTGCCAGAGCGGCAACCAGAGCTATATTATAGGGGTGTTCCTCATATGGGAAACGCTGCAGGATATC
>JBFHGS010000280.1:0-6168 GCA_041582995.1 Desulfopila sp. | reverse complement strand
CTCTTTCCGTATTTTTCGCAGCACTTCGAAACCATCAATCCCCGGTAGCATAACATCGAGAACTATGAGGTCATAATTCACCGCAAGTGCCTCATCGCGACCTCGCTCCCCATCATGAACAGACGTGAGAATAAAGCCTTCCCGGCTCAGGTAATCTGTTAATAATCCACACAGTTCAATATCATCATCAATAACCAGAACCTGGTTTCGCGTCATCTTTTTGCCATAATCCGGCATCGTGTGCATCTTCCCCTCTGTTTCACTTTATTTCTTTGCTGCCAGACATCGTGACCCGAGGACCGGTAAACGGCTTGACGATCATAATGCCTTCCAGCAATGCTATTTCAGGAAGAGTATCAATAATCAATCTCACCAGATTTATCACTTAATATGAGTCGGTCTTTACATAACTTAACACTCTTTTGTGTGATAGGAGTGCTGGCGTTCGAGTGTATACAGTACGTTACGTCATGTGAGATTTCAAAATCTGATTTTCCCTGACTATCAGCTTAAATAGCTGATAGTCAGGGAAGAAGTGAAGTGTGTGGAGAGAACTGCATTTGTTTCAGGAAACTTAAAAATCACGGTAATGTCGATGATATTGAGGAGTTGCAGCTTAATTTGTTGTATACTCCTGACAGCTCACTATGCTTGCTGACCAAGAGGAGGAATCATGGCGTATTAATTGTAATATCAGAGATAATCAAACAGGTTCAGGGCAGAAACTCTTCCGGTAACTTGCATGGTAGCTTCAACAGAGAGTTCATATTTTGAAATTTCAGAGAGTAATTCTGTAAGATCAGCATCCTCTTCTGTAGACAATGTTTCTGTTAATAATAAGTTGGAATTACTATGCATGGTAATGAGATCATCGAGTCTGGCACTCGCATTGCCCAGTTCACTTTGTCGGGATCGAACCTGCTCGGCTGCAACTTCGAGTTGATCCAACTGGCTGGAGACAAGTGCTGTGTCACCGGCACTGACTGCAGTTATCAGATTATCTAGAGTTGCAAAGAGATCCGTCGGGTTCATAAATAATTCCTCCCCGGTTATATTGCCTGCAACTGTCGACCCGGGACTGACCGTAATCATCTGATGATCAGTTGTGCCGTTATATGTTACCGGTGAACCGGAAAAAGGTTGTGACGTGTCATCATAGCCAGCGAAAATATATTTTCCACTTACCTGGGTGTTTGCTAAATCAAGTAATGCATCCTGCATTCGGCTCAATTCGTCAGTGTAGGTGTTAAAATCGCTTTGTGAGAGAGAATCATTAGCCGCACTGATACCAATCTCTTTTGCCCTTTCCATCACATCCAGTATCGAATCGATATAGGTTTCCGAAGATGAAAGGTTGTCCTGAGCACTCCTGCAATTTTCTATGTATCGCTCTCCTGCGACTATGCTACTGCGGCAACCGATGATTTTCTGCACAGATGAGGGATTGTCCGAGGCTTTAGCTACTTCGATACCGGTCGACGTTTTGATATACAGTTCGTTCAATTTCGTCGTGTTTTTTGACAAATTGTACTGCAATACACGATATGAAGATGAATCTCTCACGATTGTCATAGCTCTCCTTTATGTTGCGATTTACATGGCGAGCAGGGTATCAAGCATCTCTTTGACCACTGAAAGGTAATTGGCGGCAGCTTCATAACCTGATTGGTATTGAATAAGCAGCAACATTTCCTCATCAGTAGAAACTCCTGATATTGTGTCGCGATCATCCTGGATATTATTAAGGTTTTCAAGTCCTGCAAGCAGCTTATCTTCGTTGCCGCTCACAAAAAGCCCGGCTTTGGCGGCAATACGTGCATACTCCTCAGTGAATGTCGAGCCGCCTATCGTTGCAGTATCCTTGAGTGCTGCTATTTGCAGGCTGAGACTGTTATCTCCACTAAAGCCGCTGGTACCGGCCGCAACCAGTGCAGGGTCATTAATTGAAACAGCAATAGACGCAGCAGCTCCATGCCATACTGCAGCAGAAGCATCTGCTGAGGGGGTAAGACTGAAAAAGTCTGAACCGGCAGTACCCTCTAAATCAATACCTGTAGTATGGAGGTTGTTTACAGCTGAAACAATTTCATACGCAAGTTGATCAATCTCATCCTGAAGTTCCGGAATCGTATTGTCCCTAACCTGTAACAGACCTCCAAGTGCTCCGCCAAAGTCATCGTTATCAAGTGTAAATGTTGAGTTCCCTGCTGTAAGCACCTGCTGGGAAACACCGTCAATCTGTTGTGTTGATAGAGTCGATGCAACCTGGCCGATAACGAGTGGCAGGCCGTTCTTGAGCTGAAGGCAGGCCATACCGTCATCATCGGTGTAGGTTGTAGCGCCACTAAACTCTCCGATCTTCTGCAGTAGAAGGTCCCGCTGGTCCTGCAGGGTATTTGCATTGCCTCCTGCGATCTCGGATTGCAGGATCTTTCCATTCAGTTCGGCAATCTGTAGAAGCATGTCATTAAATTCAGGAACTAACGACTCTATTGAGCTGTCAATGCTGTCTGCAACGTCGCTCAACTCCTTACTGATCTGTTGAAAATGATTTGCAAGATCGTCGCCTTCTATGATCACTTGTTGTCTTTCTGAATTCCCACCGGGATTGGTGCTGAGCGCCTCCCAGGCATCGAAAAAGCTATCTATATCACTGGCGAGACTGGTTTCACCAATATCGAGTATCTGTTCAACAGTACTGAGTGGGGTGCTGGCCGCCTCATATTCGCCATAATTTGCACTGGCCGCGATAAGTTGTTTGGTTATGAAGACATTGTCAGCACGATTAATACTGTCAATTGCTGATCCTGATCCGAACAGCAGCCCCCCCTGTTCCACAGAAGTTGAACTTTTAATTGAGACAACTTGTCGTGAATACCCCTCTGTATTCACATTTGAAATGTTATTTCCGGTGACCTCTACAGCAGCCTGATTAGAGTAGATACCACTGGCACCAGTGTATAATGAGCTGATAAGGCTGCCCATGACTAATATCTCTGTGCAATGATTTTCGGTCCGGTATCGATGTTAAGAGAACGTCCATGTGGAGTGTAGGTCAGTGCCAGTTTACGTTGTGTGAGAATCTTCATACGTGCCACAAGTTTTAAACCTGATCGTAAAAGCCAACCATTTCGCTTGTTGTTTGCCTGAACGATTTCAGCCAGTTTAATGCACTCAGTATCAGCCGGTTCATCCAGTTGTTGTATGTGCAGAAGCAGCGTAGTTTTGTTGTGCTGAATTTCTGCAAGAAGTCCCATCTGCATGTTGGTGATAGCTATGCGTTCACGAATGAGCAAGTCGTTAAGTGCCGTTAACTCTTTCAGTAATGTCGTTTGTTCCATGGTTGCCATAATGGTTTTTTATCTTTTGAGATTAAGTACTTCCTGAAGCATTTCATCTACGGTTGTGATGACCTTGGAACTGGCGTTATAGCCGTTCTGGATGGTTATCAGATCAACAAACTCGGCGGCAAGATCAACGTTTGAAAGTTCAAGAGATTGCACAACAAGACTTCCCTGGCTTCCACCTGGATACCCGACAGAGGGATTCCCGGAACTTGCGGTCGCGCTGTAAAGACTGCCACCGGCACTGCTTAAACCGTTGGGATTGACAAATGTCGCCAGAGAAACCTTTGCTATATCAATGGATTCGCCATTGGAGTACAAAGCACTAACTGTTCCGTCAGAACCAATGTCGACAGAGGTTATCTCACCGGCAGAATAACCATCTTGATTTTGGGAAATAATGGTAGAGTCGGAGTCAAACTGAGTGGTGTTAAAAGTGTACGTTACAACCTGGTTCGGGTCAGAACCATTGCTCCAGGTGATAGCTGCCGAAATCCCGCTTCCTCCTGTTAAAAGATTGCCATTTGTATCGAAGCTCAGAACACCACTGTTTATTACAGTAAAATCATTGGCACCACCGCCTGTAATCTCGTCACTTTCTACGGCAATATTCCATTCCCATGTCTGATTGGCATTTTTGGTGAAAAAACAGGTTGCCGTATGCTCTGTACCTAAAGAGTCATAGATAATACTTGTTGTTGAATAGTTTGAACTATCCGTTGGTTGTGTAATATCGAAGGCGCCAAGTATATCGGAACTGGAATCGAGATTATTGATTACTGTGACATTTTCAGTCTGCGTCGCTGGTATCTGAGATAACATATCAACTTTAATGTCAGTCAAAAGACCTTCATTCAGCTGCCCGTTACCGGCATATAGCGAGCCCTGCACCCGGAACCCGTCAGCAGTAGTAAGATATCCTTCATCGTCGAAACTAAATGAACCGTTTCTGGTGTAGAGCATAAGGTCGTTTCCCGGAGCACTCACGATGAAAAAACCATCACCTTCAATCGCGAGATCGGTTGAACTTTCTGTAGATTCAAATGTGCCCTGGGAAAAATTAGTTTGCACCGTAGCAAGTTGAGAGCCCCGACCAATCTCGGAATCCCCACTGGCGCTGGATATTGAAGATGCCAGAACATCTGAAAAAATACTGGAACCGCTCTTGAAGCCTGTAGTGTTGCTATTGGAAATATTGTTACCCGTTACTCCCATGGCTTGTGAATTCGATTGCAACCCGCTGATAGCAGTGTATAGCGTGCTCGATATCCCCATCATTTCCTCCTTCTCGACACCTTGCATATTTCGATTGCAGTAGCCTTTTAGACCATTGAATCGTTTTCAATTTCTATTTGTGCCGCACATATTCAATGTGCAGGCTCGTCAAAGCATCCATGCAGAGACATTTTCACTATGGAGAGAATTCTTATGCTGCCCCGGGGCTAAACAGTTAGAACTGCCAAACGGAAAAGGGCAGGAGATTCATTGGTTCGAAACGGCTTCTCCATAATGAGGTATCGGAGATTGGTATACGTACCAATTATGCCTGTTAAGTAACCTGGATAGTATTAATGTCGTGCTACGTCGCGGCAATGTTGCATACGTAACATTCTGTAACAAAGGGAAGACGCATAGATTGCAGGCGTATAAACATATCTGCTTATCGCTAAAACTCAGCTGAAATGGTGAATGTGAGACGTGAGGTGTGATGGTTGAGCGATAGATAGCTATTTGTGCTGTGACTACTCGATATTTAGGTTAAATCTGTGCATTTTCTAACTGGCTGCGACGAATGCAGTTTACGTGTCGCCCCTCACCTGTTCAAACTGAGTTTCAGGGGAATCTGATTAACGTATGTATTGAGGCTGGAAAAAACGGTATGCTGAGCGGGACATGAGAAATTATCTGGACAGACACCAAAAGCAGAAAAAGAATGACGTTCTTCGAAACATTAGGGGTAGAGGTCTGGTGACTCTTCAGCAGCGAAAAGGTACCCTTTGCCTCTAACGGTTTTTATGAGTGGCGGAAGATTTGTCCCTTCTGCCAGTTTTGTCCGGAGACGGGATATATACATATCAATAGAGCGGTCATAACCATTATATTCAACACCGAACACATTCTTATACAGACGGTCACGATCGAGAGTATTGCAGGCGTTTTGAGCCATATACCAGAGGATATCAAATTCTCTGGAAGAAAGCGGAATCTCGTCGCCACGGTACGATGCGTATCTCGCACGTCCGTTTATTTCAAGCCCATTAAAAAACAGATTAGCCGCTTGTTTCTGTTTGCTGTTACAACGAAAAATAGCGCGTATCTGCGCCAGCATAAGGAGCGGACTGATTGGCTTGATGAGCAGAGTATCAATACCCTGTTCGTAGAGCATTACCTGCAACATCTCATCGATGTTCTCAGCCAGGATTGCCAGGACTCCTTTAAATTTTTTCCGTACGTTTCTGAACTTTGAGAGTTCTTCTAAAGAAAACTTACAGGATTCTATAATTATGAGATCTGCATCCTGAAAAAGACTACTGTCACGCAGACCTGTATTTCGGGGATATACCTTTACCCGAAATTCTTCACGAGTCATGGCTTCAACAAAGCGACTGGAATCCTTATCTGTAGCATCAGTGAGGAAGACGATTGATTGTGGTACATCTTTTGATGAAAGCATTTGTAAAACTCTTTCTTACACGTATTAAACTACAAAATATCCTGTTCGCACTATTGACTATTCACGCTCGAAAATCTAACACTTCTTCATGTCTTAACAATTCTTTACGATAACGAGCATCTGTCTGTACACCTTACGTAGTCTTTGCCG
>JBFHGS010000279.1:0-6314 GCA_041582995.1 Desulfopila sp. | reverse complement strand
TGAACCGATCTCCACACCGCGTACCCCGCCAAGAAGATAGAGTCCGTTAGAAAGACTCCAGGCTGGATAATGATTCCAGGGAATATGGGGAAGCATCTTTCTGGCATCGATATAGAGCGCATGACCACCTGTCGGCCGGATGATCGGGATATCAGCTGCCAGCAATTTCTCACCGAGATATTCAATTGACCGAACCCGATATTCCAGATAGCGTTCATCCATCGCCTCATATAAGCCAATAGCGATCGCTTCCATGTCATAACCAGCCATACCACCATACGTCGGGAACCCTTCCATAAGAATCTCAAAGCTACGACATTGCTCTGCCAACGTGGAATCATTCATTGCCAGAAAACCACCAATATTAGCCATACCATCTTTTTTGGCACTCATGGTGCATCCGTCTGCATAGCTGAACAGTTCACGGGCAATCTCAAGAATGGATTTCTCACCGTATCCCGGTTCACGTGCTCTGATAAACCAGCAATTTTCTGCAAATCTGCAGGCATCTAAAAAAAATGGAATGTCATGACTTCTGGCTAGTTCACTCACCCGCCGGATATTTTCCATGCTCACAGGCTGACCACCACCTGAATTATTGGTCACAGTCAGCATAATGATCGGGATTTTTTCCCGCCCTTCACTGCGAATCAGCGCCGCAAGCTTCTCCAGATCCATATTGCCCTTGAAAGGGTGTATCCATTCAGGATCTGTACCCTCTTCTATAACCATATCTCTTGCCTCGGCCCCGCAGTTTTCCACGTGGGCTCTGGTGGTATCAAAATGGGTGTTGTTCGGAATAATCTTGCCACTGCCGACGATACTGTGAAAGAGAATATGCTCAGCTGCCCTGCCCTGATGAGTTGGCATCACCTGACTATAACCGGTGATGTCCTGCACGGCCTGCTCAAACCTGTAGAATGATCTGGCTCCGGCGTACGATTCATCGCTCGCCATCATTCCCGCCCACTGCCGAGAAGACATCGCACCTGTACCGCTGTCAGTAAGCAGATCGATCAGTATGTCTTCAGCTTTGAGTAAAAACGGGTTGTAACCTGCCGATTCAAGCGCCTGTCTACGCTGCTCGGCTGTTGTGAAACCAAGCGGTTCAACAGAACGGATGCGAAAAGGTTCAATGATAGTCTGCGGAGAGAATGGTTTAAACGCCATAGCCACCTCAATAAAAAGTCATATCCGGACACTGAATGATCCCGACCGGAACCGCCCAAATAGGCAGTCCTACTTATCCACTACCACAGAGCCCCCCTGTCTGCAAATATCTTATCGCAGGAAAAAGACTAAACCATTTACAACCGACCACACCAGCACAAGACCAGTTACCACGACGCAGGTCATACTAAGAAAAGTATGACCGAAAGTATCTTTAGACCGCTCTCTATAACCAAGCAGGAATGCGACAACTGCCCCTGTAAGCATACCACCGCCATGGCCCCAGTTATTGATTCCAGGCACTATAAAACCAAAAACAAAAAGACTGATCGCCCAACCGCCAACCTGACTGTACACCGCGTTACCGTAAGCTCCTCCCCGACTTTTACCATAATAGAGTGCCGCACCAATCAATCCGCAGACCGCGGCTGATGCACCTATTGTGAAGCGAACGCCGGCAAGAGACGAGATCAAAAAACCGCCTATTCCAGCCAAACTATAAATTGCAACCATGCGACTGCTGCCATACTCTCGAATTAATAACGGGCCGAGCTGGTGCAAGGCGATCATATTAAAGAGAATATGCAGGAGGCTGCCGTGCAGATAACTGGCGGATATAAGCGACCACCACCGGTTGAGCTGGAATAGCGGAATAGTACCGGTAGACCCCAGTACCAGAAGACTGTTGTTGCTGGGCGAAAGAAAATTAAACGGACTGCCGCTAAATGAAGACGGTCTCATATCAATCAGAACTGAAAGGATAAACATTGCGACATTCGCAATTAAGATAACCCGCAGAATGCCCTCCCCATCCCCGGTATTACGTGAAAAGATATTGTCCTTCCAAATAGATCCCGGTTTTGTCAAACCGCAATGCGGGCAAGACTCTGTTGAGCGGCTGATCAGCCTTTTGCAGTTGGGGCAAAGCAGCGAACTTCGTTTATTGGCCTGGGTCATTATGAAAATTCCTTTCATTCCTATAAGTGTTATCCAGCAAACGAGCAAAGGAGCTCAGTATTTCAAAGTGTAGATTAAAACAACATAATGATATCCCCTGGTAATTCAAGAATCATAAAGTGAATAGCGTTCTCTATCTCACTATTTTCCTGCCCACCCTGCCGCTCACTCACCGCTCTACAAACAAATTATCGTGAAAAAACGATAAAATGGCTCTTCACAACGAGTCTTCTATGGTAATAATAAGATGACCTGTCGGACTACTCCGGCAAACTAATCAGCTGCTTATAACATAACGGAGAAAGCAACAGATGAAAATACTCGTAGGGTACAGAGGAAACAATGTCGGCAAGGATCTACTCTTACTTGCAGCCCGATACGCCAAGGCATTTCATGGAGAAGTTTTTGTTGTTACCTCACTCATGGGAGGAGAAAAGACGACAAAAGAACTCATTGTCGACGCTGAAAAAGGTCTGGAGGATGCGAAGAGTTTTTTTGCACAAGAGCAACTTCCCTGCCAGACTCATCTGTTGATCAGAGGCAATACCGCTGGAGAAGATCTGGTCAAATTTGCCACGGAAAAAGGTGTTGAGCAGATTATGATCGGAGTAAAAAGCCGTTCTAAAGTAGGTAAACTGATCTTTGGCTCAACTGCTCAATACGTTATACTGAAGGCAGATTGTCCTGTAACAACTGTCAAGTAGATCTGTGGAGATATTCTCCGTCTGAGATTGTCGGGAAAATATCCTTTCATAAAACCATAGCTGGCTACATCTACAGGCAACATACTTCAGACAATGGCACCATATGAAATAATCTTTGCTGAACATTGTGCACGCTTGGAAAGTGTTTTTTTGTAATTTTTTCAAATATTTAATCTTTTCCAACTAACACAATGTTCATGCGAAAAGCGGCCCTCTGCTTTCACCGCAATTTTGCAGCCTGCTTCTGCGGATTTTTACGATAGTGCTCACATGGTCTGCCACCACGATAAATTCCCTCGAGATAGGAGAATTTTCGGGGTAATTGAGCGGGAGTTCCCCGAGCCACGAGGAAATCAGCCGGCATACCTTTTTGCAATCGCCCCATGTCATGAATCCCCAGTAGGTCTGCGCCAATCGACGTTGCAGATTGTACTGTTTGCCCCAGACTATACCCAGCCTTTACAAACAGTTTCATTTCTTCAAAGAGTGACTCACCGTGCAGTACGCCGGGGCTGCCTGCATCTGTACCAAGTGCCACCTTAACTCCGAGCTCTCTTGCCATTCGTAGTTGCTCAAGCTGGTGTTGCATATTTCTGCGGGCAACATCAGCTGACGCATAATCCCGCTGATATTCAAGAATCTCTGCATAGGCCTTCATGGTGCACACTGTCGGCACCCAGACACAGTCACTATCCGCCATGCGCATCAGGTTCTCACGCCCCATGAAAAAACCATGTTCAATCGAGTGGCAACCCGCTTCCAGCGCCTCCTGCACCGGTTGCTGACCATTGGCATGTACCATTACCTTGCGCCCCTGCTCTGCCGCAAGTTTGACGAGAGCACGAATCTCCTCTGGTGCAAACTGGGGCGCTGTTTGCCGAGCGTATTCTTTCAGACTGTTGAGGCCTGAATTGACCAGTTTTACATAATCGTGATATTCATTCTGTCGAGTATACGCTTGAACCAATGTCTCGCTTTCGCCGGGTGATCTGCCGATAAGACCTCCATAACGGTTCTGCTTATGCCAGGCCCGACCCGGCGTCTGTACCCGTACAGGATAGGTACCACCTGAAAATTGCTGCAGATATCCAAAAACGCAGTTTTCACGGTCTCCCCCATCCCGCACGGCCAGTACCCCGTGATTGAAAAGCTGTTCGAGATGCTGTGCAATCACCGGCTCCAGTTCCGCACAGCCGGCAACCAGCTGATGTTCCCGGGTTGCCTTGTCCATCGTCCCCGACATTGCCAGATGCAGATGACTATCAATAAACGGAGGCAGAATTGAACCGAAAGAGAGATCGGTCAGTTCGCGATCATCAGGTGCATTATCCTGACGAAACGGTTCTATCCCTGAGATTACTCCGTCGGTTACTGTCAGCAGCATATCTTTTTGAAGCGGATCACCACTGCCGTCTATCAGCCAGCCTGCACGAATATAATGTCTCTCTGTCATAGAGCTGCGTCTCCTTTTTGAACGATCACATTATCCCTACCTGTTCTTTCACATTAAACGTATACGATCTCCCAGTACATTAAGCACTCCGAATGCTTTTATCTTCACCGTAAGCACGTCTTTACGATAGAATTCAATGAATACTACACAAAAAGAATAATTTTCCAGCCACCTCTCTTCAATCTTCAAACCTCTTTCGCAACCATGCCATGAGTAAAACCTACAGCAAAGCTCATTTCGATTTTGACAATCTTCCCTGGCTGACCAGTCCACGTAAAAAGCTTGAACTTGAAGCTGTAGCGCTGGGCCTTATCAAAATCCCAGCCGGTGAAGGCTATACGTTCACACATAGCCATCGGGAACAGGAGGAGGTGTACACTGTAATTTCTGGCAGTGGCATACTTTACATAGATGGTGAACTTCTCGAAATCAACCGGGGGGACATTATCCGGGTCGCTGCCAATGCTCGCCGCGCCCTGAAGGCTCACACGACCGGACTTTTCGTCATCTGTTCCGGCGCAGTTCCGGCAGGGTTTCCCAGAAACCCAAATTCACGCTACATGATTGATGACGGAATTCCGTATTATGATGACATTCCACCATGGTACGAAGGACAGGATGAGGTCACCCGAAAAAACTCCAACCTCAAAGAACGCATGATTGCAGCGCGCATAAAACGTGAAAAGAAGGAGAAATCGTAAAGTATATCATACGCATCAACTACATGTTACAGCAGCAATACACAGATCTTCGAGCAATTTCCTCTGTCTCTGGATCTCGCTTATTTTCTGGGAGATGAAAATTCCACAACTTCTTTCAACCTGAGTTTCCAGCAGTGACTTTTGCATTGAACAGATATACCAGGTGCAGATAAAGGGGCGATCGTGACGAGCCAGCAGACAACCGGCTAAGCTAAGATGAGAGCAGGAGTGATCGGAATTTCTATGAATCTGTGTTGCCGGCAAGCTACCTGAAAAAAGATAGAGAAAAAGCAGATCCCGCAGGTCGTACCAGACTGTGGCTTTCATACAACAGACATCCCGGCAACATGCACACGTCTGGCCACAGAGTCTTTCAAGATTCGAATCAATTGCCGCATAACCGGCAGCGATATCTTCAGCAACCGCTCGAATAATGCCATTCTGCTTTCCCAGACTGGAACATATCTGGCGCACCGAATACTCAACCTGCAACCATATTTCATCATCCTGCCACATCAATCTGTTTCGGGACAATGGTACATTTTCGGTACGGCAGTTCATAATCAGCTCCCTGCAGACCTCTAAGCAGTTAATTTGACATAGGTCTCAACGCCTGATACGATCAAGCATAACTGTTGCAACTGCTCGCAGCTACCCCACCTTTGAAAGATCACAGTTTCCTGTATAACCAGGCTATAGCGAGAAACCACCTTTGTCAAAATGTGGTTCATTTATCAACAGTTACAGATTTGAGCCTTAACAAATACAGGGTTTAAGTACCCCGTGAAGAGTTATTAACTGTTTACAAAATAACCGAAAACCTGCAACAACATTCTATGAACCCATTCCGGTCCGGAATTCGCAAACAGCTGCTTATTCTCATCTTACTTATACTTATCCCCGTCTCCGCACATCTCTGGTATACAGGATACACCCTCCAACAGCAGGCTCTCGCTTATGCAGAGTTGCAGGTGGCACAAAGTGTGCGCATTTTTTCAGACCGCCAGCAGCGTTTTATCGAAGAAACACGCTCTATGCTCACGGTCATGTCCCATATCCCCGCTTTAGGGCAGGTGAGTGGTGCCGAATGCAATGCCGCACTCTCCAATATGCATGCAAAGAATCCGAACTATTCAACAATGGTCGTCTCCGATTCCACCGGGATCATAGACTGTTGCTCCCTCCCGCTGAAGAACCCACTCATTGTAAAAGACCGTGAGTGGTTCCAGCGGGCAGAGCGGACGCGAGAATTCGTAGTCGGCAACTTTATAATAAGTCGCTCCTCAGGCAAAGCGTCACTCCCCTTTGCCTACCCGGTGACAGATACAG
>JBFHGS010000278.1:0-6321 GCA_041582995.1 Desulfopila sp. | reverse complement strand
TCACCTCTTCATGAGGTGATGCTGCATGCTTTTTCAATTATTCCGTCGGGAATCCATGCCGTTGTAATCAGTCGAAATGCTCCCCCTTCTGCATTTATCCGCCTGAAAGCTTGCATGGTGATGAATGTTCTTGGCTGGGAGGAATTGAAACTGGCTGCAGAAGAGTCGGAGGGTATCATTCGAATGAGGATGGCGGCCAAATCCGATGACGATATGATCTGGAAAATTCAGGAGATGTCCGGGGGATGGGTTGCGGGTTTGACGCTCATAACAGAGGCTCTGAAACAAAAAAACCAGTGTTTACACGTACCGGGAATATCCAGCAAGGAAGAAATATTCACCTATTTTGCCGAGGAAGTTTTCAAAAAACTGGATGACAAGACCAGGACCTTAATGCTGAAGACGGCATACCTTTCGAAGATGACGGCCTCCATGGCCAGCGAGTTGTCTAAAGAAGCTTCTGCCGGGGAAATACTGTCCGACATGGTCCGTCGTAATTATTTCATATCTGAACGTTTCGACTCTGTGCTTTCATACGAATATCATCCCCTTTACCGTGATTTTTTGCTCTTACGTGCCGGAGAAGACTTTTCTTTTTTACAGCAGACAGCCTTACGACGTTCTGCAGCCGTTATTCTCGAACAGTCAGGTCAGACACAGGAAGCCGTAGACCTGTTGAAGGCTATCGGTGACTGGAAAGGAATTACCGGAATTGTTCTTGCTCACGGGAAGGACATGGTTGCGCAGGGTCGCTTTGTCCCCTTGCAGCAATGGATAGAAGAAATACCTGAAGATATTCTTACTGAAAATCCCTGGCTTCTTTACTGGAAAGGAATGGGGCTGCTTACTTTTTCCCCACTGCAGGCCAAGCCATTGTTCGAAAAGGCATATGGATTGTTCCTGGGCGGAAAGGACTACACTGGCGCACTTCTATCTGCTTCGGCCGTCATGAATGCCGTTTACATCGGTACGGAAGATTATACGCCGCTTGACCATTGGTTTATGGTAGTGAATGACCTTTGCCGGGAGGTTGGTTATGCTCTCAATCCGGAAATCGAGGCATGGGTGACATCTGGAATGGTGGCGGCTTTAGCGCTGAGGGAGATCGTCCATCCCGATGCGGATGACTGGGTCGAAAGGGTCTACAGGCTTAATGAAAGTCCTGCCACAAGTATTCCAAAGGCCAATGCTCTTCACCAGCTTTTCTGGTTTGGGGCTATGCGGAAAGGGCTGCCAGCGGTAAGAAGAGCTAAAGTGGAGTTGCAACGAATGGCTCTCCTGCGAGATGCTCACCCTGTGGTGATGATCACTGCCAAACGCGTTGAGAACTCCTGGTATCAACTTTCCGGGATGACCAAAAAATGTATTGAATCGGCTGATGAAGGACTTGATCTTTCTCGAAAGTACGGCATCCTCTTTTTGGATTTTGTCTTCATGGTCACTAAGGTCACGAGCCTTCTGGACGCAATGGATATCACAAGGGCCAGGAGGGTTCTGGATATTCTTCTTTCTTCAAAATCGCGTCTGTCCCGTCATGGGCAGGCGGCCTTTCTCATGTACAGTACACGAGAGGCCCTGATAAGCGATGAACCTGAAAAAGCCCTGACTCAAGCCAATGAATTATTGCATCTGGTCCGGACTCTCAACTCTCCTTTTGGATATGGAATGTGTCTTCTGAGACAAACCCTGGCCTTACACCTTCTCGGAAAAAAAGATAAGGCATATCTGAATCTGAAGGAGGTCTTTGCAATAGCAGATAGCCACGCAAGCCTCTGGCTCCGGATGTTTGCCATGTATCATCAAGCCTATTTCGCTTTTTCAGATGATGATGAGGAAAGAGGCGTAAAATCTCTTGAAGAATTTCTGTTTCTTGCCAGAAAATCCGGTTATCTGTTGTGTACAGATGATCATCCCCGAATCACTGCCAGGTTATGCTTGAAAGCTTTAGAAAAAGGGATTGAAAAAAAGTACGTCAGGGACATTATCGTGAGGCGCGGATTGACGCCTCCCGTTGAAACGGGCACAACCGTTCCAGCCTCTGATGGATGGCCCTATCCTGTTAAAATATACACCCTTGGCCGCTTCGAAATTGTCATGAATGGTGACCCTCTGGTCTTTTCAGGCAAGATGCAGAAAAAACCCCTGGAAATGCTCAAAGCTGTGATTGCAATGGGAGGTAAATACGTCTCGGCGGAGCAGCTGACCCATGCGCTTTGGCCGGATGCTGACGGAGACCTCGCTCACAAGTCCTTTGAGGTAACGCTAAGCCGATTACGAAAACTTCTGGGACATGAAAAAATCATTACCTACATTGGCGGACAGCTCAGCCTTGACAATCTCCGGTGCCGGGTAGACAGCCTGGTGCTGGACTCTGCTATGAAGTCTATGGTCACAATGGCTGATGCAGATCCGGCGGAGATTTTCGACCAGGTAATACGTATGTACGAGGGGCCTTTTCTTTCAGGGGATAACAGTCTCCCCTGGTTCTTATCTCGCCGTGATATACTGCACAAGCAAATGCTGCGAATATTGATGAAAGCCGGCCGTCATTATGAGTCCCTTGGGCAATCGGAGAAGGCACTGGACTATTATGCAAAGGGAATCGAGATAGACTGTTTGGCAGAGTCTTTTTATCAGCGATACATGGTCTGCTGCCGGGAACTCGGCCATCGCGCCGAAGCTGTCAAGGCTTATCGAAGCTGCTTTCGGCTCCTTGAAGATCATCTGAACATTACTCCTTCCGAGACCACCGAGATCATTTACACCTCTCTTCTGAACAAACACTAAAAACAGCCGTTTGTTTCTTCTAATCCGTAGGCCATCTGTAGGTGATGGTGTTGTATCTTAACAATTAATGAGTCAGGGGTCTGTTCTGCGGAGAACGTATTTGATCGACCTTCGGCGGATGCCGCCTGCATTCTTACGTTACTCAGTCAAATCAAACCCAATTTCTCAGCACTAATCGAGGATTACTGAGGATTGGCGAAAATACGGTACCATAACAATGTCGTTTGGGAATTGATCAAACACCAATTGGCTCACTGGTCCTGTCCCGTTCACGTTCATTGCCATAGGCACAGAGATAAGCATCTTCTCCGTGCTTATCTCTGTACCTATGACAATCATTCCTCGATGCATACGATATCCGCCGCTCCCGGCGGTGTTTTTTACGGACTACTACACATTATTTTTTATACTGAGATTGCCCCATACTTCCTTTGGGCACAGGCATAGCAAGACTGACAACAACGCGTAAAAAAAAAGAGAACCTGAAATCCTTTAACGCACAGATACATATAATCAGAGTCATTAATAGTTCCGCCTTTTTTATTTGGACGAGCTGAAGGTAACATCACGTGGAAAGCAAAAACATATCTTCCACTTCTCTTACCTGATCCTTGAAATATATCCACAAAGCTGCATGGTGAATCGGAGAATCTCACTCTAATTATTGGTGGCTAATATGTTTACGAAAAAAATCACTACATTGATACTTGCAGGGAGTACTTTGCTTATTTTTTCGGTGACATTGCTTCTCGCCGATTCAGATGGAAAAACTGATATTATTCTTGCCCATCCTATTACCATCTATCCTGGTAGCGTCCGGGAGATTTCTACAGATCAAACCATCCGGTTGACAAAAGATAGATTTGAGCAGGTCAGAACCTACTATGAGGCAAACAAAGATTCCCGTGATATCCTGGAGCCCTTTCAGCAAGAGAATGAAAACGGTATGCATGTTGTCTTCCACCAAATGATCAAAGGAGCCGAACAGACACTTGTTGAAGTTACCTTCACAGCACAACTTGAAAACACTAATTTTCATGATGCTCTGGGAGAGTTGCAGGCCCAAATGGCAATGGGCAGGCATAGTGGTGATGAGCTTCAGGAATTGAAGGCTAAATATAACGACCTGCATCGTGCATATTTTCGTCAGGTTGACGACGGCGAGGGTGGAACAATTGACGAAGGCAAGATGATATATAAAAAAGCCTACAACGAGGCTCATCCCGAAAAACAATCGACTAACTCAGCTTCACAACAGGCAGCAGGGAAAGCCACGGCACAGGATCTGCGAAAACAGATGCAGGCCATGAAGGCCAGGGGGGATCTCGCAGGGATAATGCAACTGGCACACCAGGCAAATATATCTCCCGGCCAGACCTCAGAAGGGGCAGCGGCCTTGTCTGCTATGAATCAGGACACCTGGGATCTTTGGGTTAACTGCCTGGAAGATATGCGTCAGGTGGCATATTGGACTCGTCTTCAGTATCACGGTAACGCCATAGGACAATAGGTATAGACACAAGACAGACAATCTACCCCAAATAAGTCCAGGCACTTTTGCACAACGCAGTTTTATCTGAAAAGGGTGGTGACATGATAAAGGCTACGTGTCGTTTCGCGTGTGTAAGCATGATAGTTATCCTGACCTCTGGATTCATTTTTCATCACCATGCCTTGGCTTCAAGCAGAGCTCCGGCAGCAGGTGCAGGCGATCAGGAAGTACATTCCGACATTCCTCCGCAAATGGCGAGTGATACGAATCTGCAATCACCTGAACCAAACCTCAGTGCATCTGGCAAGAGTATTACCTCACCTGAGACCGGCCCTGAAGATACATGGGATATTCCTGTGCCACTCTTTAACCCGCTCGGTTCCCAAAGTCTCTACAGTGGCGGGACGAGTTATACAGAGAGCGGCGGAAATGGCTTTATTGATATTCGTTATATCGACAATGCAACAGAGTATCGACGAAGATTGCATGGCGATGTCTGGAGTTTGCGAGTCAGTGACTCTTCAGGCCTTCCGCTCCAGTTTTTGCAGGACTATGCAAAGACGATTGGCGCAACGATATTTCCGAGCGTCTACGCCGACCAGTTGCTTTTCAGACTGAAGGAATCCGATGCTGTGTTGTGGTGCGATGCAAGGGAAACAGCTGACGGTTATGAGCTGAACATTGTCAAACAGAAGATATTTGCCGCAGGTACGGAATATACAGTTACTGCCGACAACTTTGGCAACGCCCAGGGAAGTACTGTTGCTTTTGTTACTGAAAGCTCAGGGGAACGATTTCAGACACTGGTGGTCAAGCTCACATCCGGCAAAGTCATTCTTAATGCAGAAAGCGTTTCTGTAAGCGCTGAATCAACAATTTTAAAGAGATACATAAAAACCCTCGACAGCAAAATATCACATCACTTCATTCTGGATGATCTTCCTCAAGGAGCAGCGTTGTTTGACTGGAGATTCGAGCCAATCAATTCGGAGCCACTGCCCACCGGATTAACCTTTATGGTTGAGGAGTCCTATGCACTCCCGAAAGTTAAACATGGAGATGATTTAGGTTCCCTGCTCGTACAGGGTGCTCCCTTCGGTAGTGTTTATGTACAACCACAGGCTCATGAGACTATAGTGCATCGGCAAGGCAGCCAGGAGGACCACTATGGTGAAAAACAGTTGTTCGAAGGCAGCCTGACTCCCGAAGGAGATACGCTGTTCCGAATACCGTCTGGGTTGTGGACTGTGGTGAATCAGGCGTCGTATATGTTTAACGGCGCGACGAAAACGCAACTGGTTCCGGTAAGTTCGGGCGAGCAGACAATTGTAAGACTGCCTGATAGCCTGAAGAGTGCCAATGCCCGACTCAACAGTCTCTCGGATGACAGCGAGTTGACTGGAGGTATTGCAATCAGGGAAGCAAAAGATAATACCACTACCGCCACCATTTCGATTTCAATCAGTGACCCGCAGAAACGGGACATCAATTCTACTGAAGAAAATACCATCATTTATGAAGGTGGTACAGAGGTTGAGATACGAGAGATCACACGGGAGGTAGCTCCTGCCAGTATCGCTCTGGTCATCGACTCTTCCGGTTCGATGAAAAAGGACATGCCTGCAACCTTAAATGCCGCAAAGGAATTTCTACAGACATTGCCCCAAAGCAGTTATGTCAGAATTATTGATTTTAATTCGAAAGTGAATGAGCTCAAAGGTGAGAAAGTCGATGTAGCAATCCAGGCACTCTCAACTATAAAAGCAGGCGGATCAACCAGATTATTTGATGCAACCATCAAAGGAGTCGAACTTGTTAAGGGCAAAGATCGTCCGGCGGTTGTGGTCTTTACTGATGGCATTGATTCAAGCATCGATAAGAATGGTGTGGGCAGCAGTCAGCCCAAAAGTGCAGTGATAGACCTGATAAAGCAGAGCAACGTACCGGTCTATACGATTGGTTTTGGCAAGCGGCTTAACCAGGAGGAAAAAATGACCGCGACTCAGGTGGAGGGGGTTCCTGATGTCCAGACCCTTCTGGAG
>JBFHGS010000277.1:0-6327 GCA_041582995.1 Desulfopila sp. | reverse complement strand
GCCATTATCACCGCATCAGCAGGCAATACCTGCTGGGTGCCAATGACTGGTTCCGGCCTGCGTCGCCCCTTCTCATCTGCATCTCCAAGCCGTGTTGTTACAACTTCGACCCCACTCACCCGGCCATGACTGCCGGACTGCAAACTTAGCGGCTGCAGATTCCAGAGAAATTGCACCCCTTCATCTCTGGCATTCTGTACCTCTCGAGCTGATCCGGGCATATTCTTCTCGTCACGCCGATAAGCACATGTCACCGATTGTGCCCCCTGTCGCACTGCGGTACGAACACAGTCCATTGCTGTGTCTCCTCCGCCAAGAACCACCACCCGCTTTCCGGAAAAATCCGTATATGGATGTTCCGGCCGGTCAAAACCGAGGAGCTTGTCAGCGTTGCCTATCAGATAAGGCAGCGCATCGTGTACGCCTTCAAGATCTTCACCTGAAAAGCCAGCCCGAATATTTTCATAAGTCCCTACTCCCACAAATACCGCATCATAATCCATTAAAATGGTCTCAAAATCGATATCCTTGCCGACATCCACGCCCAGCCGGAATTCAATGCCCATGTCGGTAAATATTTCCCGTCGAAGAGACATAACCTGTTTATCCAGCTTAAACGGCGGGATACCAAACGTGAGCAACCCTCCGATTTCAGGATGCCGATCAAATACTATGGCTTTTACCCCGTTACGAATAAGGACATCCGCGCAGGCTAGCCCTGCCGGTCCTGCCCCTATCACTGCCACCTGCAGATCATGCTTGACGACCTTGCTCAGATCAGGGCGCCAGCCACGTTCAAAGGCAGTATCAACAATATATTTTTCAATCGCCCCGATGGTCACTGCCCCAAAATCGGGATGCAGGGTACAGGCTCCTTCACACAACCGGTCCTGCGGGCAAACCCGGCCACACACTTCCGGCAGACTGTTTGTCTGATGACAGAGTTCAGCCGCTTCTTCAATCCGGCCTTCATTAGCTAGTTTCAGCCAGTCAGGTATATAATTGTGAACGGGACACTTCCACTCGCAATACGGGTTACCACACTCCAGACAGCGATCAGCCTGCATTTTCACCTGCGGGCCACGTGAAGTCTGGTAGATCTCGCCAAATTCACTACGGCGCTCATCTATTTTTTTCTTTGGCGGGTCAACCCGATCCACTTCTATGAACTGAAAGAGGTTCTGATTCATAATCTCTTCTCTTTAATGAGTGTTAGCCATCATCTCAACAGGTGAACTGCCACGACGCCCGAGTAGTGTTTCGATCTCTGTTGTTCTCGGCTTAATGAGCTTGAAAAGTGGCCCGAAATTGTCAAATTCAGTAAGAATAAGTTCAGCTCTCTTGCTGCCGGTTTCACGATAATGGGCACTTACAATACCACGCAGATGCTCAAGCAGCATATCCCGATCGGTCAGTTCAAGCAACTCGACCAATTCTGGATTCGTGCGTCGTGCAAGTGCTCCATCTTCGTCGATAACATAGGCAAAACCGCCAGTCATTCCAGCACCGAAATTCACACCAGTTCTGCCAAGAATTGTCACTATTCCACCTGTCATATATTCACAACAGTTGTCGCCTACCCCTTCGACTACGACCTCGGCTCCGGAATTGCGCACAGCAAAACGCTCACCGGCGCGACCTGCGGCATAGAGTCTGCCCCCGGTTGCACCATAGAGGCAGGTGTTACCGATTATGACAGCTTCATGCGATTTATACGAAACTCCCATAGGCGGCCGTATAACCAGTTTTCCTCCGGCCATCCCTTTACCGACATAATCGTTAGCATCCCCTGTAAGCACCATATTTAGACCGCCGGCATTCCAGGCGCCGAAACTCTGCCCTGCCGTGCCATTGAATTCGAGATTTAAGGGTACATGATCCATTCCGGCATTACCATGCAGACTGGCGATACGACCGGAGAGACGGGCGCCGACAGAACGATCGGTATTGCGTATCTGGTAAGTCCCTCTGCCGCCGCGCATTTCCAGTACCGCCTCATCATGCTCTTCTATAAGCCTGAGATTGAGGTTGCCGGGATCCACCGGAACGTTGGCTTCACCATGAAACAATCCGGTACGCGCTGAAGCCTTGACCGGGGCAACAATGTCAGTAAGTGAGAGACGCTGCTGTTTTGCTGTCACACCTGGAAGTTCTTTCAGCAAATCAGTTCTCCCTATCAGATCGGTCAAATGAGCCACTCCGAGCTCCGCCATAATTTCACGTGTTTCCCGTACTACGAATGTGAAATAGTTCATAGCCATCTCGGGAAGACCGATAAAATATTTCCGACGCAGGGTCTCATCCTGGGTAGCCACACCGGTGGCACAGTTGTTGAGATGACAGATACGCAGATATTTACAACCCAACGAAATGAGAGGAGCGGTTCCGAAACCAAAACTCTCGGCCCCGAGAATTGCAGCTTTAATGATATCAAGCCCGCTTTTCAAACCACCATCCACCTGCAACCTCACTTTGTGCCTCAACCCGTTTGCCACCAGCGCCTGCTGAGTTTCGGCCAGGCCAAGTTCCCATGGGCTTCCGGCATACTTCACAGAGGTGAGCGGACTTGCACCGGTCCCTCCATCGTAACCGGAAATGGTGATCAGATCGGCATATGCTTTGGCGACACCGGTTGCGATTGTACCGACTCCCGGCTCAGACACAAGCTTGACACTGACCAGTGCTGACGGGTTCACCTGTTTGAGATCAAAAATCAGCTGCGCCAGATCTTCAATAGAATAAATATCATGATGAGGCGGCGGTGAAATGAGAGTGACACCGGGAATGGAATAACGTAATTGAGCTATCTGTGGTGTCACCTTATGGCCGGGTAACTGTCCGCCCTCACCGGGCTTTGCTCCTTGAGCAATCTTGATCTGCAACACTTCTGCATTTACCAGATAGGCTGGAGTAACGCCAAAACGCCCGGATGCCACCTGTTTGATTTTAGAAACACGTTCTGTACCAAAACGATCAGGGTTTTCTCCTCCCTCGCCGCTGTTGGAAAAGCCGCCAAGCCGATTCATAGCGATAGCCAGAGCTTCATGTGCTTCCTGACTCAAGGCTCCAATAGACATGGCAGCCGAATCAAACCGTTTATAGAAATTTTCAGGAGGTTCAACCTCATCAATCGGGATTGCCGGGCCGTCACCTTCTACTTGCAGCAAATCACGAAGACTTGAAACAGGTCTCTGATTTACTAAATTCGCGAACTTCAGATACTCGGCATAATCACCTGCACGAACAGCCCGCTGCAATGTCTGCACGACATCCGGGTTAAAAGCGTGATATTCGCCGCCATGCACATAACGTACGAGTCCGCCGGGAGGTAACGGGCGGTGTCGGGATTGCCAACCATAACGAGACCTCAGCAACTGATCTTCGTGAAAATCACTGAAATCCGCTCCGCTGATTCTGCTCGCCACTCCGCGGAAACACATATCTACCACACTCTCCGCCAGTCCAACGGCCTCAAAAAGTTGTGAACTCCGATACGAAGCTACTGTGGAAATACCCATCTTAGAGAGGATTTTGAGTAACCCGGTATTAATCCCTTTACGATAGTTACTGATCACATCGTGAAGATTTCCCTTGATAACACCTGTTTTCACAAGGGCCGCCAAACTTTCACAGGCAAGCCATGGATAAACAGCAGTTGCCCCGAAACCAAGTAAGGTAGCAAAATGGTGCGGATCCCTGACGCTACCTGTCTCGACTATGATATTGGTATCGCAGCGCAGATTGTTTTCCACCAAAGTGCGTTGTATTGCGCCCACTGCCATGGCTGCTGGCATAGGCAAGGTTTCGGGACGCAGGTCGCGATCCGAAAGAACAATGAGCACAGCACCGCTTCTCGCCTCCGTCAGCGCTTTTTCTGATAGCTGTAGAATAGCAGCCGCAAGACCGCATGTGTCAGGGTAATTGAGGCTCAGTACTACATGACGATAGTAATGCTGATCAAGGCTCAACAGCTGTTCAAAATCGGTTTTAACAATAACCGGGGACTGAAACTGGACCCTGTGTGCATGACTCTGGGTTTCCTTAAAGACGTTCTGCTCCCGACCGATACACGTTGCCAGCGACATGACATGACTCTCGCGCAGAGGGTCGATCGGAGGGTTGGTTACCTGCGCAAACTTCTGCCGAAAATAATCATAGAGGCTGCGCCCTTTAGTCGACAGTACTGCCATGGGAGTATCATCTCCCATGGAAGCCATCGCCTCCTTACCTGTCTCACCCAGAACCCGTATAACCTGTTCCAGTTCTTCCCTGCTGTAACCGAATATTTTCTGTGATATCTGCAGTTGCTCTTCTGAAGGTGCAACCTCCGCCACATCTTCTTTTCGTTCTGAAAACGGTACAAGGGTTGTACGACAATGCTGCATCCAGGTATCGTATGGGTGCTGTGACTTCAGCTCTCTGTCAATCTCCCAGGAGCTCCAGCGTTTACCCGTATGGGTATCAATCACAAAAAGTTCACCCGGACCGACCCGACCCTTTTCAACTACTTCATCCGGGTCGTAATCCCAGATACCCACTTCCGAAGCAAGCGTGATGAGCCTGTCCCGCGTCACTATATATCTGGCTGGCCGCAATCCGTTTCGATCGAGACCACAGGCAGCAAAGCGTCCATCACTCATCACCACACCTGCTGGACCATCCCATGGCTCCATGTGCATGGAATTAAAGTCATAAAATGCTCTGAGTTCTTCATCCATATCAGGATGATTCTGCCAGGCCGGCGGTATCAACAATCTGAATGCCCGGAAAAGCCCCATCCCACCAGCTAGAAAAAGCTCCAGCATATTATCAAGCGCCGAAGAGTCGGAACCGCTCTCGTTCACAAAAGGTGCGGCGTCCTGCATATCCGGCAAAAGCGGCGAATGGAATTTATAACTGCGGGCTCTTGACCATTGTCTGTTACCGGTGATGGTATTGATTTCGCCATTGTGGGCAAGAAAACGGAACGGCTGAGCCAATTCCCATCGGGGCAGAGTATTGGTCGAAAAACGCTGATGAAAAAGACATATCGATGATTGCATCCGTAAGTCTGCAAGATCAAGATAGAACTTAGGAAGATCTGCCGGTCGACATAATCCTTTATACACAACGACCAGATTCGAGAGGGAGGCGACATAAAAATCAGGATCTTCATGCAGCTGTTTTTCTACCCTGCGCCGTACCATATACAGACGTCGTTCCAGATCCGTCGCCCCCCAGGCAAAAGGTGCATTGACAAAAACCTGAACAATCTGCGGCAGTGTCTTGAGCGCCAGTTCACCCAAAACACTTGAATCAACGGGCACGTCCCGCCAGCCGACAACAGTGAGCGTTTCACGGGAGAGTTCTTGTTCGACGATCTTTCGTGAAGTCTCAGCCCGTTCGGTATCCCGACTCAGAAACAACATACCGACGGCAAACCTGTTACTCAGCTTCCATTGCTGCTCTCTTGCAAGCGCCTGAAAAAATGAATCCGGTTTTTGCAACAACAGACCGCAGCCATCTCCGGTTTTACCATCAGCCGCTATTCCTCCACGATGAGCCATCCGGGCGAGAGAATGAATTCCCGTACGAACGATCTTATGGCTCGCCTCCCCGTCCATATGGGCAATAAGACCGAAGCCACAATTATCTTTTACCTGGGAATGGTCATAGATGGCCATTTGTTTCCTCCATACCAGATGTTACCATTGTCGATTGCAGGAGCTATACGTTATGTTTTCCTGTATTGAAAAATAGAGTATCAGAGTTTCAAAATCTTGGCCAACTGGAATAAGAACCATAGCCGCTTATAATAACAAATTGAATTCATGAATCTCCCAATGTTATACTGATGGCAATTAACCTGCATTAGCCTGTTACTCCACAGGAGATACTGATGCAGAATTATTTCACTTGCAGGTATACGTTTTGAAAACATCCAAGATCACATTACTATGTCTTTTTTTACTGTTTTTTTCCACATCAACCTGCTCGGCTAAGTCCATAGTCGGTTTTCTCATTCCCTCATCCGGCCTTGGTGATCAATCATTTAACGACATGACCTATGCCGGTCTGGTGCAAGCCAGAACACAGCACGGGTTCACCCTTATTCGCGAACAATGTGCTGATTTCACAGAAAAGTCACGATTACAATCCATGCAGCGGCTGCTTTCCAGAGGGGCAAATATTATCGTGGTGAATGGCTGGGAATATCGCCATCTGGTTGAGAAATATGCTGTACTCAACCCGGAACGAATCTTTCTGATAAACGATTTTCCCATGGATGGCTTTGATAATGTCATCTCTACTGTCTTCGCTCAGCATGAAGCCTCATTTCTGGCTGGG
>JBFHGS010000276.1:0-6329 GCA_041582995.1 Desulfopila sp. | reverse complement strand
CGAGTATATTCGATATAAAAAATAGGTAAAGTATAAAAATGACATATTTAACAATGAAAGCGTGTAATATTATGTATAAAACAAAAAATATTAGCAAATATATCGAAAAAAGGTGATTGCTACAAAAACGTATGTCTTATCAGAATGTTATAGTGAATACTAAAAAGGATACCCTGGCGGTTTGCAGTGCAGGTTATGTTGAGCAATCAGAATGGACGAAAATAATTGGAAAAGCGCAAGAGTGTTTGCTGCAGATATCTACGTCAGTTGTTCTTTTGTAAAACCTCTGGAAGGATTCGTAATTAGCTATAACTGGTATTAAGCCGATTGTTGAAGATTGCGGATTCTGAAAATCATACTGGGCGGGTGTTGAAGCAGAATATTAATAAAGCACCTGGAGCATAACGCGCTCGCAGGTGCTTTCCTGAGAAGTGTGCTAGTAAAAAAACTGATTACCCTAAATTTCTCTTCATCAGGTGAGGAGTCAGGAGTGAACTGCATTCGTTCGTCGAAGGCGTACATCTGCAACTGTATCTGTGGCAATTTTGGTGACCAAGACATGCTGATGTGTATACACCTTACACTAACGCTTCACCATTCTTACAGAAAGAGGAAGAGAATCTGAAAGAATTATCCGCCGAGATATGCCTTTTTAACCTCAGGGTTCCCAAGGAGTTCAGCAGACGTCCCTTCTGCGACAATATTTCCGGTATCAAGCACATAGCCACGATGAGCAAGGTGAAGTGCAAGATTGGCGTTTTGCTCAATGAGAAGAATTGTCATTCCTTCTTCATTGAGTTGCTTCAGGGTTCTGAACAATTCATATTTGAGTACTGGTGCTAGTCCCATAGAAGGTTCATCCAGCAGCAAAAAATCACATCCGGTCATAAGGGCGCGACCGACAGCAAGCATTTGCTGTTCACCACCTGAGAGCGATTCGCTACGTTGCTCTTTTCGCTCTTTAAGTCTTGGAAAGAGCTTGAAGATACGTTCATATTCCGGTTCAAAATCAATGTTCTTGTCACGGGCGTAAGTGGCAAGAATCAGATTCTGCATAACGCTGAGATTCCCAAAGATATGTCTTCCTTCAGGGACGAGAGCGCATTTTAGTTTGCTCACAACGATATCAGGAGCAGTGTTAAGAATTGATTGTCCGTTAAACTTGATATCTCCAGAATCGACTTTCGGTGATTCAGGCGGTGGTAGTCTGGTGATTGCGTAGAGACTAGTGGTTTTTCCTGCACCATTTGCACCAATGAGGGTAACAATTTCTCCCTTTTGGACATTAAATGATATGCCGTGCAGGGCTTGAATGTTTCCGTACTTTACAATGAGATTTTCAACTGAGAGCAGCATTATATATTATCATCTCCCAAGTAAGCGGTGACGACAGCAGGGTGGTTGCGGATATATTCTGCATTTCCCTCTGCGATAGTCTCTCCAAAATCAATTACTTTGATGTCATCACACAATTCCATCATTACATCCATGTGATGTTCGATCATCCAGATTGTTACATCGAATGTTTCATGAATCCAGCGAACCAGTCTGATTAATTCACGGATATCGACAGAGTTAAGACCGGCAGCTGGTTCATCCAGAAGAAGAAGCTGTGGCTTTTCTGCGAGAGCCCTGACTATTTCAAGCTTGCGTTGTAACCCGTAAGGGAGGTTTGTAGGATATTCGTTGGCATAGGTATCAAGCTCGAAAATTTCCAGTAATTCTCTGGCTTCTTTCTCAATACGCTGTTCACATTCAAAATAGCTTTTTGTCCGTAACACAGCTTTAAAGAATCCGTAGCTCAACTTCCCGTGACGAGCAACTCGGATATTATCGAGCACTGTCATCTGGTTCCAGAGTCTAATATTCTGAAAAGTCCTGGCGACCCCAAGTGCAGTGACTTTATTTGGTTTTAATCCTGCAGTTGGTTGGTTATTTATGAGAATAGTACCTTCAGATGGCTGATAGAATCCACTTACCAGATTGAAAACCGTTGTTTTTCCTGCTCCATTTGGGCCAATGAGGCCAGCCATTTTATTTCTGCCTAGGCATATATTGAATTCGGAGAGAGCTGTTAATCCACCAAAACGTTGGGTGAGATTCCGAATCTCGAGTACCGGGGCAGTTGATTGCGTTGTTTGTGATGTCTGCATAATCATTTAAACCGATAAAAACGTTTTAACCGCGGAAACACATCTGACAGTTCACGGTTACCCATAATCCCCTCGGGTCTAAACTGCATGAGAATGATGAGCAAAAGGGGAATGACAACCCATTTAATGATCTGCAATGGACGTAGCAGCTCAAGGAGCACAGTGAACAGGATAGCGGATAATACAGCGCCCGAAAGTGATGCCATTCCACCTAAGTATACCATTACCATAACTTCGGTAGACTTCAGGATATTAAAGCTGCCAGGGTTGACATAGCCAATGATGTAGGCAAATAGGCCGCCAGCTACACCGGCGAGACCAGAAGACAGCATGAAAGTGATAGTCTTTACTTTGTTTGTATTCACGCTCATGATCTCTGCTGCAACTTCGTCCTGGCATACTGCCGAAACCCCTTTGCCAAAGGTTGACGAATTGTAACGTCGAAGTATCCAGACTGTGAAAACAGTAAACACAAATACCCAGATCACCATCCATGGCAGGTCTATAGTGTCACTCATGGCGTTGACGACCTTTTTCATTCCCATAAAGCCACGTGAACCGCCTATAACACCTAAATTTTCGATAAGGCTAATGATAATATAGTTTGCAGCTAAAGTGATGATCGCAAGATAATCACCACGGGTTTTGTAGGACGGAATGGCGACAAGCAGACCGGCAAAAGCAGCAACGATTCCGCCTGCAATGATGATAAAAGGAAAACAATACAATGCCAGACCGGGATCTAATAACGGAGCCCCGAATACTTTATCTTTTGTAAAAAGTAAAACCCCGAGGATAGAAGATACATAGGCACCGACACACATAAATCCAGCATGGCCACAGGAGAATTCACCCATGTTGCCGTTAACCAGGTTCAAACTGGTGCTTAATATGACATTCACTCCCATGAACATCATAACCGACAAGGTATACAGGCCGATAGCCTCCTCATAGGCAAGGTACGTGATAATTCCGCCTATAATGGCGAGGAGTAAATGTACAGAATAACGTTGAAAAAAAGCTCTCTTTAGCATCAGATTCCCCTTTAAATCTTGGTGGTCTTGGCGATGCCGAAGAGACCTGTCGGTTTAAATGACAATATGACCAGCAAAACTGCGAAGGCTATCAGGTCCCGATATGTAGAAGGAAATACGGCAACTACAAGAATTTCGACAGCACCAAGGAGGAAACCACCAAGGAATGCACCCCGGATATCTCCGATTCCGCCGACGACAGCGGCGATGAACGCCTTCCAGCCAATCAGTGCACCCATGTAGGGTTCGAGGATGGGGTAGCTCATTGCAAAGAGCAGACCTGCCAACCCGGCAAATGCGGAACCAAGTGCGAAAGTGATTACAATGATCGTGTCGAGTGGGATGCCCATCAGTGGAACTGCGAATTTGTCGTATGAAATTGCCCGCATTGCCATTCCAACTCTAGTCTTGGTGACAATTCCCTGAAGAATGAAAAAAGAGAGGATGGCCGTGAGGATAACCGCAACTTTGAGGTTGGTGAAGGTCACGCCTCCGATAGTGTATACATGTTCTGTGATCAAGGAAGGAAAGGCCTTTCGGCTGGCACCGAGGATAGCAAGGTTGCTATGCTCGAGTATCAGACCACACATAAGGGCGGTGATGACGACATAGAGACGATGAGCGCCTTTTCGCCTCAAAGGGCGGTAGGCAATTCTCTCGAGAGATACACCAACCATTGAGGTGAGAATCATCGTCGCGGGAATACACAGAGCCAAAGCGAACCAACCGGGGAGACCTAAGGATGTAAGCAAAGCTGTTGCTACAAAAAAGGCGATATATGCCCCTACCATAAATACGTCGCCATGGGCGAAGTTAATGAGGGTCAGCACGCCATACACCATTGTGTATCCCAGAGCGATGAGGGCGTAAAAACTTCCCCATTGCAGTGCGTTAATAATATTTTGAATTATACTTTCTACCATGTAACGCCTCTAGCTGTTAGCAGTTACAGCAAACACAGTTTTATTGTACGTGGGTTGCTGATAATAAATGAACTGAATGTATACGCAATTAAAGGAGTAATTAATAAGCCGGGCAGAGCCCGGCCTATTGTGGAGTGTTTAGCAATCTCGCCAGTTGTGATTATTCAGGGCATACAGATTCGGTAAACTCAAATTCACCACTGTCACTAATTTTGACGACAACTGCGCATTTTACAGGGTCTCCCTGCTCGTCAAATTTCATGGAACCGGTGATACCGTCAAATGACGGAATTGCGGACATTGCTTCACGAACTGCTTTACGATCTTTCGAAAGCTTTCCTTTGAGTCCTCCAGTGTCCTGGATTGCCTGAAGGACAATTCTGGTAGCGTCCCAGGTAAGGGCGGCAACATCGTCAGGGGTTTCACCATATTTAGCAGTATAGCGGTCGATGAACTCCTTTGTAGCGCCGGTAGCACCTGCTGCTGCATAGTGGGTTGAGAAATAGAGTCCCTTACAGTCATCACCGCAGAGGGTCATCAGTTCGGAAGAGCCCCAGGCGTCTGAACCCATAAACTGACCTTTGTAGCCAAGCTGATGTGCCTGTTTAACGATCAAGGCAACTTGATTGTAGTTGTCCGGAAGGAATATGAAGTCAGGGTTAGAGCTGATGATCTTTGTAAGTTGAGCAGAAAAGTCCTGATCCTTTGTGCCGTGACTTTCAAAAGCAACTACGGTGCCGGCGCCCATTTTAGTTTCAAAGACATCTTTGAAAATCTCAGCAAGACCTTTTGAATAGTCGTTGGATAGGTCGTAAAGGACAGCTGCATTTTTGGCATTGAATGTCTTAACAGCAAAGTTGACAGCGACAGGGCCTTGAAAAGGGTCGAGGAATGCTGCTCGGAATACCCATGGTCTGTCAAAAGTAGTATCAGGGTTCGTGGACCATGGAGTGACCATAACTGTTTCATTGTCATTAGCGACCTGACCTGCCGGTACAGCCTGTTTACTGGAATTTGGCCCTATCATGGCAAGAACTTCGTCTTTTTCGATAAGCTTAAGGGCTGTCGTAACGGCAGATTCTGCTTTAGCTTCATTATCTTCATAGATAAATTCAAGCATATACTTTTTGCCACCGACCTCAAGGCCTCCTGCGCCGTTGATGTCAGCTTTCAACATTTCAGCTGAAAGTTTTGATGATTCGCCGACTTTTGGAATGTCACCGGTCATCGGAATGTTGTAGCCGATCTTGATTGTGTCGGAACAGAATGCTGAGCCTGCAGCAAGCAGGGTAGAACAGGTAATTACGGTAGCTAATACACTTTTCTTCATTGACTCCTCCTCAATTAATTTCCACTTCAGTTGTTACTTCTACTCCCACCTGGCAATAAAGGGGGGAGCATCCTAAAAAACAATTAAACCAAAATTAAATATAACAAAAATGTACAGCAATATGAAATTAACAACTTCGTATATACATTAATGAGATAAAGATTCAAGATGAAACTTTATTCTGAAACAGTGTTTCTAATGCGAAGGTGTTAGTAGACTAGACTAAGTAAAATGCAAGCTATCTATTTTTCAGTACTGGAGAAATATTTATGTAAAAATAATTGAGGTAAAACGTAATGCTGATTTTTTAATAGAAATAGGAGATTAACGCAAGTTGGATAGTAAATAGTGCAAATTTATTGATGAAAACATCAATGTTTAAATAAACAAAAAATGATGAAAATTAAAAATGTTGATGAAAAAAAATGTGAATAGAATGTGATTTATTAAAAAATAAGGAGAAAACTGCAAAAGCGATAAAACTGAAAAATGAGCAATCTGATTGCCCCTAAATTTAAGTTTCATGAGGTAAACAATGTGGTGTGAACTGCATTTGCCAAAGAGCACACTTGCGACCGTATCTATGGTAATTTAGGTGCCCAGAAAAAAATGTTAGGAATATTGCTCACACTTTGACATTCTTGCAGAAAAAGAGGGTGAGCAGAAAGAAAGTGAATCTAACAGAATGTAAAAGCAGGGGAGGGTACTTGCTGGTAAATGCAGCATGATAGACAAAGGAGGAAGCTGGAAAAAGCAAAACCCCGATCAAAACGTATTTGATCGGGGTTGTGTATAAAAAAATCGGCGGCGACCTACTCTCCCACACGGTCTCCCATGCAGTACCATCGGCGCTGAAGAGCTTAACTTCCGTGTTCGGAATGGGAACGGG
>JBFHGS010000275.1:0-6379 GCA_041582995.1 Desulfopila sp. | reverse complement strand
TCCATTTTACGTAAAGTGCCTATCGAAGTTCAACCCAAGGAGGATACATCATGCGTTATATTCTGGTTATCTGTTTTTTACTGTTGTGCTCTGTTTCAGTATCTGCACGTGATATTGAAGGGGTTTCCATTGCAGAGCGTATCGACGGGGCAAACGGAGTGTCACTGGTGTTAAATGGTGCAGGTGTTCGTTCAAAGCTATTCTTCAAAATATATATTGCCGAACTCTATCTTGAGAATCCCGGAACCGATGTAGCAGCAATCCTGGCCGATGAAGGACAGAAAAAAATGGTGATGCACTTTCTTTATGATGAAGTTGCCAAGGAGAAACTGGTCAGCGCATGGAATGAAGGATTTGCAGGGAACCTCAGCAAGGAGGCAGCTGAGCAGCTTGCTCCAAAGATTGATCGATTTAATGAGATGTTTGAGACTGTGAAAAAGGGGGACACTATCTCTCTTGAGTATCTGCCCGGTATTGGCACGAAAGTATCTGTTGCGGGCAATGAGAAAGGTTCAATAGAGGGGAAAGATTTCTCAGATGCAGTATTTGCAATCTGGCTTGGTGAGAAGCCGGTGACTTCAGATCTCAAAAAAGCACTTCTTAGTTACGGGAAGTAAGGTATATGTTGTTCACCGGCTGAAAGCCGCACAGACTCTTTCAGCCGGTGAGGATGATGAATCTAATAGGTAAGTAGCGGTGTCTGGCCGGTATATTTTTTTTGGGAAAGTTCATGGATAATAAAATCTGCAACATCCGCACGTGAAATTCTCCTGGAGGTAACACCGTCGAGGTTGGTCAGAACCCGGTATCTACCGGTTCGCGGGCCATTAGTAAGTCCTGCCGGACGTGCTATCACCCAGTCCACGTTGCTTTTGCGAATAGCGTCTTCCTGGATATCTTTGTCTGCGTAAATTGTTTTCAGGAGCAATGGTTTGAAAATCCTGTCATATAAAAATCCACCATGTCCCTTGCTGTCTCCTGCACCGATTCCGGTAACGCAGATAAGGCGCTGTCCTTGATGCTGATGCATAGCGTGCAGAACCTGAAGAATCCCCTCTGAAAAAACAGTGACCGGTTTAAACGTAATGGGTACGCCTACGGTAACGCAGATCGCTTCCTGGTCCGAAACCGCTGCAGCAACTGATGTCGCATCAAGGATATCACCCTTTATAATATTAAGTTTGTCATGGGTGAGGCTGATCCTCTCAGGGGTCCTGGCGAGAACAGTGACATCATGGCCTGCTTCGAGAGCTTGTTGCAGCAGTTGAGATCCGATACCTCGTGAGGCACCTATAATGAGAATTTTCATTGAGCCGACCTTTTGTGGAGAGGAGGATTGTTTTTATGGAGGCGTATTATCCTGATTCTGTAATCCCGGTACCTTTTCGATAATACCTGCATCATGATAATGGTGCCGGATATACTGAAAAACAGAACTGCGGAAAAAATTTCCAAAGCGAGTAGAACAGCGGGTGAAAAGAGGTGAAGAACGTCGTTCAGTAGGGTTACACCGAAGATCAGGAGCGCATAAATACCGGCGGCCACAGCAAAACGCCATGAAAAAGCGTATAGAGCCCAAAAGCCGAGGGGGATTGGCACATCGACTGCCGCGAGTTCATTAAATACAGGATCATTACGGCTTTCTCCGCTTTCCGAACGGAGTTCCATTTCCTGCTGAAGCTGCGCGAATCTCAGCGGGTATTTGTCTGGATTGATATGTTCAAGACAGTCGTGCAACTGATTAAGACTGTAATCTGTATAGTCGGGTTCGTGCATGTGCCACCTGTGGTGAAGCGATGTAACGAACGTATTCTAAAAAAATAGTCTTTTTTCGGATCTCTGCAACCCTGGCGTATACTTTTGATATCAGTATACACCCTGGAAAAATGAGCGAACAATGATATAGCAGCCGAGCAGGAGCATAAAAATAAAGAAGAGTCGTCTGAAAAGTTGTTCGGAGATGTTTCGACGAATCCGTCTGCCAGCAAGCATACCGATGTAGGAGGGGATGAAGGCTATTGCTGAGAGAATAATAAGCTCTCTGCTCAGTAACTGATTTTTCTGCAGTGCAAAAGCAAGGGTAGTGGTTGAAGTGAGAAATAAAAGTCCCATTGTCTGAATAAGTCTGTCACGACCAAGTTCGAGGCTCTGAAGGTAAAGTACACCCGGTATAACTGATGAACCTGTGAGTCCGGTAAGGAGACCATTGATACTTCCGATCAGTGGGCTGAGCCAGATTTCTGCCGTACCCGGCCGGGCAATCTTTTGGGCGGATAAGCCGATAAACGCATACAGCAGTAAAATTGTACCGAGCAGTCCGGAGAGCATAGCAATATCTACTCTGGTTATGAAGGCGGCACCAACCCAGACTGTCAGAAAGGTGGTAAAGAGAAAAGACCAGCTGCGGGCCAGCACTTCTTTAAGGTGACCTCCTAATAAGCCCTGTTCGATATTGGTAAGAATTGATGGTAACAGGATAATTGCCATGCCCTCTTTGAGGCCTATGGTAGCGGTTAAAAGTGCCAGGGCGATAGTCGGCAGACCGGTGCCGATAACTCCTTTGACCAATCCACCAAGGAGAAAGGCAAAGCAGAGCAGGAGAAGAGTGTCAGGCGTCCAGAAGGAGTGCATAGGCCAGGTAGTTATTCATGCAGGTTTTGGTGTTTGGTATATAGAATGAATCCGGTTCTGTAACTGATAACAGTTGGAAGAGCGCAGTTCTATTAAAAAAAAGAAAAAATCAGAAGAAATTCTAGAATAAGCATCAGCTGGCTCGTGTGAATATTTCGTTGAACTCGGTCAGGGTTGTATTTCCTCTGATTTGAAATCAGCGGAAGAAATATGATAGTCGTGTTTTTCAGAGATGTTGTCTGGACTATGTAAACAGCGTCAGCCAGCCGACAGACTTCATCCTTGTATTGGCTGTACATTATTGGTATGGACAACGGACCGCATGGAGTGGAAGACGAACCGGGAGAGAGTATGGGAATGAAATTTCTTGAGGAAAATCTGCTTGATCATCTGCATAGGCCGGAGTTTTCGGAACTGCGTTTGGCACTCTCAAGTCATCATTTTCCGAAAAATGCCTATGTCTGCCAGCCAGGAGACAGTAAAAACCTGGTGTTCATTGTGGGTCACGGCAGGGTGCGGGTTTATCTGGGGTATGAGGATAAAGAATTCAACCTTGGTATTCTCACAAAAGGTGACATCTACTCGACCCACACCGGTACATTTGTCGAAGCGTTGGAGGACACTGAACTGCTGATGACAGATGTCGGGACTTTCAGGCACCGGATGGTTGGTGATCCTGAAATCACCAAAGCTATGGTTCGTGTACTCGGTAATATTCTGAAGACATCATTTTCGATTATCGACGGCCTGGTATTTAAAGACGTGAATTTCAGATTGGTAGCTCTTCTTGCCGGCGAGGCGCGAAGGCATGGTGAAACCATGGACGATGGAGCTATCAGGATTGTGCTCGATCTTTCCGTTGAGCAAATTGCCCGGCTTGTAGGTTCAACCAGGCAAACAGTTTCGACCCTTCTCAATGATCTCATTCGGGCAGGACTTCTGGAGCGCACAGGCCGGGGTGGATTCAGTATTCCGGATCTGCAGGTGCTGGAAGCGGTTGGTGGTGTCCGTCGTGATTAATCATCCTCCTGTACCATACATTATTTTCGCCAACTGTCAGTCAGACGACATTTTTCTGTCAAATTCCTGAGTACATTTCCAGTAGTGAATGGAGAACCCGGCCTGCATATCATCGCGTGACGAGAGCCGGATTTCTGCGGACTATACTCTACCTGAGGACTTATGATGACCAAGAAACCTGTACCGGCAAGCGAATTGACAATCTGGGAAGATGCTCAGAAAATGATAGAGAAAGCGAGAAGGGACGGAGTTGAAACTGTCTGGGATCGCTTTGAACAGCAGACACCGGGATGTAAGTTCTGCGAACAGGGATTGACCTGTAAGAATTGCAACATGGGACCATGCCGTATCAGCCTGAAGGAAAACGGTAAGATGCAGCGAGGCGTATGCGGGGCCGACGGAGACGTCATTGTTGCCCGCAACTTCGGTCGTTTTGTTGCCGGTGGTTCAGCTGGACATTCCGATCACGGACGGGATCTGATCGAGGTGCTGGAGGCGATAGTCGAAGGGGAAACCACAGACTATAAAATAACCGACGAACAGAAAATGCGCCGGATCTCAGCCGAACTGGGCATAGACGTTGACGGTCGCTCAACGATGGATGTTGCCCGCGATCTTATCGAAGTGTGTTTTGCCGATTTCGGCAGTCGGAAAAAAGAGCTCGGCTTTACCTGTCGAGTGCCTGAGGTGCGTAAGGAACTCTGGCGTAAGCATACGATTATGCCACGTGGCGTGGACCGGGAAATTGCAGAAATGATGCACCGCACACATATGGGTTGCGATAATGACGCAGTTAACACCATGTTGCATGCGGCCCGCACGGCACTGGCTGACGGCTGGGGCGGTTCCATGATAGGTACAGAATTATCTGATGTCATTTTCGGTGTTCCTACGCCTTCCAAATCGAAGGTCAATCTTGGAGTGCTGAAGAAAGATGAAGTAAACATCCTCGTGCATGGGCATAACCCGGTTGTTTCCGAGATGGTTCTTGCTGCCGCGCGTACACCGGAGATGATTGATAAGGCCAAAGCAGCCGGAGCAAAAGGAATCAACATCGGCGGACTCTGCTGTACCGGAAATGAGCTGCTGGGACGACAGGGTATTCCGATGGCGGGCAATCATCTGACGACCGAACTGGCTATTGTTACCGGTGCGGTTGAAGCTGTGGTTGTCGATTATCAATGTATAATGCCGAGCATGGTGCAGGCTGCAGCATGCTATCATACACAATTTATTACCACCGCCGATAAAGCGAAATTTACCGGCGCCACTCATATCTCATTTCACCCGGCAACAGCTGCAGCGCAGGCGAAAGAGATAATTGAACTGGCCATTGCTGCGTATGGCAATCGTGACCAGAGCAGGGTTGAAATTCCGGTTGAGCCTGTTGATATTATCGCAGGTTTTTCTAACGAATCTCTGCTTAACCTCCTCGGCGGTAGCCTTGATCCACTTCTTTCGGCGATCAAAGATGGCTCGATTCGCGGTGTTGTGGCCATTGTCGGCTGTAATAATCCTAAATTTCAGCAGGATTCGCAGAATGTAGGCCTTGCTAAAGAGTTGATCAAACGTGATATTCTGGTTCTTGCTACAGGATGTATAACAACAGCGGCCGGCAAGGCAGGGCTGCTTGTGCCTGAAGGTGCTGAAATGGCAGGTCCCGGTTTGCAGAAAATTTGCGGAGCGCTTGATATTCCACCAGTTCTGCATTTCGGATCATGTGTCGATAACTCACGAGTTCTGCAACTCTGTGCTATGATAGCTGACGAACTCGGTGTTGATATAGCTGATCTGCCGGTCTGGGGCGCATCGCCGGAGTGGTATTCAGAGAAAGCGGTCGCTATCGGAGTATATTGCGTGGCATCGGGTATTCCTGTGCAGATCGGTACACCACCACAGATTACTGGCTCTAAACTGGTCACAGATCTCGCCGTGAACGGTCTGGAAGGCGTTGTTGGAGCATCGTTTCTGGTTGAGCCCGATTACAAAAAGGCAGCAGAGATAATGGATGAACGGATCAAGGCCAAACGTCTGGCTCTGGGCCTGTCAGCGTAAAATCAGCTGAAGTAAATAACGCCTGATATGGTAACAGAATGAAGGGTGTAGTCCCTCCATCCTGTTACCATCATTCAAGAGTTTCATTGGTTGCTTATTTTGGGTAGAGTCTGTTTTGGCTTTATCCATTGGTAATAATCAACCCGACTTTCTTGATCAGGAGTGCAGTATGGATTTCTTCTCGGCCTCATGGCCATTCATTAAAGTGCTTGCAGCATTTGTTCTGATGCTTGCCGGCATGCGATATAAAATCGGTCTTGCGCTCTCTATCCTGTTGGGCGGTGTCTTTATGGGGCTGGTTTTTGGCCTGGATCTGGTCACAATTTTCCAGACAGGTGCCTTAGCCCTGACTCAGGAAAAGTTCCTGTTCCTTATCACCATTGTCGGTTTAATCATGATTCTCTCGGATGCACTGGAGAGATCAGGCCAATCGGGTCGGCTTATGGATGCATTATCCGGCTATTTGACCAGCCCCCGGCTACGGTTGATCTTTTTTCCAGCCCTGATCGGGCTGCTGCCCATGCCCGGTGGTGCCATTTTCTCAGCCCCAATGGTGAAAACCATGGGAGAGACAATGGATATGAAGGGCGAGGATCAGGCCGTCATCAATTACTGGTTCCGTCATGTCTGGGAGCTGGCCTGGCCACTTTATCCTGGAATTATTTTGACCGTA
>JBFHGS010000274.1:0-6446 GCA_041582995.1 Desulfopila sp. | reverse complement strand
ATATTCGAATATCTGGAGATTACATATGATTACTCGATCGTATATCTGGTCCGAAACCGGTCCGCTGAAGAAATGTGTACATCTGATGTCCCTTGTCCTGGTTGTAACGTTCGCACTCTTGTCCGCTACTGCTCTTCAGGCAGAAACACGTCAACATGCAAAACACCAGCACGGTGTTGGTGAAATGAACGTTGCCCTTCAAGGTGAACAGCTGTTTATGGAATTGAGCAGTCCTGCTGCAAACATTATCGGCTTTGAACATCTTCCTGAAAATGAACAACAGGAAAAAACGATACATGATGCCGAAGAAGCCTTGAAAAAAGGCGACAAGCTCTTTCACTTTACAGCTCAGGCACAGTGCATGCTCAAAGAGTCTGTTGTAGAGAGCCGTCTCCTCGATGAGCATCACGGTGAAGAGCATCACGACGAGAGTGCTCATGAACACGAGCATACTGGTCACAACGACATACAGGTAACCTACGTTTTCACCTGTCGTAACCCAGACAAGCTCAAAGCAATAGATGTACTGCTCTTTGACCGCTTCAACGGCTTTGAAGAAATAGAGGTACAGTTACTCGCCCCTGGTATCCAGACCGCGATTGAGTTGACCCCGAAACAGAAAAGGATTTCCCTCAAGTGATGATTAATCTGAAAAAAGGGAAACATTCTGGAAAAAGGCTTGAAACAGAGCCGGTAGAGCCGATTATAGAGATAACAGACCTTCGATTCAGCTGGAAACATGGGAGCGAGCCCGTGCTCGACCTTGATGAGTTTCTCGTCAACCCTGGTGAGCAGGTGTTTGTCATGGGTCCCAGCGGCAGTGGTAAATCAACTCTGCTGAGTCTGCTGACAGGTATTATCACCCCCGGGGCTGGTGAGGTGAAGGTCTTGCACAATCGATTATCAGCCATGAACGGGACAGCGCGTGATCGTTTCAGGGCGGATTATATCGGCTACATCTTCCAGATGTTCAACCTGATACCCTATCTGAGTATTATAGAGAATGTGCTGTTGCCGTGCAGATTTTCCCGGCTGCGAAAAGAAAAAGCGGTTCGTAACGGATCAACACTGGAGCAGGAGGCTGTGCGACTGCTCAAACGATTGCATCTCAGCGGCGAAACTCTGCTGAACAAATCCGTCGTTGAGCTGAGCGTGGGCCAGCAACAGCGGGTTGCTGCCGCCCGAGCCCTGATCGGCAGCCCTGAGCTTGTTATTGCAGATGAACCGACGTCCTCCCTTGATGCTGCTCACCGGGAATCTTTTATTCGGTTGCTCTTTGATGAATGCCGGGCCACAGGTGCCACTGTGGTCTTTGTCAGTCATGACATGGGTCTTGCCCCGCTTTTTTCAAGAATTATTGCTTTACCGGAAATCAACCGAGCCTTCAGACCTGATCCGGATTTTACTGGAGGTGTGTCATGAAAAACATTCTGTTACTTGCTATAAAAAGTTTTCGAAACAGGAAATTCACCATCTCACTCACGGTCCTCTCCATAGGTCTCAGTGTAGCATTACTCCTCAGTGTAGAGAGAATTCGAACAGAATCGTATACCAGTTTTACCAATACTGTATCCGGCACGGATCTGGTGGTCGGGGCTCGCAGTGGCCCCATCCAGCTCCTGCTCTACTCTGTTTTTCGCATTGGTGACGCTACCAACAATATTTCCTGGAAGAGTTACAAAGAGCTGTCAGCTCATCCGGTTGTGGAATGGACTATTCCGATATCGTTGGGGGATTCGCACCGTGGCTACAGAGTAATGGGAACCACCCGCAGCTATTTCACGAATTTCAGATACGGTATGGGGGAACAACTTGTCTTAAGTGAAGGAGCACAATTCAACGATGTATATACTGCGGTGCTTGGATCAGAGGTTGCGAAATCACTGGGTTATAGTGTTGGTGATTCCATCATTTTATCCCACGGGGCCGGTGAAGCTTCATTTATTGAGCACGGTGACAAGCCCTTTACTGTAACCGGAATTCTGCAACCGACAGGCACCCCTGTGGACAGGACAGTGCATGTGCCTCTCGAGGGCATTGAGGCCATTCATATCGGCTGGAATAAAGGCACGCCTGGGTCAGGTATGAATATTTCGGCAGAACATGCAAAAAGACTGAACTTGACCCCCAAAGTGATCACGGCATTTTTCGTAAAGCTGAAATCGCCCCTTGCTACCTTCAGTACTCAACGGCTGATTAATCAATATCCGGATGAGCCGCTGACGGCTATTCTGCCAGGTGTTGCACTGCAGCAATTGTGGAAGCTTATCGGGACAGTAGAAAAAACGCTGATAGCCATATCCGGCTGCGTGGTTGTGGTGGGGCTTTTCGGTATGGTGACAGCACTACTGACCAGCCTGAATGAGCGACGCCGGGAGATGGCAATTCTGCGCTCTATAGGTGCGCGGCCCTTCCATGTCTTTTCTCTGATAATCGGTGAATCGGTGGTCGTCACACTCCTCGGTATCATGACTGGCGTTATTGTTTTTTACTCAGCATTGCTGCTTGCCAGGCCGTTCCTGCTTTCCCGGTTCGGTCTTCCGCTTCAACTCTCAATACTCTCACCCATTGAATTGGCGCTTCTTGGGTTAATTCTACTTGCCGGCCTGCTGTCAGGGATCATCCCTGGCGTGAAATTATACCGCTACTCGCTCAATGATGGCATGACCATTACAACATAAGTGAATACGTGAATGTTATGAAAAAAATAGCTGCATTTCTCTCGATCCTGGCATGTTTTTATGCTGTTGAATCTTTTGGAGTACAACCACTTTCTATTAAATGGGATGATCTTATTCCTGCACAGTCAAAAGCAACGGATCCTCTGGCAGACCTTGCAGAAGAGGAACGTGGAGCAATAGAATGGATTATCTATTTGCGCGAGAATATCGAGCAAATTACAGCTGACGACCAAGAGCAACTGATCAGTGAAGTCGATACTGCTCTCCCGAAACTCAAGGAGCAAGGCTATGATATCGATCAAATTATAGCTGACAGGCGACGGCAAGACACTTCAATCAACACCTCGTTGGACGGGAAGTCCTTTAAGATCGCAGGGTACCTGCTTCCTCTTGATCTTTCCGGAAAACACGTCAGGGAATTTCTCCTGGTGCCTGTTGTTGGTGCATGCGTCCACGTTCCGCCCCCACCGCCAAACCAGATTATTCATGCTCAATTTGAGAACGGTGGCAGCTATGAAATGGATGATTTATACGAACCGGTATATGTCACAGGAAATCTTGCTGCAAAAGCATTGTCCAAAGATCTTTTTCTGGGCGACGGCTCAAGCAATGTGGATATAGGTTATATGATGAGGATCGACAAGATTGAAAAATTCAAACCAGAAGAATAGAAATCTTAGTTGTCTGAGAGAACGTGAGACAGACATGATTTAGAGGAGTCATACTTTTCTTGGCTCATTAAGATATACTTCCTGATTATCGTCAAAAATTCATTTTCAGGAAGTAATCTGATTGGTTTAGACAAAAGTAACGGTCAAATATCGCAGGAAAAATAGAAGGCAGAGCAAGCACGGGAACTCAGAAACGAAAACAATCTACCCGCCAATAAACTTAATGTTCCGCCGTCTACTGAAGAGCCTTAATGTAATGTATTACTTCCCATATTTCCCGGGCCTCAAGCTCACCTTTGAATGAAGGCATCTCCCCTCTTCCCTCTTCTATTTTCCAGAAGAAATCGCCATCGCTATGGGTAGCCAGACGTTTTTTAAGATCCGGTGTATCTGTATTCAGGCCTGCCTTTGCCGCCATAAGACCTTCAGCATTTTCTCCATGGCAGACTACACAGTTCTCGAGGTAGACCTCCCTCCCGCTCTCGGCTGATTCTTTGCTGAAGGGTAGCGGATTCTGTACTTCGCCCGCCTGTTTCGGAGCCATCCACCCATGCGCCATTGCCATCCCTGAAAAAGCGCAAACAGCAACCATACCGGCAACAATGTGTTGTACATATTTCATAGCCTTTAAGATCATTGATTACCTCCTGTACATGGTCTTACTCTCATCAGGACAGACGATAAAATTCAGCATCCGGTAAACCCGTATTCATTGCATGGATGCTTTGCCTCACGCCTTCTCCACCACTAAAAACCTATCACGATATTCCCTTGGGGAAAGACTGGTATGTCGTTTAAACAATCTCCGGAACGTGCTGCTATCTTCATAACCAATAGTATGCGTTATCTCTTCGATACTCTCCAGAGAATTCTCGAGCCGATCCTTTGCCGCCTGAATGCGTAATTTTTGCAGATAATTCAACGGGGATTCACCGGTCGCGCTTTTGAAGCGTCTTTTGAAATGCCGGGGACTTATACAGACAACTTCTGCCACAGTATCGATAGAAAAATTTTCGGCCAAATGCTCGCGCATATAGGTTTCTGCTTTTAAGATCTCTGCATCTCTGTGTTGTTCAGGTAATGGATAGGTAGTGTACGGTGCCTGGCTCTCATTGTTGGGATCCACCAGCATTGCCTTGGCACACATGGATGCGAGCCCAACTGTGCCTTCCCGCCGTATAATCTTTAAGGCAAGGTGCATTATTGCAGAAACAGCACCTGAGCAGATCAGATTATCTTCCTCTGTTAAAATCTTACCAATTTCAAGATTTACGTGTGGATAGCGAAATCTAAACTTCTTTTCAAATTGCCAGTTCGTTGTGGCACTCCTGCCATTAAGCAAACCGGTTTCAGCAAGTAAAAATGTTCCGGTGCAGACAGAAGCGACAGTGGTCCCCAGAGAGTATTGGCGGCAAATATATTTGAGAACCTGTAAATCCTGCAGCTCAGCCGATTCAGGAACAGGCAGCAATGCTGGAATAATCAAATAATCTGAATTTCTTGCTTCTTCACATGAAAAATGCGGTTTAATCTGGATACAGTTACTGCAGGTTACAGGCTTTCCATCCGAGGTAACCACCGTTGTCTCAAAAAGATTCGGCCCCCCTTGTGACAGGGCGCGATGCCAGAGGTTGGCAATGGTAAAAGCGTCTACCAGGTTAGAAATACTGGAAGAGAGACAACCTTCAACTGCCAGAAGTGTAATCTGTTTCATAGCTCGATGATATAAGTGATTTGAAAAGCTGTGAGTGGCCTTTTCTGCACGATATATGTCACATATGCCTCTTTTACTCCATTGTTACAAGTAGTATCCTGCCTTCACTCACCTTAACGTTGTCTATGCTGGTACAACAATACTGGAGACATTATGGATAATTGGCAAAAGACTGGATGTGTCCTGTGCGCTCAAAATTGCGGCCTCCTGGTTACAGTTGCTGATAATCAGATAATTAAAGTCAAAGGAGATCCGGATAACCCCAGAAGCAAAGGGTATCTCTGTCGTAAAGGCTCCAACATAGCCAATTTCCAACACCACGCAGATCGCCTTACCAAACCTCTCAAGAAGACGGATAACGGCTTTATCGAGATAAGCTGGCAGCAGGCATACAGAGAAATTGGTGAGCAGTTACGTAAAATCGTGCATGAATATGGCCCCGGCAGCTTTTCTCTCATCGGTGGAGGAGGCCAGGGATCTCATTTTGATGCGGGATTCGGAACCTCGGTACTGAAGGGATTTGGTTCACAATATCACTACAACGCTTTAGCTCAGGAATTGACCGGCTACTTCTGGTGCTCAGGCAGAATGCTGGGCAGACAGAACAGATTTCCAATTCCTGACGAGCACAATGCTGATATGCTGCTGGCAGTGGGTTGGAACGGAATGGTCACCCACCAGATGCCCCGCGCCCCGCTCATGCTGAAGGAATTTGCCAAAAATCCTGAGAAGATCCTCGCCGTTATTGATCCGAGAAAATCGGAAACAGCACGGCTTGCGAACCTGCATATAGCAATAAATCCGGGCTCCGACGCCCTTCTCGTTCGGGCAATGATTACAATTTTGTTTGAAGAGAGTTGGGAGAACCGGGAATACCTCGCAAAAAATACCATTGGTCTAGAGCAGATTCGAGGCTGGTTCGAACATTTCGATATCAAGAAAGCGCTTGCCGTCTGTGGAGTCGAGTATCAGCAGATACGAGATCTCTGCCGCGAATTGAGTAGTCGCAAATGGTGTATTCACACCGATCTTGGCGTTATCATGAACAGGCACAGTACGCTTGCGAGTTATCTGTATCTGTTACTCGCCGCCGTGTGTGGCAGGTTATGTGTTACAGGGGGTAATGTAATCCCTGGTAGCGTGGTACCGCTGGGTGGTCACAGTGATGAGCGACTAACACAAACATGGCGAACAAAGGCGACTGACTTCCCGGCTATATTCGGGTTGTTTCCTCCCAATGTTTTTCCGGAAGAAGTACTTTCCGGTCATCCTGAGCGATTACGGGCCGTCATTGTCAGTTCGTCCAATCCCCTTCGGGCATTTGCTGATACCTACGCCTGGGAAAAGGCTTTTGCGGCACTGGATTTAAAGGTCACCATT
>JBFHGS010000273.1:0-6508 GCA_041582995.1 Desulfopila sp. | reverse complement strand
TGGACTTTGCTGTATCCTGACGTGCACATACGTGGACTTATATTACAGGCTTGAGTCTCGATACAATAAGCGGTTATGTATCCTGTGAGTAATAACTGAAAATGCACAATGATTCTTCAGCTTGCTGAATACAGAGCAGTGGCACGATAAGAGCAATAGTGACTATATCTTCATGAAAAATGATGGTTGAATGTAGGGGTTTTGGGGAGTGGAGGAATGACGAATCGAGTGAAACAACAGGTACGCCAGAGGGTGGATCTTGATACAATCTTCAGAGCAGGTTTGCAGCGTGTAGACCCTTACCAGATGGTTCTCGACCATGTGCGGCTGGAAGGTTCGATACTGTCTGTGAATGTGGAAAACGATCGTCTTGAACTGGATCTCGATGCATTTACCGAAATAATTGTTCTTGGAGCGGGTAAAGCAACAGCACCGATGGCCCGTGCTATGGAAGAAATTCTTGGTCACCGGCTTACTGCCGGGCTTGTTGTCGTAAAATATGGACATACCGAAAAGCTGAAGAAGATTGAGACCGTTGAGGCGGGGCATCCTGTACCGGATGAACAGGGCGTTATTGGTGCAGGTAGGTTGTTGCAGCTGGCTGAAAAAGCCGGTGAGTTAAGTCTGGTAATTAACCTTATTTCCGGTGGAGGTTCTGCCTTGCTGCCATTTCCAGCAAAGTATATTGAAAATGATTGCGAGGTAATGCTGAATCTCGAGGATAAGCAGAAAACGACCCAGGTACTCCTTGCCTGCGGGGCAGAAATTGCTGAAATTAATTGTGTCCGCAAACATCTTTCCGGCATCAAGGGTGGCAGGTTGCTTGAAAAGTTGGCGCCGACCCGTAGCATAAATTTTATCCTTTCTGATGTGGTTGGTGATGAGCTGAGCAGCATCGCTTCCGGACTGACGGCGGCTGATCCGACCACCTTTGCTGATGCTTTCGGAGTCGTAAAGAAATACGGGATTGAAAAAAATATACCTGAAAAGGTTCTTGGTTATCTTCAGGCCGGCGTACGTGGCGAAGTTGCTGAGTCGCTCAAAAAGGGGGCTGCCGCCCTTGAGCGGACCACCAATGTCCTGATGGGGACCAACGGCACCGCACTGAGTGCTGCAGCTGCAAAGGCTGAAGAACTAGGCTATACGGTTATACGTCTCACCTCACGAATAACAGGAGAAGCACGAGAGATCGCAAAGATGCTCGCAGCCATTGCAGTTGATTCGCGGCAGTATTGTATGCTGGGTGAAGCACCTTTGTGTATCATTTCTGGCGGAGAACCAGTTGTGACTCTGCAGGGGTCCGGCAAGGGCGGTAGAAATCAGGAAATGGCGCTGGCTTTTCTGCAGGAGATACAACAAAATCCAGAACTGTATCAAGGTATCTCTTTTCTTGCAGCTTCTACTGATGGTAATGATGGTCCGACAGATGCTGCCGGGGCCTTCGCCAATCTGGATCTTCTTGTTCGCTGCGAAGAGAAACAACTGAATATTGCAGAATTCCTCCACAATAATGATTCATATAATCTCTATAAGACAGTGGGTGGACTGTATATAACGGGGCCTACAAATACCAATGTTTGTGACCTGCATATGATCCTTCTTGACTGATTATATGCGGGGTACATCGTAGCTCTAAACAACACGAAAAAATGAAAATATAGAGGGTAGGAATGCATTCAGAAGCTCAGACAATATTTTGCAAAACAGTATGTCCACTGGATTGTCCCGACAGTTGCGGTATGATCGCGAAGGTTGAAGATGGAATCATCACCTCACTTGCCGGTGATCCTGAGCATCCATACACCAAAGGTGTTATCTGCAGAAAGATGCGCACCTATCATCAGCGTGTTTATTCGGCTGATCGTATTCTCTATCCTCAACTGCGAGTCGGGCCTAAAGGTGCAGGCGAGTTTAAGCGAATCAGCTGGCAGGAAGCACTTAGTCTGTTTGCTGAACAACTGAAAACGACCCGGGACACTTATGGTGGTGAAGCAATTCTGCCATACCAGTATGCCGGTAACATGGGCGCTGTTAATCGTGATGCGGGCTATGCAGTGTACCATAAGCTCGGAGCAAGCAGGCTGAAGGAGACCATATGTTCGGCTGCCGCATCAGCTGGTTGGGCTCTGCATCTTGGTAATGTGCCGGGCAGTCCACCAGAGGTTGCTGAAGATGCCGATCTGATAGTGGCCTGGGGCATAAATATTAAAGTGACCAATATCCACCTCTGGCAGTATATCTCCCGAGCGAAAAAAAAGGGAGCTAAGCTATTGGTTATTGATCCGTATCGCAATGAAACATGTCAATCCGCAGATGAATTTCTGCAGATTCTTCCAGGTGGTGATGGCGCTCTGGCGTTAGGCGCACTCAAGGCTTTACTGGAGATGGATCAACTTGACCGAAACATGATAGATGAGCAGACTACCGGTTTTGCAACACTTGAAAGTTATCTGCGTAAGACTTCCTGGTCAGAATTTTCCCGTTTAAGTGGCATAGACCGGCAGGGCATTGAAAAGTTTGCCGGTATGCTGAAAACGCATCCCAAAACCTTTCTCCGCATCGGTTATGGGTTGAGTCGCAACAGTCGCGGCGGTATGAGTGTCCGTTCAATTGCTTCTCTTGCTGCAGCCCTCGGTTTGTTCAGTGGTGGAGAAGGACGAGGTGTGCTGATGTCGACAAAGGGGTTCGGCGGTAACAGTGACCTCCTGCGCTTCCCTGAATTGATGCCTTTGCCTACCCGGGAAATAAGCATGGCACATCTCGGCCACGCACTGACTGCGCTAAAGCCGCCCGTGCATATGTTTGTTGTTTATAATTGTAATCCGTTAAGTGTAGCACCTGACAGTTCTATGGTCCGGATGGGGCTTGCCCGGGAGGATCTTTTTACCGTTGTGCATGAACAGGTGATGACACCGACAGCACGTTATGCGGATCTGTTGCTGCCTGCTACAACATTTCTCGAGAACATGGACCTGTACACTGGTTATGGTCATTTCCAAATGGCAGTTGTCGATAAGGTTATCGAACCTGTGGGTGAGACAAAAAGTAATTTTGATCTGTTTCAGGAGCTGGCGGCTATGCTTGGCTATTCTGAGAAACCATTTCAACAAAGTGTCAGTGAACGCATTGCATCCTATATCAAAACTATGGATGGTCTACCTGTGGACTTTTCTTTTGCTGCAGGGGCAACGACTGATTGGGTGACTTCGACCAGGAAGAGAGTAACAGAGTCAGTTATGCAACGATGGCAAGTGCCGTTTGCCTTTCAAGCTGAGACAGCTGCGCAAACCTCGACCATTCCGTGTCTGCTCGAGGCTGATGAGTTTTCTGACAGAGATCTCTGTTCACGATTACCTCTGCAGTTGATTACGCCGCCGCATAAGGATCTGTTGAATTCCACATTCGGTGAGAGATATGCCGGGGTAGTCGGCACAGTTCTTATTCATCCTGCAGATGCAGCCGCTCACGGCATTGCAGATGGTACACGGGTGAGGGTCAGTAACCACAGGGGGTGGGCGCTGCGCATAGCACAGGTAACGGAAGACACACAAAAAGGTCTGCTGGTGGCGGAGGGACTTTTCTGGCAGACGGAGGAGGCCGGGACCGCAATTAACGATCTGACTTCCCAGAAACTGACTGATTTAGCCGAAGGGCCAACCTTTCACGAGGCGCGTGTTGATATACGACCGGAATAAAACATATCGGCGCGGGTGCTGGTGCAGGCCGAGCTGATAGCTATCTGGTGGGCATGCGAAAGATGACCGGGTTTCATAGTCGTTTAAAGGTGCGCATGCCCTATACTATTTCGTTCGGGCTGCCGGGCAGAATGTTGAATTTCCGTAACATACTGTCCTGCTGCATACTTTTCATGATGTGGGCGTGAAAGGTTTTTTCGGTGATTGTCGGCACCTTATCCTGTAACTCAACAAGTGAAATGGTATTGATTGCATTGGGCGTGTCGGTGGTTACGGGAACGATGCTACCGGCAATGATTTCTTTCCACACCATATGCGATGAGGTTGTGGTCAAGCCCATCCCCAGCTTTACACAGCGCAGATTACCCTGATGACTTTCGACTGTGAGCACCACGTTCGGTTGAACATTGCTCTTTTGGAAATGATGCAGAAACCAGTGCTTTAAAAACATGTCGTCATGTTCGTCCGAGATGTATTCTTTTTCAATCAGGTTCGCATAGGAATGATCTCCACGTATCTCTTTGTCGTAATATTCCCGTGAACAGATAAGGGTCAGCTCCTCATCGATGAGTGGATTCACGCTGAAGAAGTCAGAACTTCCACCCATCAGCTGCATTGTGGCCAATACCAGGTCTATAACCGCAAAATCAATTTCACCTTCTCGCAACAGTTTTAAGAGAGGAAGCGGCTCTCCGAGCCGGATCGAAAAACGCACATCAGGGTACAGTTGTCTAAAAGCATGGCAGATTTCCGGCAGATAGGCACGGCCAAATTCATACGGAGCACCAATCCGAACAAGACCATACGGGGTGTCGGCAGGGTGGCGCAGGTTAGAGAGAATATCAGGCAGACTGGTAAGAAAAGGTTCTATGGTTGCATAGAGCTGAAGTCCGGCGGAAGTGGGTACCAGTTTTTTGTGAATTCTGGTGAATAGTTGAACTTTGAGCTCTTTTTCAAGTTTTTGCAGGTGCTGGCTCACTGCAGGCTGAGAGAGATTCAGCTTTCGTGCAGCTTCACTCACACTGTTGAAGGTGTAGACGTGATAGAAAATTCGTAGTCGATTCAGGTCGTGGTGCATAACTAATACTTATAAGGTGAATTGTTTATATATATTTTACTTATTATCCGCTCTTTTGTATCGTTGCAATCACTAAGTAATAAACACGTTAAAATGAACCATACAGAATGGATAAACTGGGTATAAAGCTATGAACGAAATACAGATCAGAAGAGTTGAGCGCAGTGATTTAAATGGTTGTACTGCACTTGAGGAGCGCTGCTACGCTCCCCTCGAGGTGGCTCCCCGTGATTTTATAGAAAAGCGTATTGAGATATATCCGGATGGTTTTTACGTAGCGGAAGTGGGTGGTGAGATTGTCGGCATGATCAATACCGGAGCTACCCATAAAGACGATATTACCGACGAAGAACTGAAATATCTTATCGGGCATGTTCGCAATGGCAAAAATACAGTTGTTTTCTCCCTCGCCGTGCATCCGGAATTCCGGGGCCGCGGGATTGCCAGAATGCTCGTTGAAAAAATATATGAGGTTTCAGAACAGAAAGAAAAACAAAAAGTTCTGCTGCTCTGCAAAGGTAATCTCATCGAATTTTATACAACCCTCGGATTTGTCTACGGGGGACCGTCTACTTCACAGTTTGGTGGCTATACCTGGCACCAGATGCAATATGAGTTGCCGGAACCCAACTGGATTTTAGAGAGCCACCACGACTCTGCGTCAGCATCAATGTGACGCGGAGGCCGATTGCCATGCTGGCTGATGAGTCGTAATGATGTCGCTTAGAGCGATATACTCATCTCCTCTCTCCTCAGCTGGCTGGTAGTTGGTGTCACCTCCTGTCGTTATCTTTCCTGACGTTATTCAGGAGTTTCCCGCCAATACTACGACATCTGCATGTGTTGTATGAGCTGACGATTTGCTTTCAACCCAGGCGTTGAATTGCTTTTGGCGAATGCAATTCAACGTATGTGCGGGGCGAGGTGTGTGGTTGAGTTGGCCTGGTTGTTTTTTACATATCTATCCTCATAGGTTTAAGGTCTATGGAAGTAACTGTATCCATCATATCAACAGCTGTACTGCTGCTCTTTGTTCTTGACCCGTTCGGTAATGTGCCTGTCCTGTTATCGGTGTTAAAAGATGTGCCTGAGTCGCGGGTGCGCAGGGTGATCGCCAGGGAAATGTGGTACGGTTTGCTTATCCTGCTCGGCTTTCTTTTTCTGGGTGGGCATTTCTTGAAACTCTTTCACCTCCAGACTGAATCAGTGACGATTGCAGGAGGAGTGATCTTTTTTATCATAGGTATCAAACTCATATTCCCGACAGAAAACGGTAACAATATTTATGGTTCGACAGGGGAACCATTCATGGTGCCAATCGCTATTCCGATGATTGCCGGGCCTTCAGCGTTGGCCACACTGCTTGTTCTCAGTCAGTCTTCTGATGCGTCAGTTTTGGAAATACTGGCGTCGTTGCTCCTGGCTTGGGTAATCTCTGCAGTTATTCTGATGTTTTCACCAATGCTCTATCGGATATTGAAAGCAAAGGGACTCGAGGCCCTTGAACGACTCATGGGGATGTTGTTGCTCATCATGTCGGTGCAGATGTTTGTGGATGGGGTTCGCGGGCTCGTCTTGTAACTGAGTAAAATCAGCTAGTGCTCTGTAAACATGAAGATGTCGTAATATTTCTTAGCAATTTCGGCACACAGCAAGGCACGAATGAAGGAGCATAGCAACGCTATGTAACTGAATGAGAAACGAAGTCAGTGTGACAAAAGGGCTGGAAATATGC
>JBFHGS010000272.1:0-6514 GCA_041582995.1 Desulfopila sp. | reverse complement strand
CCTGTATACCTGTAGAAGGTACTCTTTCTCCTGAACAAGACAGAACCTGAATCGACCCTCCCAGAGCGTGCCACTTCTTTTGTATGAAAAATTGAAATACTGTACATATCGTCGACCGACTGATTGCATCATTTGGCTGATATGGGCCGGTACCCTGGAGGGATTATTCGTGGTAGTCTTGCCATTTTCCGATCTCCATCAATGCACAGTCAATTCCAACGTCTTAACGAGGTGAACATTTACACCAAAACAGGCCTGCCGGTTATTGCCGCGCTGGATGATATGCATTGGAACATCTGGGATAATGATTCGTGGTCGTCTAAGCATTAGTTGTAATTAGTTATATAGTTGATAATAATATATTAAAACTGTGGCCTGTCCCGAATGGCACGAATTTAAGGTGTTTTTATTCAATACCTTGCTGCTGCTTTGCAGGCTCGAACGGTATCCCTGCTTATGGTTTTTCTTTTAATTTCAATAATAAATATTGCTTAAATTAGTGCTCTGTAAAGCTTAATCTATCGCATATTTCCAGCCCTTTTGTCACACTGACTTCGTTTCTCATTCAGTTATATAGCGTTGCTATGCTCCTTCATTCGTGCCTTGCTGTGTGCCGAAATTGCTAAGAAATATTACGACATCTTAATGTTTACAGAGCACTAGTGCCATTCTGGTCTGTCCCCTGTTTGACGTTGAATAACGGCTGAAAAAGAAGAACCTACCCACGTTTTGACGTTCTGCTCCGGCGCCCCGTTACTCGTATTGTGACGGGGCACTTTTTTATGATTTCCCCCGGCTTGCTGTCAGATCGACCTTGCCGATGTTGCGCATCAAGCGCTGGATTTGCGATCGGCGTTGCTGGATATAAGACGAGGGTTTAGCCGAATTAAAGCGAAGAGGGTTGGGCAGGGTTGCAGCAATGGTGGCACTGTCCCGGGCTGTGAGTTGAACTGCCGTTTTGTTGAAATGGAACCTGGCCACGGCTTCCGCACCATATATACCACGGCCCATTTCGATGGAATTCAGATACACCTCCATGATACGCTCTTTGCCCCAGATCAGCTCGATCAATACCGTAAAATAGACCTCAAACCCTTTACGAACAAAGGAACTCTGCGGCCAGAGGAAGACGTTCTTTGCCGTCTGCTGGGAAATAGTGCTGGCGCCCCGAGGTTTACTGCGACGCTTATTTTCCTCCATAGCCCTTTTTATCTGTTTAAAATCGAATCCCCAGTGATCCATAAACAGGTTGTCTTCGGACGCAACCACGGCCTGAACCAGATGGGGGGAGATGTCTTCCAGTTTCACCCAGGAGTGGTTGAAGGCCGGTCGTTCCCCGGCAGAGAGTGCCTGCACCGCGCGAATGCCCATGAGAGGGGTTAGGTAGACCGGTACCACCCGGTAGACGAGAGCCATCAGGATGGTCGAGATAAAAAATCCCAGAATCAACCTGGTAATAAGACGCCAAAAACGCATAGCTATTCGAATTGCGACCTGAAGTAGCAAATTCCCGACAAAAAGGATAAAAGGAGACAGATTTATTTAATTCGAAATAATTCTTGCGCCTTACTTTCAAACTGGAAGACAGATTACATTTTTCACGATGATGCTGTGAAAATTTAAATCAGTCCCCTCAACACTTCCTCAACACTGAGGTTCTACACAGTTTATGCCACGGTCAGAAAAAAAAGGAGACAAATTTATTTAATTCGAAATAATTCTTGAACCTTACTTTCAAACCAGGAGACAGATTACATTTTTCACGATAATGCTGTGAAAATTTAAATCAGTCCCCTCAGCACTGATACATTCTGCTCCCCCATGAGGTACCACGTGATATTCAACACGAAATGTCAACACATTGACAATCCTCTCCGCTTTAAATATTTTCTGACATAGATACCTGCGTCATCGGTAGTCATGGTCCGAATTCTGTAAAAGAGTTCGTGACACGCATCAAGAGAAAGAGCACGGGCAATAGCGATTGTTTCGACATCGTCTCTCGTGTGCGGGAAGGCGGTATCATCCGGCCGCGTCTCATCCTTGCGAACCAGTTTTGCATAGATAAGTGACTGGGCGCAGAGTAGATCCTCCCGCTCCTGACGCATCGTTTTGCCGAATATATACGAGAGCGTCAACTCATCACCGGGATTGAAGATACTCCCTTTCAAGCCGATACGCTGCATGGCCTCTCTTTCAATAAAATGGACCCGCAGCGACCAGTCGTCAGGCAGCTTCTGCCCAAGATACTTATGCAAAGCAAGATGAATTGAACCTGCCTCTATGTAGGTTTTTCTGCCCGCCTGCAGTAAACTAATAATCCGTTTCGCCCGCAGTATATCCCGAAGCATGAACCGCGCTGCATCCGCCCTGGCAAAGGCCTGCATGCTTTTCAAGATTGCGCCATAATCTGCGCTTCGTACAGTCTGATAATAATCAAGCAAGGTGCCCGTCGCGTCCCGCTCCCGGCAATAGACTTCATACTCCTCACTCTCTATATCTATTTCGTCCGGGGAATGGCCATCTGCAAAGAAGAAATGAATGTGCAGCAACTTCTCCAGAAAAGGTTCAGCCTGCACAATCTCCTTTCCCGCCTTTTTCATAAACTGCAGCAATTTATACTGGCGGCGGGCGAAAACAGGATACCCTGGATCAATTTCAAGCATATGCTCATCAAGGTCAATCTCACCATTGAGCATTCTCTGAAAATCAGGGTGCGGTGGCTCCTCCAGCAGGATGAGATCATGCTCCTGCATGATCCTGGCAGAAAAACCGAGCGTTTCCGGACGATGAGTGGAATAGCATATCGTTAGTATATTCATGCCAATACAATAGAGCTGATTGAGATAATATCTATATATCTCTAAAAAATACCTAGCTCCATCTCCGATTTCTCATAAACATGGGCAACAGTTTTCCAACCGTAAATCCGTACTGTGTCTTTCATTCTGCCTCGACCGGGTATCAGGCTGTTTGTACTGTTCCGGGCGATATAACAGCCTCACCTAATTTTTCAGTGACATTCACCAGAATTTCGCTATTTTATTGGCACGTAGGAATTTTTATACCTCTGATATATAGAATCCAGTTCAAGGAGCAAATCATGCAATACACTTCAGAAATTATGGAGATGTGCCGCGTAGCGCAGGGGACCAACCATGGTCCTGCGCCGATACCGCAGGAAGGCGCATGGACCAAAGCCAAAGAAGTTACTGATATCAATGGACTTACCCACGGTGTTGGCTGGTGTGCCCCCCAACAGGGCGCCGCGAAACTCACTCTCAATGTTAAGAAAGGCATTATTGAAGAAGCATTGATTGAAACCATCGGCTGTACAGGCATGACCCACTCGGCAGCGATGGCCTCCGAAATCCTGCCCGGCAAGACTCTGCTTGAGGCATTGAATACAGATCTCGTCTGCGATGCGATTAACGTAGCAATGCGCGAACTCTTTTTGCAGATCGTTTATGGTCGCAGCCAGTCCGCATTCTCCGAAGGTGGATTGCCTATCGGTGCCGGCATGGAAGATCTTGGTAAAGGTTTACGTTCTGTCTGCGGTACCATGTACGGCACCAGCGCAAAAGGCCCGCGCTACCTTGAGATGGCCGAGGGCTATGTCATGGAGGTCGGTCTTGATGCAAACGATGAAATCATCGGTTACAAATTTGTAAACCTCGGCAAAATGATGGACGCGATAAAGAAAGGTGATGATCCGGCCAAAGCGCTGGCAGCTGCCTCAGGAACCTACGGCCGCTTTGCTGAAGCTGTAAAAACCATTGACCCACGTCACGAATAGGGAGAGCAATTATGGCACTGTTTGAAAGCTATGACAGACGGATCGGCCAGATTACTCCGGTCCTTGAAAAATACGGCATGAAGACCCTAGAAGATGCACAGGATCTCTGCCTGAATCGCGGCGTGGATGTTGAAGAGATTGTAAAATCAATCCAACCTATCTGTTTTGAGAATGCCTGTTGGGCCTATACTCTGGGCGCTGCAATCTCTATAAAAAAAGATCTTACCAGAGCAGCAGATATCGCTGCAGCGCTTGGTGAAGGGTTGCAGGCATTCTGCATTCCCGGTTCTGTGGCTGACGACCGCAAAGTCGGAATCGGTCACGGAAACCTTGCTTCCATGCTGTTAAAAGATGAAACAAAATGCTTTGCCTTCCTGGCAGGACATGAATCTTTCGCAGCGGCAGAAGGTGCTATCGGTATCGCCAAATCAGCCAACCGCGTACGTCAGACTGAACTCAAGGTTATCCTGAATGGTCTTGGCAAAGATGCTGCAAAAATTATCTCGCGCATTAACGGTTTTACCTACGTCCAGACCAGATTTGACTACGCCACCGGCAAGCTTTCTGTAGTTGGTGAAACTGCATACTCCGATGGCGAGCGTAGCAAAGTTCGCTGCTTCGGTGCTGACGACGTCCGCGAGGGTGTGGCAATCAACCATATGGAAGGTGTCGATGTTTCCATCACCGGTAACTCCACCAACCCTACCCGCTTCCAGCATCCTGTAGCCGGCACTTATAAAAAAGAATGTCTGCTTGAGGGCAAAAATTACTTCAGCGTTGCCTCCGGCGGCGGCACAGGTCGCACCCTGCATCCGGATAACATGGGTGCAGGACCTGCCTCTTACGGCATGACCGACACTATGGGCCGGATGCACTCCGACGCACAGTTTGCCGGTTCCTCTTCAGTTCCTGCACATGTCGAGATGATGGGTCTCATCGGCATGGGCAACAACCCGATGGTTGGAGCCAGCGTCGCAGTTGCAGTAGCACTGGAGCAGGCCGCATAATAGCCTGCCAGTCGTATAAGTAATCAGGGGAAACAGCTTCTCAGTTGTTTCCCCTTTTTCATTGCCCATCACGGCCTGACAAATATAATGATTTATAACAGTGATTTTTTATGTCGTTTACGCTAACATATTCGACGATTACCTTTCAGATACACAGATAACGCCCCAGAGAGTTATAACGTTGTTTATGTGGCTATTCCGCAGATCGTATTATCGATACTCAATTTAACCGGAGGTCCTTATGAAAGTAAAAATCACCAGTCAATGTATGGGCGACAGGCACTGCAACAAATTGTGTCCGGATGTATTTGAATATGATGAAGACCAACTCCTCTCCATCGTGAAGTTTGACGACATCCCTGAAAAATACGAAGAGGTCGTCCGGCAGGCCGCCCGTGAATGCGGGGCCGATGCCATTGAAGTCATCGAATAACCCATTACACACGTCATGGGAAAATTTAAAGAAAGCAATACCGCGAAGAACCTGCTCATTTCTTTTTCAGCAGAAGCTCAGGCGCGCACTCGCTACAACTTCTTTGCCCGGCGGGCTGAAGATGACGGTTATATCCAGATCGCCCGACTCTTCGACGAAACAGCCGATCAGGAATATGAACATGCACTGAGGTTCTTTAAATTCTTCAACGGTGGAGAGCTGGAAACAACCTGGCCCTTCCCGACCGGCGTCATCGAAGACACGCACGCCAATCTCATTTCTTCTGCAGAGCTGGAACTCTACGTACATAATGTAATGTATAAGGGCTTTGCGAAAATTGCCAATGAAGAGGGGTTCGGGCGCGCAGCCGAGACCTTTGATGCCATCAGCGTTGCTGAACAGCATCATGAACAGCTGTTCCGCGAATTAGCCGCAAACATTGAAAACAACAGGGTCTTTGTGCGTCAGGAAGAACATATCTGGAAATGCCTGGGATGCGGATACCTGCACCATGGCTCAGCGGCACCGGATAAATGTCCCGCCTGCGTACGCCCCACAGGGTATTTTGAGTTACTCGGCAGGAATTGGTAGCTGATTCATTGTAAGGCGGAAATTTCGTGTTTCCGCCTTACACACCAAAATATTTACTGATTACACCTGACTCTCAGCTTGAACAGTTGTGGGGTAATCAGAAAATGCTTTTTTTACTGCTGACGCAACACGTCAATACAGGCTATGCAGAAATCAGGCAGATCATCCGGTTTCCGGCTTGAAACAAAATTATGATCAACAACCACTGCACGGTTTTCCCAGAGCGCACCCGCATTCACCAGATCATCCTTAATGCCCGGCGAGCCGGTAACACGAACGTTTTTATAGACCCCTGCGGATATCGGCATCCAACCGCCATGGCAGATTGCCGCCACCAGTTTAGCCGCTGCACTGAAATCTCGAATCAATTGTAATACTTTCGGGTCACGCCGCAGTTTATCCGGCATGAAACCACCCGGACAAAGCACTCCGTCGAAATCCAGAGCGTCCATATCGGTAATAGCGACATCCGACCTGCAAGGGTAGCCATTTTTGCCAGCATAGACAACGCCTGCTGCCTGCCCGGCCAGCACAACTTCGGCGCCTGCTTCTATAAATCGCAGTTTTGGGTACCAGAGTTCCAGATCTTCGTAGATATCACCCACGAAACATAAGATTTTCTTGCCTGCCAGAAGTTTATGGTCGGTCATTTTTTCTTCCCTTTTGGATATTTTGCGTATCAATTGT
>JBFHGS010000271.1:0-6519 GCA_041582995.1 Desulfopila sp. | reverse complement strand
CGGTCTTGGCCTGTCACTTGTCAAAGAAGTGGTGGAGGCGCATCAGGGATATATTGACGTGCAATCAGAACTCGATAAAGGCACAACTTTTACCCTCAGTTTTCCGATTACCAGGTCTGTACCGGCACAGAAAACCACTGCCGAAGCCAGCCTGCACTGAGAAGAAACGATGAATCCTCATACATTCATCACAGAATTCCGCACCGGTAATATTTTTGTACAGTTACGAAGAAACTTCTAAAAATCGCTAAAAAACGTTACATTCCAGATTTTCAAGGATGCGCATGCGTTAAACTTACCGAAGACACCATTCGGATTTCACGCTCTGCCGCACTTTTCCCCACGCTTAACATGCGATTTCAGGAACATCCACAATGTATAATATTCTGATATTTGGAATGGAAGAAGAGTTTGATTCTCTTACGAAAACATTCAACGACCTTCCCTGCAAGATTATTCATATTACCTCGGCAACAGGATTCTATTCCACTGCTTTTTCACGAATATTTGATGCATGGATAATTGATGCCAACCATGACGATACAGATGAAATCGCTCTTCCGGAGATTATATCCAACCATAATATTCCACATATTTTTCTCTGTGGTGATAAACCCGAAAAAATCGTCACCCGCAAGGTCGAGAAGATAAGTTATATTAAAACCGGTACTATAACAGAATTGGCAGAACTTTTTTCGCAACTCATGCGTAACAAACGTGAGCAGAATCGTGAACGCTACCTGGCCGGTTACACCCTGCCCCAGCCGGGAATTGAAGCCCTGGTAACCAAAAGTCCTTTAATTGAAAACCTGCGCAGTCTGGTGAAAGATATCGCCCCAACCGAATCACCCATATTTATACAAGGCGAAACAGGCACGGGCAAAGAGTTACTTGCAAACATTTTCCATAACGAATCCCGCCGCCGCTCCGGCCCTTTTATGGCAGTAAACTGCGGCGCTCTTCCGGACAGCCTGCTGGAATCGGAACTTTTCGGGTATGAAAAAGGTGCATTCACAGGTGCAAGCAGTCGTCGAACCGGAAAGATTGAACACGCTTCCGGAGGAACACTGTTCCTGGATGAAATTGAATCTATGTCGCCGGCAATGCAGGTGAGATTACTACGGGTACTGCAGGAAAAATCACTGCAGCGACTTGGTGGCAATAATGAAATAACTACTGATTTCAGAGTAATAGGAGCAACAAACACCGACCCGCTTGAACTTCTTCACGCAGGCCAGTTGCGCTCTGATCTCTATTACCGCCTTTCCGTCTTTCAAATTCACATCCCCCCCCTGCGTGACCGAATTGAAGACATCCCGCTTCTAGTGCAGCACTTCATTAACAAGAAAAAAAAGGGTGGCAGAGAATACATCCGGGGCCTTGACAGCAATGCCATGAAAATTCTTGTTTCAGTACCCTGGTATGGCAACATCCGGGAACTGCAAAATGTCATTGAACGTGCTGTCATGCTGGCCAGTGCTCCAATCATCACTGCAGATTTGATACAGATACCAAGTATGCCACTCTCTGATGCATCACTTGACTCTGAACAGTTTCCAGACCATGCGTTTACCCCTGGAACCACACTCAAATCCTACAAAAATCTACTACAGCAATCAGCAGAAAGAAAATATCTCACTGAACTGCTCGAATATACTGACGGACGTATCGGTGAATCAGCAATGTTTGCCGGACTGACTCCCCGGGCTCTCTATAATAAAATGAAAATACATGGGTTAAGGAAAGAAGACTTCCGAAAATCGGAAAAATAAATACGTATCGGAAATAATAGTGTTTAATGCTTTATATTCAATAGCTTAACTAGACATATCAGGCTAACCACAACATTCATCGGAAATTAACCTGCAAACGCACATTTTTTCAAGCCCAGCCTTAACTAACATTTATGCCACGTTTTCAAAGAGATACCGTTCATTTTCTTATTGGCACAATTCTTGGTATAAAAATTAGAACATTGCCATAAGGCATCTAATTCTGAGGAGAACAAAATGGGCAAGTTCAACAAACACCAAAGTGACAGGGAACGTTTCGGAAAATGTGAAATCTGCCTGGAGTATATTCCGGTAGAATACTATTTCAGCGAAGGTGACACTATCGTCTGTTATGAGTGCGGAACAGAATATTCACTCGCATCCAAGCACCCGGTAAAGCTTTCCATGCTCGATACGAATCATGACAATGATGACTATTATGGAGAGCTGTTATTTGATGAGTAAGATTCAGGGTGCAGACTGCTGAAGGCAACCCTGTGTGGATACCAGAATTGCAGTACACAATTATATAGGCCCGGTTGTACAGACTACAGCCGGGCCTTGTCGTATTTATGTAAACCGGAAGATAGATTAATTTACACTGAATTTCGTTAAAAAAATCAATCCCCTCAGTATTTCATAGAGAAATCAGATAAAGTTTACAGCCATCCTTTCTTTCTGAAAAAGCGGAGCATTAAGCCGGCTACTGTAATCAGAAATCCCCAGAAGATGAAATAGCTGTATTTATAATGCAGTTCTGGCAGATAATCGAAATTGGTGCCATATACCCCGGCAATAAAGGTGAGCGGAATGAAGATCGCCGCAAATATAGTCAAAACCTTCATTATCTCATTAAGTTTGTTGCTGATTGAGGTGTTGTAAATGTTGAGGTGGTCTGAAAGCATTTCACGATATGAGTCGAGCACTTCTGTGGTCTGAGTAATAAGACCCAGGAGATCTTTCCAGAACGGCAGCGTATCCTCTTTGATAAGATCAGAATCTATTTTGGTGATATGCAGAACTAACTCACGAGCGGGCCGGACACATTTTCGCAGGTAATTCACTTCCCGCTTGTAGCGCGTAATGAGGTTAACTACTTCCTGGTCAGGATCCTCCAGTACAGCATCTTCAATATCCTCTATCCTGCTGCCTATGCCTTCCAACGCGATCATATAGTTATCGACAATAGTGTCAAGGATTGCATACGCCAGGTAATCAGGGCCGCTCTTACGTATTCTTCCCTTGTGTTTCCGTATTCTTTCCCGCGCATGAGAAAAAAGATCAATGGACTTCTCGTGAAAAGTGAGCAGAAAGTTTTTACCAATGACCATAGAAAACTGATCGCCACGAACAATCTCAGAATCACTGTCAAAAAGAAGGAGTTTCAATACCAGATACAGGGTGTCATCATACTCCTCGAGCTTCGCCCGCTGACCCGTGTTAATTATATCCTCAAGAGCCAACCCGTGAATACCGAACATTTCACCCAACTCGCGTATTACCGTTGGTTCATGGAGACCGTATACGCTGATCCAGGTTACCGTTTCAGTATTTAAAAAGCGGGAACAATCAGCAATCGTAGCATCATTAACCTCCTCAAGGTTCATAGCATCAAAATCCATGATGAGTATGACCGGCTTATCAATCTTTTGGGTGCCTACAAAAACAAGGTCATCATGTGACTTACCTGCAACCGCATCTCTACTCTTTAGAAATCGGGCCATACCGTCTCCATTACAGCTATTTGCTACAGAAAGGTTTCTATTATACCACCCGCATATCAAGAACACATTCTCTGGAGGCTATGATAGCATCATTTCTTCTTTTCTGCAGGTTTACCTCTTTCGGTTAGCGGACCGGCTTACTGATACACACCGGAACTTCCGATTCCGAAAAGTATACAGCAGTGACAATAGTTTTTGAAACACCCCTGAGTTTCAACGTGAACAGGTGAGTGGCAAAAAGTGAAACATGATAATCAGGTGTTGCATTGCCTTGTCTTTTTTCACTCCACCAGAAATACTTATTTGTTATACCGATGAGTATGATAGGAATCATTCAAAGTATCGTATTGACCTTCAACAAAGAAGGTAATACGTTTATCCACGAATTTCTCATAGGTGCTATTCTTTTCGGTGGTTTGTCAGTAAACCCAACCCGCTGGTGTTTTCTGCCAACACGTTACAACTGATACTGCCAAAATTGTTGCGAAATTCAAGTCCGACAGACAAACATCACGACATGATTATGCTCACAAGGCAAAATCTGTGATGAATTACATCTCAATCAGAAGGAGAACAGAACATGCTGGAAGTTACTTCTCAGGCAAACAGTAAGCTTGTCGAATATATGCAAGAGAACAATATTACATCAGCACTTCGGGTGTTTATTTCTGAGGGCGGTTGTTCAGGCCCTGCACTTGCCCTGGCGCTCGATGAAGAAAAACAGGGTGACCAGGTATTTAACCAGAACGATCTTGTTATTCTTGTTGAACAAAACATCATTGATCAATGCGGTTCAATAACCGTTGATTATGTAGATGCCGGTAACCGGTCCGGGTTCAGTATTCAACCTGCCAACCCTCTGCCCGGTGGCGGTGGTTGTAGTTCCGGATCCTGCGGTTCTGAAGGCTGCGGCTGCTAAATTTCTCCCTGCAGAGGGTAAACTGTTGAGTTTACCCTCTGCAGGAATCACCATATCCAGTTTTCGCCCCACCTCCCCTCCCCCTGCACGTACTATCTAATATTTACCTATCTTCCTGCTACAACCGTTTTATCATTTGAATACAAACACCGGCTCAGCAATTTTCTTTTCAGGTTCCGGAGACAAATCGCAGGTTAAACCTCTCTGATTTTTTCCAGGAAACCCACCTTGCGCTGGCGGTGACAAAATAAACATTTTTCTCTCAATCACTCGTTTTGTATCAGGCCTGATTCCGGGACAACCCGGCCAATTCATCGCTAATTCCTATCTCATTAATAGTTGTAACACATGCGCAAGTAAAGTATTGTTTCTGAGTTTCTGATATATGTTAGCTCGCTGTAAAAAAACGAAACCATTTTCATGTAATTTTCATTTTGGCCGAGAAACATTGAGGTCTGCAATGGCAAGGAGACAGCTGATGGGGCAAGCACTGCATATCAAGGCAAAAAAGAGCAAAGCTTTTTTAGATAAAGTTCGTGAAGTACTTCCCGGAGAAGGGAACCTTAACCTCTGCCTCACCTGCGGCGCATGTGTTTCCGGCTGCCCTGCCACAGGCTTGGAAGACATGGACCCGAGAAAATTCCTGCGCATGGCCGCAATGGGCCTTGATGAAGAAATAACCGGTCATAACTGGGTATGGCTCTGCTCTATGTGTATGCGTTGTTCGTATGTATGCCCGATGGAGATCAACATTGCCGGATTAATAATGGAAGCCCGAAAATTATGGCCTCGGGAAGAACGGCCGGTGGGAATTCTTAAATCATGTGATCTGGCTATCAAAATGGATAGCACCAGTGCTACGGGCACTCCATCAGAAGATTTTCGTTTTGTGGTGGAAGATGTACTCGAAGAAGTAAAAGAGACCCAGCCCGGCTGGGAAAACCTCGAAGCCCCTATTGACCGTGAGGGTGCCATTTTCTTTCTCAGCCAGAACTCGAGAGAGCCTGTGTCATTACCCGATGAAATGGTGCCGCTCTGGAAAATTCTGCATCTTGCCGGCGCCAGTTGGACCTATGGCAGTACAGCCTGGGCCGGAGAGAACTACTGCATGTTTCTGGCAGACGATGCAGGTTGGGAGAAGATAACCAGAGCAACAGTCAACAAGGCCGAGAAACTTGGCTGTAAAGTATATCTCAACACCGAATGTGGTCACTCAACGTTTTCAGTTAATCAGGGCATCCGTAAGTTCGCAATCGACACAACCCTCGACGTTAAAATCGTTGTCCACTATTACGCCAGATGGATACGCGAAGGAAGATTGAATCCCAGCAGCGACTGGAACCGCGAGCTGAAATTCAAATTTACTGTGCAGGATCCCTGCAATCAGGTGCGGAAGGAATACGGTGATGCATACGCAGAAGATTTGCGATTCGTGGTAAAAGCAATCGTCGGCGAAGAGAATTTTATCGACATGACACCTAACAAGTCAAACAACTACTGTTGCGGTGGTGGTGGCGGCTATTTGCAATCAGGTTTCAATGAAGATCGACGCCAATACGGAAAGATTAAATTCGACCAGATAATGGCTACCGGTGCCCGCTACTGCATTACCCCCTGCCATAACTGCCATGCCCAGATTCATGACATCTCACACCATTTTAACGGCGGATTTTATGTAAGCAACCTCTGGACATTCCTGGCACTTTCACTTGGCGTCCTGGGCGAAAATGAACGCGTTGATCTCTGTGATGTCTTGCAAACGGTATGGTTACCCGGAGAAGAAGGCACTCCCGATCCGTTTAAAAACAGAAAACGCTAACATTACAAATACCATCGAACCACTCCGCCAATTGAAGCAGGAGGCTGGTTAAGGGAGCCGGCGCTCCCCGCGGATTGCAAATCCGTTGGAGAACCTGAAATGTTCTCGGTCAGTTCAACTCTGAACCCAGCCTCCACTGAGACGTCAGTTGCTCCCGGCCAAGTTACATAAGTCATCAAAAAATTGTTTTTGCCTGAGCCGAAGTGCCTGAGTTAACAAAACAGACATAATTTGGAGTTAATTCTCCAATAATAAGTGGTTTTCACATCTGTCGGTTGTGATTTT
>JBFHGS010000270.1:0-6558 GCA_041582995.1 Desulfopila sp. | reverse complement strand
TACTCTTTGGAAATCCCCTTCGCCTCAAGAAGTTTCTTCGTCTTCCTGCCTGTGGCATCAAAATCGATTTGCACCGAACCGGTTGCACGATTTCGCGATCTCACCTGTGACAGTTCATCCTTCAGCTTATATGCTTCATCAATCCGGTACTTTGCCTTCGTTGCCCTGGCCTTGGGACCTCGACGCAGCCATTCCGTCTCACGCCGAACCTTGTTGGACAACCGCACTTCTTCCTCTGCCTGGGTTTCCAGGAAGGTTTCACGTGCTTCAAGAAACGCTGAATAACAACCGTCAACCTGTAAAGAACCTTCTGGGTACACGGCAGACAGTTCGACTATTCTGTTTGTGCAGTTCTCGAGGAAACGACGGTCATGACTCACCAGCAACCAGGCTTGCGGGCCATCATTCAAGCCGCCACCAAGTATTTTTTCGAGCCACAGAATACCCTCAATATCAAGATGGTTGGTCGGTTCATCCATTACCAGTACATCTGGACTGAGCAGCAAAGATCTACAGATGGAGAGACGCTTTCGCCAGCCTCCGGAAAGTTGACCGACCGCAATCTCGGTATCTGGAAATTCAGCGCGACTCAGTAAAGAATGAACCCGGTGCAATCGTTCTGCCGGTTCAAATTCACTGTTATCCAGAGAACGCAACAAATTCTCTGCAGCCCCTTCATCATCATCAAAAAGGTCTGACTGTGCAAGATACGAGAGTCGTACATGCTTCTGGCTATGAATCTGGCCGCTGTCCGGTTCTTCAAGCCCACAGATGATTTTGAGCAATGTAGATTTACCGGAACCATTAGGACCTATAAGGCCTATGCGATCACCGCTGTTAATTACAAATTGTACGTTATTAAAGAGCTGCTGCGCCCCAAAAGCCTTGCTAAGGGCTTGACAACTAAGAAGATTTGCCATGATTTTTCTATAAGGAAGTAGTATCTGAATAACTTTGGAACAATATTAGCACTGCAAAAAAGGAAACACACTACCCGAAATACAGGAAGAAACCTTGCAGAATTACACAGACTATCCTCAATGCAACCGGACCAGTCTGACCTTTTCGACGGACAACACATCCTTTTTTGTGTTGATAAATTTTTTTCTGCTGAGTATAGATATACTCGATTTTCGGTAAATATAAGTCACTTAGTGAAGCTAAGTCCCTTGGATACAGTACTTAGTGTCGCCCTAATGCTTAATCATTTTAGCCCATTTTTGCGATGAAAAAGAAGTTGCATATCATCATCACGGGTGAGAGCGGAAAAACGCTGAGACTACCCTTTGAACGGAAAAAACTTTTGGTTTATTCCGTATCGGCCGTTGTAATTCTTGTAGTTATGACTATTACAAGCATCTATTCTTTTTCACTTTTCAGCCACAATCGCTCTATATCAAAAGAGCTTGCAAAGCTCCAGTCCCAAGTCAACAGAAGTGACAAAATCATGACTGAAATTCAGCAAAAAGCTGAAGAGGAAAGAGAAAAACTCAGTCTTGAACTGGCAAGTCTGCAACTCGAAAAAGAAAACCAGCTCGCCGCATTCCAGGAAGAAAAAGATCAGCTGCTCTCTACCGCTGTAAGTGAACTCACCGAGCGTAGTGAACTGATTGAAACGATCATGGATAATATCGGCATTAAGCTGAATAGAAGCAAATCCCACAAAAACCAAAATAGTGGCGGCCCCTTTATTGAACATTCTCCGGGAATCCAGGATGAACTGCTCTACAAAGCGGATGAATATCTCAAAGAGATTCAGTCTATTCCTCTGGGGCGCCCGGTCACCGGCCCGATCAGCTCGCGTTTCGGAGCACGTATAGATCCTCTGAATAACAAAAAAAGTTTTCACGAAGGCATCGACTTCAGAGGCAGACGCGGAGACAAAATTTATGCCACAGGTGATGGCGTTGTCGCTAAAGCATTCAGAAATGGCAGTTACGGTAATTACGTTCTGATCGATCATAAGAACGGGTACCAGACATCATTTGCGCATATGGACAAATTTCTGGTCAAAAAGGGCGAGCGCGTGAAGCGTGGCCAGCTTATCGGTAAAGTAGGCAATACCGGTCGTTCTACCGGCCCACACCTCCATTACGAATTGCTGCACAATGGCACCCCTGTTAATCCTCTGAAATACATGCAGATCGCTAAACTGATTGAACAGCATAAAGCAGTAAAGGTTGTCAAACTCGAAAAACCTGCGAAAATTGTCAAATCATCATCTGTTGCGGAGAAGCTTTAAATGGGAATTTTCGGTAAAAAGGACGATGTTCATGAGGAAATCCAAAAAGCGGAGAGCGAGGCAATTTCATCCATTATAGACAAAACGATGGTCATCAATGGTGAGATATCGTTTCAGGGAAAAACACGAATTGATGGGCTCATCAACGGTAACATCAATGGTGAGCATCTGGTTCTCAGCGAATCCGGCAAAGTAGTTGGAGATATCACCTCTGTATCATTTAATTGTTTTGGCACTATTGAAGGTAACATCAGATCAAACTTAGTGACCGCCAGAAAAGATTGTGCCATTCACGGGCGACTTGAAGCGGGCAGCCTCACTGTTGAGCCCGGTGCTACTATTGATGGTGAAATCAAAGCAGCAACCCAGGACCTGATCGACGGAATCAACAAAAAACCAGAACCGGCAAAACAGTTACTCACTGATAACCGGGAACAGAAAGACTAACACCCAAAATAGGATACACGTCTTCTCCATGCCATTTTCCAAGCCTAAAGTTGCAAATCGTTTCAAATGTCCTATTTGTGGTAATGATAAAGATTTCTTTGAAATCACAGATGATGTCATCAGTACAACACATTACGTTCAAAACCCGGACGGCAGTTTCACCATTGAAGATAGAAGTTCGCAGTCCATGGGAGACGTCAAACTTTTCTGTGGCAATTGTGATGAAGACCTCACCCCATTTCATCAGCGGTTCTCGGAGATGATCTTTTGACCGGGCCTCCCGTCATTATTATCAGGAACAACACTGAATTTACCACTCATTACCATTCCCTCAACGAACACAGCATTGTTAATTGCCGACTTCGTTTGATCCACGGCGAAGAGCACCTCCTGACAGACCTCCTGGAGCGTCATGTGACGCTTATCCCCTCAGCCACTTCGCAACTGGCCAGCAGATCAAAAGTATATCAAGCCCGTATTTTCAGCACATTCATGCTGCCACATACGCTCACAATATATGACATCAACGGTCTGCTTCAGGCAACCTCAGTCTACAAAGAGCATGGCCTGTCAGAAGTCATCGTCAAACAGGACAGAAAAAACGGCGGCATCGGCATACACCGCTTCAGAAATATCGAAGATGTCTACAATCAGCTATCTCTGCATCCTTTCAACCAGCCAGTGGTACTTCAGCCCTTCATACGGGAATTCAAAGATATACGGGTAATATGGCTCGGTGAGTATAAAGAGGCATATGAACGCATCAACCATGCAAATTTTCGCCGCAACCTCCATTGCGGAGGATCAGCAGTACCACACGAATTAAATGATGGTATTCTGAAATTCTGCAGCACTATCATGCAACGTGGCGCTTTCCCATACGCCCACATTGATATAATGCAAACACCTGAAGGCAAACTCTACCTCACAGAGGTAAATCTTCGTGGCGGGTTACGTGGGGCAAAAATTGACGGTGACAGATACCGCGAACTTACAGACAGCATTCATCAGCAGTTACTCAATGCACAACTCAGCATGCAGTGAAAAAAAACGAATAGTCTGCGTGCGGCAAATCAGTTCGAATCCCCAGCTTCTCGACAAAGGAACATGATGAAGAGTAAGCGCCAGGGGTAAGCAGAAAATAATAGAGTAACTTATAACTGTGGTCGCGTTGAGAACCCTATCGGCTTTCCAGCCATCTCTTGATACCGGGTTTAAGCGTGACCCGATCGTTGAAACAAAAAAGGGATATACCTTAAAGGTATATCCCTTTTCAAACTCGAAGTCTAAACGGCTCAGAGATTAAACACAACCGGTCGGTTTAGGAAGACCAGCCATTTTACAAGCTCCTTTACCCGGACCAGATGGGAAAAGCTCGTAAATTCTCTTAAGCGGGAAACCTGTGGTTTTGGAGAGAATACGTACCATAGGAGCGATACCATTCTTCTTGTAGTACTCCTGAAGAGCGTCGATTACTTTGTTGTGCTCGTCGGTAAGATCGCTGATACCTTCAGAAGCTTTTACGTAATCAATCCAATTCTCATTCCACTCTTCCATACCTTTGAGCAGGAAGCCATCCTCGTCTACTGTGAAGCTACTTCCATTATGTTCGATTGTTGGCATTTCATACCTCCTTGAAATTTTATGTTATGGCTTACACCGTTATTAGGCTCTGCTGAAAACTAATATGGCTTATTACTATAGGCAAAAGGGTTTGTCAAGTGAATGGCGGGTCATTTCTTTCAGTCATTTTAAAAGCTCTGCAAACGACTGGAATGTAACACACAATTCCACTTTTGCCGGATTAAAAATTTCATTGCTTTTGATAAATAAATCGTTTGTAACATTCTGCAATGAGATACATCCTGCAGTATCGTATACTGCTTCGATAAGCGGATAGCGAATACGATTAAATGGTGATTTAACCCGCTTTTTGGCATATGTCCATATTTTTTTTGTTTGTTATTATTAATCAATTATCTTTAATCATTTCAGGTTTACTTTGGTGAAACACTGTAATCTGCGACCGGTCAGCTTTTCCGCTTTTTCCTTGCAGAGAAGAAAAAGAAAGAGTAAATCCAACGCTTATTCATAGTATTATGTACCTAACATGAGCGTTGTGCAGAGCCGCGAGCTCCCAAAAGTGACCTTTTTCATGAGGTTGTAAACGCTATTCAACAGAACCCTAACAGATAAAGCTTATGCTGCAGATACTCCGTAACAAAGCCCAATCAACGTTCATCCAGGTAATTGTCGTAATTATCGCTCTGGTCTTCATTTTCTGGGGAGTAGGAGCCAACATGATGAATAGCCGCCAAACGGCAATTACAGTGAATGGTGAAGAAATATCCTTTGAGGATTTTCAAATTGCCTATGACCGTACATACCAAAACATTGCTGCTCAATTTGGTGGTACACTACCAGCCGGACTGGCGGAAAGTCTTGGACTCAAACAACAGGTTGTAAACCAACTCATCCAGGCAGCACTTTTGCGACAGGGTGCCACCAAGATGGGTATCATGGTTAGTGAGGAAGAGATACAGAACACCATCACCTCAATGGTACAATTTCAGGAAAGAGGTGGTTTCAGCATGGACAAATACAAGTCTTTGCTTTCTGCAAACCGACTCACTCCACACAAATTTGAAACCAATATGCGCTTTGACATGTTGGCAGAAAAGACAGTGCGCGACATCGGTAATTTCGCCGCCCTTACCAGCGAATATGAAGTTCAGCAACTCTATCGCCAGGATAACGAGAAAGTATCTGTGGAGTACACACGCATCAGCCCTGACGACTTTTCTGCCAATGTAACCGTTACAGACGAAGCACTTGCAAGCTGGTTTGAGACTGTGCGTGACAACTACCGCAGTGAACCTCAAATAAGCCTGAAATATATCGATTTCTCTTTTGCAGAGGTAGGCAAAAAGATAACTGTTGATGAGACACAAATCCAAGCCTATTATGACGAAAACATTACACTCTTCACGACTCCGGAAAAACGACGAGCCCGTCATATACTCCTGAAAGCCGGGACAGATGATTCAGAAGAAGTGCATAAAGAAAAAGCAAAGAAAGCAGCAGATATAGTGACACTCGCTGCTGCAAGTGATGATTTTGCAGCCCTTGCCCAGGAATATTCTGAAGGCCCCAGCAATACAAATGGTGGCGAACTTGGCTTCTTTGCCAAAGGGCAGATGATTCCGGCTTTTGAACAAGCAGTTTTCTCGATGCAGCCTGGCGAAATCAGCAATGTTGTAAAGACATCTTTCGGTTACCATATTATTAAACTTGAAGAAATTCAGCCAGCCACAACCAGATCTTTAAGCGAGGCAAAAGCTGAAATTATTTCTACCCTGCAGAGCAAAGAAGCTGAATCTCTTGCGTTTCAGCTCGCGAACAGTGCTTACGAAGGCATCATAGGGGCCGGCAGTCTCGATGCATATGCCAATGCGAACAATGATCAGAAGATCATTGAAACCGGGTATTTCACACGCAGCACTCCACCTGCCGGGCTCTCCATTGATAGTGAATTTATCGACAAGGCCTTTTCTCTGAAAGCAGGAGAACTCAGTTCGCTTGTCAAAACAACCAGCGGTTTCTACATCATTTTCGCAGAAGGAGTTCAGGAGCCCGAGAGTCCTGCACTTGCTCAAGTGAAGGATGAGGCAACGACTGATTACATTGCTGAGCTAGCTACCAAAGAAGCGCAGAAAACTGCAGGTGAAATTCTAAGTAAACTGCGTTCAGGTGAGTCTTTTTCTGATATCATCGCGGTAACAGCACTTGAAATTAAGGATTCAGGTTTCATTGGCCACAACGGCGGTGAGCAGTCTTCGTTTCCTGCCGCCTTGACCGAACAGATATTT
>JBFHGS010000269.1:0-6636 GCA_041582995.1 Desulfopila sp. | reverse complement strand
CAACGTCAGTGTACTTGGCAATATGGGTATAGTATGCCGTGATCTTGGTGATCTGGAAAATGCCCTGCATTACTGCCTGAGAGCGGCAGAAGCTGCTCCCGAAGATGCTACCCAGCTCATCAATCTCGGCGCAGTGTATGAATCTCTCGGCAGAATGGAGCAGGCACGTCAGTGCTACGAAGATGCTCTCGAACGTGTGCCGACACATCCGAAAGCACTCAATAACCTCGGCAAACTTCTGCACCTTGCTGGCGAAACCGCAAAAGGACTTGAACTGATCCAGAAGTCTGTAGCCATCGAACCATCTTCGCCGCTGGCCCTCAATAACCTCGGTGTCATACTCAGCGCAATAGGTGACACTCACGGAGCCGTCTCATATATAGAACGCAGTCTGCAGCTTGAACCGAATAACACAGAGACGATGTACAATCTTGCCGGGCTTTACAACTGCAATGGCCAAAACAGTGCAGCTGTCGAGCTGCTGGAGCGGTTACTGAATATCTGCCCCGACCACAGCCCGGCCAGTCATATGCTCTCCGCCCTCAAAGGAGAAGTTACAGAGAGCGCACCATCCAGATATGTAGCAGAAACGTTTGACAAATATGCCGGTCGCTTTGATCAGCACATCCGTGATTCACTTGGTTATACTGTTCCGGAAGTTATGGCAGAAATGACAACTGAAATTTTCACGAACAAAACATTTGCAGAAGGACTCGACCTGGGTTGCGGAACCGGTCTTTCCGGCAGCGCCTTCAGCAGCTTAGCCCGTCGAATTACAGGCGTTGACCTCTCTTCCCAGATGCTTGAACGAGCAGAGGAAAAGAAAATCTATTCTCAATTGGAATGTACTGATGTCTTCAACTTTCTTGAAAGTACGGCGCAGCGGTACGACCTGTTCATCATCACGGATGTCCTTATCTATATAGGGAAGATTGAGCCACTCCTCAGCGCCATCACCCGGGTTGCCCTGGCCAAAGCTGTCATCGCCTGTTCCATCGAGCGCTTCAATGGAGCTGGAGACTACACCCTTCGTCAGTCCGGTCGTTATGCCCACTCACAGGAATACCTCACAACCCGTGCAGAAGCTGCAGGGTTCAAGGTGATTGCCCATCAGGAACATGGTATTCGCAAAGAAAATAACACCTGGATTCCCGGCGACCTCTATCTATTACAAAAAAATACCTGAACAACTCCCGACCTGTGCTTCCCCGGTAAAGATAACCCGCATTTCTCATGTGTTCCCCCGCATCCAACTGAACACATGGGCAATGCCGGACAACTGTATTCAGCACTATAAAACGCCAACTCACACCCCTCCCTGCCTTCCCTCTCTCTCCTAACCCACAAACGAAAAATACAGACATTCTTTTCAGCCCATAAAAAACCATGATATACTCAGGTATATACAAGCAATCATAAACTGTCTGTGGTCAACCTTTCTAAACTATTATCAATATCGGAGATATACTCACATGGAACGTTATGATGTGGTGATACTTGGGGCAGGCACCGGTGGTCAGACGGCAGCGCATGACCTCGCTGCTGAAGGCTACAGCGTTGCGGTGATTGAAGCGAGCCCGACCCCCGGAGGTATCTGCGCCCTGCACGGCTGTCAGGCTAAAAAATGGCTCTATGAGGTTACCGATGCTGTCGCCCGCTGCAACCACCTCAAAGGTCTTGGTGTCACCGCCCCTCCTCAGGTTAACTGGCGGGAAATTCTTACTGCAAAAAACAGCTTTACCGCCTCGGTCCCTGCGAATACTATTAAAAGCCTCCGTGGCAGTAACGTCACCTACCTCGAAGGCTGGGGACGACTGCGTGATGCCACTTCCATACTGATAAATGATACCCAGGTTGAAGCCGGGTATATTATCGTCGCAACCGGCGCCACACCTATGAAACTTCCGATTCCCGGCGGCGAGCACCTCATTACCAGCAATGACTTTCTCGATCTGGCTGAGCTCCCCGAACGTATAGTCTTTATTGGCGGCGGTTTTATCTCATTTGAATTCGCTCACTTTGCAGCCCGTCTCGGAGCACGCCCCGGTGATGTTCATATTCTTGAGGTGCAGGAAAGGCCACTTGCGCCTTTCGACTCAGACATGGTTGATCAGCTTGTCGCCGCTTCGAATGCAGACGGCATACAGGTACACACCGGTGTCTCTATAACGTCCATCGATAAAAATGATGCTGGCTTTTCCGTAACGCTTGCCAACGGTGACATCATCGAAACAGATCTTGTCGTAAATGGTGCTGGAAGAGTTCCAAATATCGCCCCGTTAAATCTCGAATCAGCTGGCGTAAACTTTTCCCGGCGCGGAATTAAGGTCAACGAAAAGATGCAGACCAACATCCCTAATATTTTTGCTGTGGGAGACTGTGCAGAAACGTTACAGTTGGCTCGGGTAGCAGACAAAGAAGCACATATCGCTGCAATCAACATCATCGCTCAGCAGGAAGGAAGTGAACACCAAACAATAAATTACAGCTGCGCCCCGGCCGTACTCTTCACCTATCCTCAACTGGCTATGGTCGGTAAAACAGAAGATGAACTAAAAAAAGAAGACATCCGCTATTGGCGCAGCTTTGAGACCAATCTGGGGTGGCCGACATATCGCCGCATCGGTATGAAATTTGCTGCCTTTAAAATACTTGTTGATGACGAAGGCAGAATACTCGGTGCCCATATTCTCTCAGATAACGCCACCGGGCTGATAAATACCATCAAGCAGGCTATGCTGGACCGCATGCCAGTGGCCAAGCTCTACGCCAGCAACATAATGAGTCCTTACCCATCTCGGGAAAGTGATATAATTTACATGCTGAGCCCGTTGCTCGATTAACCCGCATTGCTCATGAAGACATTCCAGGAGGCGTAACCATGCCAAATACAGTGATCAGAGTTGAGATGCAGGAACAGTTCAGATCCTGTCCCACTTGTGGGTACAGAGATGGATTCCACTCAATGTTTCAGCGCGACGACAGTATAATAAAATGGCTTCTCATCTGTCCGTCCTGCCACGATGTTTTCGATATCGGCCTGACAGCCGGACAGACAGAAGACCATAAAGCATAATCCGCAGTTACATCCAGATACTGATGCACGAAATGTCCTGCAATGAGCCGTGGATGGGGGGAATCATGCTTTACGCTCCCTCCCTCCATGCCCCTCTGAACTGATGAGAATACCAGATTAACGACTATCCTTTCTGCACCGGCAGAATAATCCGTCGTTTCAACAGATGCTCGAGCAGTCTGCTGATATCCCGTTCCAATATTTCCAGGATAGCGTTTGGAAATGCTATCCTGCAGGTGGCGATAATCTCATCATTGAATACCGGTCGCAGCATACACCCCCAGATAACTTCCCCCATCCGGTTAAGATGAAAATGGGCATTTGTCTCACTATCAACAAGCACCATATCTCCGTTTATTCGTCTCTCAACAATTTTCTCATTGCGCCTGTAACCTTCTACCTCATGCTCTTCAAAATTCACTATCATATTCTATCCCCCCGTTGTATATGATGCAGGGTATATCCAGCAACTATCTCTATTTTAAAGAGATAATTACTCATGTTTTCATTCCTGAAAATAGTTCTGCCTCTATTATGCCACATATTGCCAACGGAGTTCCAGCAAAGCCCAATGCATTTGTGTAACTTCGGCCATCTATTTTACATATCGTGCACCCGGCCGATTTACTTGCCAATTGCCTGACACATACAAGATACATATCTACAAGGTAGGATATTTCTATTCACAACGATATCGTCATGTTTATCATGTATTCTTAATAAGCAAATTTTTGACTCACCACTTCAGGTAATTTGTGGTAAATTTCAGTATCCAGTTCAAAATTTACGGGGAAATTGATATGACGTTATCAGAACATAGTGATCGAAGGAGAAGTTTACGGCTCAAAGGCAGAAAAGAAGCAATTCTGATAACTCCGAATGGCATGCATGGGATTCGGGATATCAGTAAGGACGGACTCTCATTTCATTGCAGAGAAGATGAGTTTTTTCCGGTTCAATGGCCGATCGAAATAATATATGCCGGGACTGCACTGTATATGAAAGCAGTACCTGTCCGTCTGGTACGTGAGGAATTCGATGAGGTCGATACGGTTATTTCCTCCCCCACCAAAGAAATCGCAGTCGAGTTTCTTGATCTGGACGAACATAATAGGGTCTTGCTTGACGAATTGCTGAAGTACCATATTGCAAGCAGGGCCTAAAAACACATCACAAGACACCTTAGCCGAATAACTTTATTCACCTATCTCCGTTGTTGCGTCCTGGCATGAGTGTCTTTTGCATACAGGATACAAGATACACAGTTGTAACCCGTTATTTTTCTGCCAGCCAGATACACCTTTCTGGATGGCCGCAATTGAGAACCGCAAATTCCCCATCACTCATCAACACCCCTGCATCTTCCTCCCTTCTGCCGAGATTAAACTCCAGTCTAGTGCACTATATCACTCTGGATAGCCATCTTACCTACGGAGTTTATTCAGTAAATTCCAACTCATCCCAACCTTGTGGAAAATCAACATTTTCGCCTGCAAAACTAGCTCTTTCCGCATCCTTAGTTACGACAAAAAAAATTTGCAGTGAAGGCAATTACATGATAGGCATTAGATATGCTGTGTAAAATTCCACGCTATGACGTCTGGCGTTGACTCCCCTGTATAAACATGTCGCTTTACTGAGGCTTGCTGTATGACACTTTATGAGCAGTTGAGAAATGAAGAACATGATCCTGTTGTATTCGTCAATAAAGATGGCGTTATTACCCATATAAACACGAGTTTCTCAAAGACATACCATTGGCCTTCGACAGAGCTTGTGGGTCTGCCACTCGTCAGCATCATTCCCGACAACCTTCAGGATGCACATAATATGGGCTTTTCCAAATTTCTTCTCAATGGGAAACCCACCCTGCTTGGTACCCCACTCGACCTGGAGATTCGTATGGGTAATGGGGAAAGCGTTCTCGCACAGCATCTTATCGTCAGTCTGGAAAATAACGGTGAGCAGATGCTGGCAGCAAAAATCACACTTCGCCATGAATAATCCTCATAAGCTGGAAGGTTGTCCGGGCATAGAGCTGTTGGTCAAAATCGAGCATTTTTCACAAAACGGGCACTGCGATATACAAAATATTGCGCACATCTTTTGTGTGAATTGTGAAGTTTTTTGGCAACAACCATTCTCGGATGGGTTCCCGGTACCGGTCACCTCTCCTACAGATGGCTCGATCTGAAAGGAATATGCATGGATAGTTCGCAACGGGTCATACTTAATCTTCAAAAGACCTTGGGGAAGATGGAAATCGCTCTCGGCTCCATCAGCGAGGCGATCGTCTGGACCAACGCCGAGGGAAAAATTCAGTGGTGCAACGCACCGTTTGACAACCTGTTATCAATTGCCCACATCATGGTCCTCGGTCGACAGATTCAGGATCTCCTGAGCCTTAACAAGCCGGACGGGACTCCTGTACCTGCCAACCAGCACCCGTTTGTAATTCTTAAGAATAAGCAGCATCTTGATAAAGGAATCTTCAGTTTTGCTAAAGGCGGCATACCGGTAACTCTTGAAATATCAGGCAATTCCATTACACTTGAAGATGATGATGACATTTACATATTTTTCATTCAGGACATCACCAGAATTAAAAACAGCCAGGAGCAATTGCACCTGGCAAATGAAGATCTTGAAACCCGCATTCGTGAACGAGCCGCAGAACTTGTTGAAATGTCAAAACGATATGAGGCAATTCTCAACTGCGCCGTAGATGCAATTATTTCTATTGATCCTCAAGGCAATCTGCTTTCACTCAATCCCGCCGCCGAAAAGATGTTTGGTTACAGAAGTAAGGATATCGAAGGGCATAATGTCAATATACTCATGCCTGAACCATATCACACTCAACATGACGATTATCTCAACCGGTACATTCAGACTGGTGAAAGCCGTATAATAGGGAAAGGCCGGGAAGTGACAGGGCTTAAGAGTAATGGAGAACAGTTTCCGCTTGATCTGGCTGTAAGTGAAGTTCGTTTCGGCAATCAACTGCTGTTTACCGGCATCCTGAGAGATATTTCCAAACAAAAAGCAGTAATGGAAGACCTCGAGCAGGCCAGAATCGTAGCAGAAGAAGCAAATAGCGCTAAAACAGACTTTATCGGTCGTATCAGTCACGAGATCAGGACTCCGCTGAATGCAATTCTCGGCATGGCTGATCTGCTCAATGAATCAGAACTCACTAAGGAACAGCGAAAATACGTCCGGGTCAGCAAGGCTGCTGGCGACCATCTTCTCAATATCATAGAAGATCTTCTTGATATTGCCAGAATAGAAGCAGGAAAAATGGTACTCGACCGGATTTACTTCAATCTTGGAGAACTGGTTGACGATGTAATTGCCATCGTCAGGCAGACCGCCCAGAAAAAAGAACTCGAGGTCAGCTGCCTTATTGATGGCGATGTACCGCTGTTCCTGAAAGGCGATCCCAAGCGTCTTCGCCAGGTTCTCATTAATCTCATGGGCAACAGCATCAAATTTACCGAAACAGGTGAGATAACGTTGCACATCGGCCTATCAAGCCGAATCAGTAAAGGCAATGATGT
>JBFHGS010000268.1:0-6660 GCA_041582995.1 Desulfopila sp. | reverse complement strand
TCTGGAGTCGCAGGGTGAGGTTTGCGGCTATAGGGGAGCTCGTAGAGTGTGTCGAGCTCTTCGGCAGAGAGTGGTGCTGCTGCTGGATGTTGGAGCACCCAGTGGCTTTGCTGACGTTGAAGAATACTCTTTTGAGAAGCTGCCCTGGCATGTTTATCGAGGGCAAGCTCTGCCTCGAGAAAAAGCTTTGTGTCTGATTCGATTTCATCCAGGGATGGCAATACTACTAGAGAAGAATCCTTGTTCACACCATCAGGGTAACGTTCCTGAAGTTGCCTGTCGGTCAATCTCTCGCAACAACCTGCCACGCTTTGTAATGGTTGACCGGAACTGCATTTCCGGGCTATCTCAAGGATTGCATGCTCACCCATGCCATAGACCAGGAGGTCAGCCTTGGCGTCTGTGAGGAACGATGACCGAAGTTTTTCCTGTTTGTAGTCGTAATGAACAAATCTGCGAAGAGATGCTTCTAATCCACCGAGAATAATCGGGGTATTTTTATAGATTGATCTGGCTAGGTTCGCATATATGAGCGAAGCTCGGTCGGGCCGATAGCGGTTGTTCTTATTTTTATCAGGTGAGCGCCAAGGTGAGCCACCGGGAGAGTATGCATCAGTATCCCGAACTTTACCATTTCCAGAATAGTTTGCCACTATTGAGTCAAGGTTTCCACCTGTGATGCCACAGAAGAGTTCAGGTGAAGGAAATGATGCAAAATCAACCGTGGAGTCAAAGTGTGGTTGCGAGAGAATAGCAACACGATAACCGTGGTGTTCAAGGTATCTACCGATGAGAGCGACCCCAAATGAAGGGTGGTCCACATAAGCGTCGCCCGTAATGAGAAGTATATCAATGGCATTCCAGCCACGCTGCCTGCACTCCTCCCAGGAGACAGGCAACGGGTGTAACTTGGGAGGAGTCATAATCTTTTTTCAGGCTGTACAACTGAGGGTGAGAATTACATTAAACTCTTATTGATGATCAGGTGAACCACGATGGATGCAGCGTATCCCAGAGCAATTACCGGTGTCCATTTAAGATGTGCCCCGAAAGTATAAGTACCGCGTGCTGCACCCATAAGAGCAACTCCGGCGGCAGAACCTATTGATAACAGACTGCCACCAACACCGGCAGTGAGTGTCACCAGTAACCACTGTCCATGAGACATTTCCGGGTACATGGTTAATACGGCAAACATTACAGGAATATTGTCAACGATTGCAGAGAGAATACCTATAATCACGTTAGCTGTTGTCGCTCCTAAATCATGATACAGAAAAGATGAAACAGTAGCGAGGTAGCCGAATTGCGACAATCCACCTACGCAGAGAATGACGCCGTAGAAGAAAAGAAGAGTATCCCATTCAGCACGGGCAACCTTTTTGAAAAGATCAAATGGGTCAGGTTTGGCATGGTAGGTCTGATGTGCCAGTGGGTTATCATCAACATCATAATTCCGATGTTCTTTTTTCTTAATGAAGTAAGAGAAGAATCCAAGATACCCAAGGCCGAGCATCATGCCGGATGCTGGTGGCAAGTGAAGGAAGTTATGAAAAGATACTGCGGTGACAATAGTAAGCAGGAACAATGCAATGATCCGCTTTGCACCAAGCTTCATGGTTTTCTTTTCTTTACTTGCTTTAGGTTGTTTATTGGCAACTGCAAAATTCATGAAAAGTGCAGGAACAAGCCAGTTTACCAGTGAGGGGACGAAAATGTGAAAAAATTCGGAGAATTGTACAATCCCTTTCTGCCACACCATCAAGGTGGTAATGTCACCAAAAGGTGAGAACGCTCCACCGGCGTTGGCTGCAATGACAATGTTTATACATGCAAGGGTAACAAATTTTTTGTCACTCCCACCTACGGCCATGGCAACAGCACCCATAAGCAAAGCTGTAGTCAGGTTGTCGGCAATGGGAGAGATAAAGAATGAAAGCAGACCTGTAACCCAGAATACAGCACGATAAGAAAATCCTCGACTTACAAGCCAGGACCGGAGTGCCTGAAATACATTTCTCTCATCCATACTGTTGATGTATGTCATGGCACAGAGAAGGAATAGCAAAAGTTCTGCATATTCAAGAATATTGTGTCGAATGGCTGCCTCAGCAGCGTGGGTGTTACCCATAGAGGCAAAAGTGGCGGCAACACATATCCAGATGATACCTGCGGCCATAAGAACAGGCTTGGATTTACGTAAATGAATCTGTTCTTCAAAAATGACCAGCGAATATGCGGCGACGAACAGGATGAGCGAGAAAATCCCAAGGGCCGAGGTGGTCAACCCTGTGGTGTCAACAGCTTCAACAGCGCTGGTGCTGGCCATGGCAGTCCCTGCAAGGGTTGTCATGAAACCAGTGAAAAACAATAGCTTTTTCATCTGTAAATCCTTCAATATTAATGGGGGGCAAAAACAGTAAAATTGATAACCAGACTAATATAACAGTGAATAAACGAGATGACAAGCGAAGGTGACAATGCCAACCCAAACAACGGGCTGGCATTGTCGAATACGAGAGAAAATTTAAGACTATTAGCTATCCGCAGGGATGTACTGTGTAAGAGGACAGTTTTTACAACCTTTTTCAGGTAGATCTGTATTAGTGTGAACACGATCTATCAGTGCGGCGACAGCGGCCTTGCTGTCTGCAAAAATTTCGTCAGAGCCTATTTTGGCCATGAGCCCGCTACGTTCCATAACATTGATTACCTGGCCTTTAATCCCACACATGGCAAATCCGAGACCGGCACTCCGCAGGCGCTTCACCAGCATTTCAAGAGCTTCTTCTCCTGAGGCATCCATGTCATTAATGCCTCGGGCATCAAGAAGAATATACCTGAGATCCGGTTGTTCATTGCGGTATTTCAGGACTTGTTCATCAAGGTAGCTGGCATTGGCAAAGAAAAGCGCACCGTCAAAACGTACAACGGAAATATGCCTGCAACCCTTCAGGCGAAAATGCTCAGCACTCTGCAGAACTTTTTCTTCATTCATGGACAGGCTGGCAACCACAGGACGCATTGATTTATAAAGGAATACTGTCATGGAAAGAGCGACACCAACCATGATACCTTTGTCAAGATGTGGAGCAAAATAGAGTGTTACGATAAAGCTGAGAACTGAAATCGCTCCATCGTACCATTGAGCCTTCCATGCATGTACAAAGCCCTTAATATTCACAAGGCCAATCACTGCCATCATAATAACCGCAGCAAGAACTGCCTGTGGGAGATGGTATAGCAGGGGAGTGAAAAAGAGCAGGGTGATTACAACCATAAGTGAAGTCACAACGGAGGATATTCCTGAGACTGCACCTGCCTGAAGGTTTACAGCTGAGCGTGAAAAAGATCCGGAAACAGCATAACTGGAGCCGATTGAACCAATGATATTTGCGAGGCCCTGGCCGATAAGTTCCTGATTAGGATCAAGCTTTTGGCCTGTCTGAGCGGCCATAGCTTTAGCAATAGCGATGGCTTCCATAAAACCAAGAAGCGATATAATTACTGCGGTCGGCAAGAGTTTGAAAAAAGATTTGGAATTCAATTCCGGTATACCTAAGGTAGGCAGACCCTCAGGAATTTTCCCTACAATGGCGCCACCACCGGTAAGTTTAATCTTGGCAGAATCAAGAACATTATTACCAACCTTGAGTCTCCAAATTAAACCATCAGTAGTTGTATTTTCAGGCACAGCACCTTTGGGATAGAAGGTGTAACTGTCATTTTCTTTGACAGCTTCGAATTTCATATAACGAAGCTCTTCCCGAATCGAGCTGGCCTTATGTTTGAATTCATTCATTTCAGAGGTAAGAATTGCTACTTCACTCTCAAGTTTTATGAGTTCAATAGATTTGCCATGGCTGTTGTCGCTTTTCTGCTTTTCCTCATCGACCTGGAGGCCTATCCCGGCGCGTTTTTCGCCCAAATCCTGTATGTTTCCGATGTTCTGATTGAATTCCTGAATTTTTTCTGAGAGTCCAGCAGATTGAAATGCGGAAATATCAACAAAAGTGTCCTTATTATAACCGGTAAAGTATGAGAGAACGGTAGTGATGGCAACTGCAACGAGAACGTTTGGAATACGTGGATTTATCTTTTTAAGAACAACCATTATGACCACAGCGGCAATACCGTACAGCAATGTTGGCATGTGGGTATAATCAACTGCAGCTTTAGCCAGTCGCACCATGGTTTCATAGTGGTGAGCAGCCTTGTCAACATCAACTCCAAAAAATTTAGAGAATTGTGATGAGGCAATGATAATCGCGGCCGCGTTAGTGAAGCCGTTAACAACAGGGTGTGAGAGAAAATTTACAACGAGACCGAGCCGGAGGACACCAAGAGAGAACTGGAATATACCGACAGTGAGTGCCAGCGCGACTGAGTAGGCAATAAATTCAGCAGAACCCGCAGTGGCGAGAGGTTCAAGTGAGGCAGCAGACATCAATGAAACAACTGCGACCGGACCTGTTGCAAGCTGACGACTGGAACCGAAAAGCGATGCAACCATTGGTGGCAGGAAAGCGGCATAGAGACCGTAGTAAGCCGGGAGTCCGGCCAACTGTGCGTAAGCCATAGACTGAGGGATCAGTACAAGAGCGACGGTGATACCGGCAAGCAGATCGATTTTGAATTTACCACCGTCATAATCCCTGAACCAGGTAAGAAATGGAAAAAACTTAACGAGGATGTTCATGATTGACCTTATATGTAAATGGATGTGTGAAAAACGTGTATTTTAAGTTTCAAGGAAAAGCACTTCGCCGGTGTGAAGCTCATAAAAAGCCGGTATAACTTTGACTGCACCGACCTTGGCGAGATCTGCAATGATTGGCTCAGAAGTTTCTATCTTTTTGGCAATTTGCCGAGCCAGTTCTTTTGAGGCATTATTGACAAGGTCGCCAGAAGATTCCTGGATGTTTTTTATTGCAGACTGGATAGCAGGGCCAAGAGTGGCTATGTGCCCTTCTAGTTTCGCCCCGCTTGCAACTGCCCCAACAGCTCCACAGCTGGAATGGCCCATCACGATAACCAGAGGCGTGTGCAGATGCTTGACTGCGTATTCAATGCTGCCGAGTGCGTGGTCTCCAATTATATTGCCGGCAACACGCACGACAAAAAGATCGCCAAGCCCCTGGTCGAAAATATCGACTGGTGGAACACGTGAGTCGGCACAAGTCAAAATTGTTGCAATCGGTTCCTGCCCGTCTGCAAGGTTTTGTCTACTTTCTTCACAGTGATTAGGGTGTTCAAGTTTCCCCGTGATAAATCGCTGATTTCCATCTTTCAGGATTTTCAGGGCCTCATCAGCGGTTGGCCGCTTTCGGGTGTCCTGTTTCATTGAATTCTCCTTAAAAAAAATTAAAAATATAAATCAAAAGAGTTGAGTGCTCTCTATGTGCATATATAGGGCTAAACAAAATGCAGGTTCTTTACTCCCAACAGAACAAAACAGCTAATGAAAGCTCTCTGAGCGTTAAAGTCAAGCAAAAAGGGAGCTGTTAAGTGTGCATATGACCAATAATGCCTGGTTTTGGCTGCTCCTATATCCAAACATGGAATTTTTGTTTGGATAATATAGTTTACCTTGTAAAATCTATCCGATATGTTGATTGGAATTATGCACTTTGGTTTCCTGTAAAAAGGGTGAGCAGCTATTGGAATGGGGGCAGGAGATGGCTGAAGATAATCTATACAGAATAGTGCTGGCAGATGACCATGTACTTATACGACATGGTATTAAAAATCTGATTTCGCAAAATAGTGATTTACAGGTTGTTGGCGAGGTGAGCAATGGTGAGGAACTTCTCGCTCTTCTCGATAAGGAGAGAGTCGATCTGATCATTCTTGATATTTCCATGCCTAAAATTGGTGGTATGGAGGCCGTGGGACTTACGAAAGCGAAATGTCCGTGGGTGAAAGTGTTAATCCTTACGATGCACAAGAGTAAACAATATTTTTATCACGCAATGGCTGCTGGTGCTGACGGGTATCTGGTGAAAGATGATTCAGACGAGGAACTGCTTATTGCTATACGGAAAGTCCAGTCAGGGAAAAATTATATATCTCCATTTCTTGCAGAGGATTTTGCAGATGATGTAATCAATACCTATCGCAAGGAGAAGAAAAGTCCTTTTCAGGAGTTGACCAAAAGGGAAAAGGAAATTCTGCAGTTTGTTGTTGACGGCTATACCAGCAAACAGATGGCTGATAATCTTGGTTTGAGTCCGAGAACTGTTGATCACCATCGATCTAATCTACTGCACAAATTCAAAATGAAGAATAGTGTAGATTTAGTCAACTTTGCGGTAAGAAATGGATTCGTTACTCCTGGGAAGTATTAATAATGATGATGACAGCTATCTGGTAATGCCTTGGTGATGAATAGCTCTATTAGTTTGTTATGTTGCTTTTATTTCGTGCTTTTACCAAAAAAAATAGTGATAGATAATTCATGTAAAATTGGCTGCTCGATAGATTATGTCACTGAAATAGCGAGGTAATTTTGCCTGTTTATCCTCGTTGGGTATATGTACCTAGTTAGAAAGCAGGTATAAGCTACAATTGTAATTTTCCTTGAACCCATTAATAATGCGGCACTTGTGGAGTGAAATTCAGAATTGCTAGTGGTAAAAGGAGAATGGAAGATGAACAAAG
>JBFHGS010000267.1:0-6694 GCA_041582995.1 Desulfopila sp. | reverse complement strand
CTGAGACGGTCTTAAGCGGATATCATCTCAGCAATTCAGTTAACTCCTCATGGCTGAGCAACGAGTAAATACTGGTACATCGTCGTTCAATTAAACGCCGATCAACTCCTTTGCGCCGGTCAACTCCTTTACGTCTATCGACTCCAAGTCTTTTATTGAATAGTGTATGTATCCAGTTTCTTAATGAGCGTTTGGAGCTGCCGACCAAGCGGGTGTCTTGACGGCGTTCCGGAGTGGTTCTCCTGTCACGATTCTTTCGTCTGCAGCTATTGGGAGATCGTCGTTCAACGCCGTCCCAGACCAAGGTGTTGATTTGTGCGTTCATATGGTGAATTTATTCTGCAAATATCAGCATGCTTCTAAGCTAAAAGAGATATATTTCCCGGTATTGAACAACCGAATGACTCCCCATCTTGAATTGCTGGACAAGGTCGATTATGCGAGTTTGGCTGCGTGTTCATTTAATGTAGTGGGCAGAAGCGCATTTTCATCTTCCTGTCTGAATATAGTTCGTAAGTATGTATTGTGATTAAAAGGCCTTGGTCGGAATATTCTTACCGAACTGGTAACGATATAATATGCAAAAAATAAGGACGGATTGAGAAAAGAAAGAGATGAAATAGCCCATCTGTCAGGAAAAGCACAAATTTGCAATTAAGTGGTGGACAGGTCGAAAGACACATTAGAACATGCATGAGGGTCGAGTCGTACAACGCTCAGAAACAACATCGATTTTGATAGTAGTGGCAACGATTCGGCAAATGCTGGTATAACTGTCTGAAGGAGACGGCCAGGTAGCTGTTACTGATTTTTTTTAAAATAGAGAGCAAATGAAGAAAGAAGCTGTACATAAAGCGGTGTTGCTGAGTCTTGTATGTATCATTTCGGCAATCTTTCTGCAGATGATCCATCAGTTTTTGATGCCTATGTTCATGGCCGCACTCTTTTCCGCCATGGCTGGGCCTGTACATAAGTGGTTGGAAAAGCGCCTGGGGGGACGCGAGAATATTGCCTCGGTACTTATCATTATCGGTATTGTAGTACTGGTTCTGGCTCCGCTCTCGATGCTCATCGGAGTGGTAGTGGCGCAGGCAATTAATGTCGGGCAGTCGGTCACACCGTGGGTGCAGACGTTTATCAGCGAACCCACGCTGATCACGCAGTATCTCGAGAAAATACCTTATTACGATCAAATTTTGCCCTATCGGGATGTTATTATCCAGAAAGCCGGTGAATTGGTTGGAACGCTCTCCACCTTCCTCATTGATTCGCTCTCATCCGCTACGAAGATGACCATGAACGCGCTCTTCGGGTCGATCATTATGCTGTATGTCATGTTTTATTTTCTCACAATGGGTGATGTACTGCTTGAGCGAATTCTATATTTTCTGCCGCTTAAAAACGAGGATGAGCAGGTGTTGTTGCGCCGCTTTACCTCGGTCACCCGTGCGACAATCAAGGGAACTATTATTATTGGCATAATGCAGGGCTTTATCTGTGGCACCGCCTTTGCTGTTGCCGGTATTAAAGGTCCGGTCTTCTGGGGTAGTGTCATGGCTATCACCTCTATTATCCCTGCCTTCGGTACGGCAATTGTCTGGGGTCCGGCCTTGCTTATTCTACTTCTCATGGGTGATTTCACCGGCGTATTCATTCTGGCGATACTCTGCGGAGCGGTAGCTGGTAATCTTGACAATGTCGTTCGACCAAAACTCGTCGGTAAAGACACAGAAATGCATGATCTTTTTGTGCTCTTCGGCACCCTTGGCGGCATTGCCATGTTTGGCTTGCTGGGGATTATTATCGGGCCGATCATTGCTGCACTCTTTATCACCATCTGGGAAATTTATGGAAATGTCTTTCACGAGTATCTTCCTGATGTAGGGCCGATTCTGAAGGTGTCACGTATACCGGATCCTCCCGAAATGCAGAATATCCCTGAGCGTACCTCTGATTCCGGTAGTGTAACAGATGACAAGGATTGATTTTTTCCTTTGAAAAACATTTCTATTCAGGGAAAGATAGCCTGGACAGTTCTTGTGGTAATATCCTCCTGTGTTCGGGACTGCAGTATGCTGCAAGAAAGAGTACTACACAATTTAACACTGCAGCCGGTAGGCAGCAATATATAGCCGGCACCATTAATTGAGCGATACCCATGAAGATGCCTCGATCACACCTCTGTAGTTTCGCTATGCTGTTCATTCTCGCGACCAGTGCGGCAGCATCTGGAGAGTCTCTGTCCATCTATTTTACTGATGCCGGTAAAGGAGGTTCGACGCTACTGCATCAGCCCGGAAAATGTGCAATGCTAGTGGATGCTGGTCCGGTGGAGAGTTCGCAGGAACTGTTGAAAGTGTTGGACGATGCAGAGGTCAAGGTGCTCGACTTTGTTGTTGTCACACATCCACACAAGGAAAATTTTGGTGGACTGCCCAATGTTTCGAAGGTGGTTAAAATCCGTGAACTTTCTGACAATGGGGATATGAATGAAGAAGAAACTGGCTTTGAAGCATACAGTAAACTGCAGCTAAATCTGCCGTATTCAGTGCTGGCCAAAGGAGATTCATGGCGATGCGGCGATATGGGCATCGAAGTTGTACATCCCTCTGCTTCGTTTGACTCTGGCGAAGATTACAACAGTCGATCCCTGGCACTCATGATAAAGTACAACAGTTTTAAGTTGCTGCTTCTGGGTGATGTGTCTCTGTCCGGAGAGGAGAAATTGTTGAGATCGAAGGAAGACCTGAATGCCATGGTGCTGCAGCTCGGGCATCACAGTGCAGATAGCACACTCATACCTGAATTGTTGCAGCGGGTCGATCCGAAGATTGCTGTTGTCAGCGCTGGCAGCAGCTCGGGTATTGATGCTCAGGCACAGGAAGTCCTGGATGGATTGGGAGAAAAGAATGTCAGAATATTCCGTACTGACCAGGAGGGTACTATACAATTGCGGGTGGCAGAAAACGGGAACATCCGGGTTAAGCCATAGCACGTAGATTTCAAGCGGATCGCAGGTGTTTGTTCTGCGTCCTTTTCTGTTGCGCCTGGCAGGCTTCATTTTTTCTCGGCCCAGTGTAGTCCTGCCGTGGTTGATCTTTCATCTCCTGCGCTACTATTTCCCCGTAATATTGATCATAAATATCTGTTTTGCTGTATGTGGAATGTCAACCCATATGGTTATGTTGTCGTTCTTGACAGTTGTATTTGAATGATTTATTAAATGAATGTTCAATTAATAGCGTGGCTATCCCGGAATTTGCTGAAAAGTTACCTTGAGAGAGTATGTCAGAGAGAAAACGACTGAGTGCAGAAGAGAGAAAGCCAGCTATCCTCAAAGCTTTTTATCAGGTTATTGAAGAGGAGGGTTTTGAGAACGCATCCATCGCCAAGGTTGCGAAAAAGGCTGGTGTGCATGCGAGTCTTATCATTCATTATTTTGGTACCAAAGAACGCATGGTTCTTGATCTGGTGGATGCTGTTCTGCGCACCTATGCTGATCTCATCAGAAATCTCCCGGAAAGTGGTGAGCCAGAGGAAAGACTGGAGAAATTACTAGGGTTGATCTGGAGCAGAGAGTGGCAGGAGGCTGCGAGTTTTTCAGTAGTTTTTTCTTTTCTTGCCTTGAGCCAGCGTGACAGCGAAGTTATGAGTCGTGTGAGGATTCTCTATCAGAGCTATCGAAAATATCTTATGGCGCAGGTTGCCTTTTTTGCAGAAGCAGAAATTATCAGTATCGAGAGTATTTCGGCGGCGGTGCAGGGGCTTATTTCTCTGTCAGAAGGTTCGCATTATTTCTGCCGATTCCATATCAATACAGAAGATTTTGACGTTCATCGGACTAACATGATTATTGCCGCTAAAAGAATACTGGGTGTTAAGGGCTAGTGCACTGTAAAGATTTATCCGTTGAATAGTATTTGCTTTCTCCTCGCGAATGCATTCGTTGCTCGTTCAGTGACAAAGCACTGCGCATTCACTCGTTCCTTGCAATGCACTAAAATTGTAAAACAATATTCTGATTATCCCTAACTTTCAGCATGATCAGGTGAGGCATCAGGGCTGATGAGTGAGTATGAGGTGTGTACATCTTTGATAATAACGTTCTGCGTAAAATATTGAGGAGGAGAGTATGTTTGAAGGAAAAGAGCAGATTACTGCAGGAAGCTGGCTTCCTCTTGTCGGAGTGGATAAAGACTGCTTCGGTTGCGGGTCTGAAAATCAGCATGGTTTGAAGATGAAATTTGAGTCAAACGGAGAACAGCTGCGTTCCATTCTGACAATGGACCAGCGTTATCGTGGCTGGAGCAATCTCATTCATGGCGGCGTATTATCGACTATATTAGACGAAACAATGGGCTGGACCGTGCTATGTCTGACTAAAAAGTTCATGCTCACCAAAGGGATGTATGTTGGTTTTCGTAAACCTGTGCGTATAGGCATGAAGATCACTTCAACAGGATATATTAAAGAGCACCTGAGTGATCGGAAGATAATTGTGGTGGCTGAAATTCATGATGAGGCTGGTGAACTCTGCGCGTCTTCGGAAGGAGAGTTTGCGTTATTTACCCGGGAGCAGTTCCTCAGAATGAAGATAATGCCTGAAGAAGATATTGAAATGATGATTGCGGCGATATCCTGAATCACCCGCCAGGTTATGAGTTTCGAAACACCAATCCGGAGAAGAATAGATGGCTGCTGACCTCTTGTTTCTGGCAGGACACAGGGCATACGAACGTATTCAGTCAAATGGTCTATCTGCCGATGACGTAAAAATGGTGGTTGGAGCATCCGGAGCTGCCAAGTGGCTGGTATTGCATGGGCTTGAATCGGCTCTTTTCGGTGAGTGGTTCTCCGGTCGTCGCACGCCGCTCCACCTGTATGGGACTTCAATCGGTTCGTGGAAATCGGCGGCTGCCGCACGCAGGAATCCCCCGGCAGCCTTCGACTGTCTCGCCAACGCCTATATCCATCAGTACTACAGCGGCAGGATTACCCCTGAACAGGTTGCACGTGAAACTGAGCGAATTATGAATGATTTCCTCGGTCCGGGTGTTCCTGAAGAAATACTACATCATCCTTACTGCCGTCTGCATCTTTCAGCTGTACGTTGTCGCGGCCCTCTTGCATCAGATAATCGCCAAATTGAAGTCGCAGGGCTTGGTCTCGCCTGGCTTGGTAATCGCTTTTCGCGTAGATTGTTTCGGAGTTTTTGCTTGCCGACGCTTTTTTATGATAGCAGAGATGCTCCTCCATTTCTTGACAACGGGGAGTTTCCCGGAGGTACGGTTCGGCTGCAGGCAGATAACCTGCGACAAGCTTTACTGGGGAGTGGTTCAATACCTTGTGTCATGAAAAGTGTACGAGATATCAAGGGGGCTCCAAAAGGCGCATACCGAGATGGCGGCATGTTTCATTACCATCCTGCCTTTGATTTTCTGGCGGGTGAAGAAGGGATTGTGTTGTATCCTCATTTTTATAATCAGGCCGTTCTCGGCTGGTTTGATAAAAAACGTCCTGATCGCGTGGCAGACGGCAAGCTGCTGGCGGATGTTCTTATGCTTGCACCATCACCATCGTTTGTCGCAGAGCTGCCGTTCGGACGAATTCCGGATCGTCGCGACTTTTTACGTCTTGCCGGGCGTGATGATGAACGCGTAAAGTTCTGGGAGAAGAGCGTGGCGATGAGTCGCAGACTAGGCGATATGTTTATGGAAAGTGTGGAATCTGGGCGTATTCGTGAAATGGTACAGAAAATAGCATAACGTCAGTTCCCACAATGATACGGCGGTCGATCCTGTCAATGATAGGGGCCTGTAGGCAAAGCAGTGTTCATGCTTCGCGTACAGGCCTAAGATGCCCGGAATAGTTATCGGGTATTTTTTTCATATACCGATATAGGTTGCACTTCGATTTCCGGAGACACGATTGTATATGATGCCGGTGACGTGGCGGGAGTCTCCTCCCGTATCCGGAAAAAGGTACAGTAGAGAACCGGTACGACAACGAGGGTCAGCAGGGTGGCAAAGGTCAGACCGCCCATGATTGTAACCGCCATTGCACTAAAGAATGCATCCCATATGAGCGGGATCATACCCAGTACTGTGGTGAACGCAGCCATAGCCACTGGTCGAACACGGCTTATTGCGGAATCGAGTACCGCCTGCAGCGGCGCTTTACCGTTACTGAGCTCGATGTTGATCTGATCAAGCAGGACGATCTCGTTTTTCATCAGCATGCCTGAGAGACTCAGGAAACCGAGCAGGGCCATAAAACCGAATGGCATATCGAAGATCAAAAGTCCCGCCACAACGCCGATGAGTGCCATCGGCAGTCCAAGGAAGATGATAATCGGATGTCTGAGGGTATTAAAAAGCATCACTGATATAAAAAACATAAGCGAAAACGCGAGAGGAACCTTGGCCATGAGTTTGCTGTTGGCGTCGGCAGCATTTTCATACTCACCGCCCCATTCCAGTGTGTAGCCGGCTGGTAGTTCAATCGCTTCGATCGGGCCTCGCATCTGCCGGAACAACTCATCAGCGGTGCCGGCTGTTTGTATGCAGGAGACTGTAATAGTACGTTGCCGGTTGAGTCGTCGTATCACCGGGTCTTCCCAGCTGGTGACCATACCGTCAGTCACCTGTTCGAGTGGAATCGAGGTGCCGGCACTGTTGCTCCAGACCATGATATT
>JBFHGS010000266.1:0-6704 GCA_041582995.1 Desulfopila sp. | reverse complement strand
TCAATCATCTACACTACCGGCAAATCGAAATTCACAGAACTTGGTAATCTATACAGTAAAATGCCGCTCACTCTGCTCTTCATGGTAATCGGCGGCATGTCCGTTTCAGCATTTCCTTTTCTTTCCGGATTTGTTTCGAAATCTATGATTATCTCTGCCGGATTTGAAGAGCATTTACTCTGGGCAGCTTTTCTTTTAACTCTGGTCTCTGCAGGAACCTTTCTTGTGGCTGGCCTGCGCCTCCCATATCTTATATTCTTCGGAGAAAACAGGTGTTCTGATGATACCTGGAATAAGGCTACCGACCCTCCATGGAATATGACGATGGCAATGGGTATTGCGGCTTTCTTCTGTGTGCTTGTCGGCTGTTACCTGCCATTCCTCTACGATATGCTGCCAAATAAGGAAGCAACGTATCATCCGTATACAGCCTATCATCTCGGCGAAACTCTCCAGATACTCGCCTTCACTGCTCTCGGTTTCTTTTATTTCAAAAGCAAAATCGGTGCACGTGCTACGATCAGCTTTGATCTCGACTGGTTCTACCGTAAAGGCGGGAAGGTCTTTCTCTGGATTGCTCAAAAACCGATACAGGCAATCGATACGGCATGGGGTGAGGTCTACAAGGTTGTCGGCCTGAGTTTACTCATGACTACAGCAAAGTTCTGGGGCTGGTTTGACTGGCATGGAATAGATGGAGTTGTTGATGGTACTGCTCGATTTGTCAGAACGGTAGGCGGGCGTGTGTGCAGAACACTGCAGAGGGGTCAGATACAGCATACCCTCTATTTCACGATCTCATTTGCGGCCATTTTGCTGTTTGCTTTTGCCTGGCTTTAATTCAACCTACTTCAAGGATCACTGGTAATGGATCAGCTACTGTTTAATCCGGGACCTCCACTGCTCAGCATATTGATATTTCTACCACTTGCAGGTGCTCTCTTCCTGCTCCTGGTTAATAATGAGAACTTTGCCCGTTACTGGACTCTTGCTGTAACGGGAATAGCTGCACTGCTGTCAATGCCTGTTCTTATCAATTTTGACAGAACAGCAACACAGTTTCAGTTTGTGGAAAAACACACCTGGATCGAGAGCCTGAATATAAATTACGTAGTCGGAGTCGACGGGATATCTCTTCTGTTGTTACTCATGACTACTTTTATTATGCCGTTTTGCGTGCTCGCTTCATGGTCCTATATCAAGACGCGGGTCCAATCTTTCATGGTCTGTCTCCTGATAATGGAATCAGCGATGATTGGTGTATTTGTTGCTCTTGATTTTGTACTCTTCTATATCCTCTGGGAGGCTATGCTCATCCCGATGTACCTGCTTATAGGTATCTGGGGCGGCCCGAGGAAAATTTACGCTTCAATTAAGTTTTTCCTCTACACTCTTGCCGGATCAGTAATGCTTCTTGTCGGCATTATCTGGCTGTATATCGCCAACGATTACAGTTTCTTTATCCCCGATATGATGTGGCAGGACTACTCACTCACTGCACAGTTGTACCTGTTTGCCGCTTTCTTTTTAGCTTTTGCCATTAAAGTTCCCATGTTTCCTTTCCATACATGGTTACCCGCAGCACATGTCGAGGCTCCTACCGCCGGATCGGTTATACTTGCATCGATCCTTCTAAAAATGGGTACATATGGTTTCCTGAGATTTGCTCTGCCAATCACTCCGGAAGCAACGGTTATACTGATGCCTTTTGTACTCTGGCTCTCAATAGCCGGCATCATTTACGGTGGGTTCACTGCACTTGCACAAAGTGACATGAAAAAACTGATAGCTTATTCTTCAGTCGGCCATATGGGTTTTGTCACCCTTGGAATATTTGTTTTAAATACTCAGGGTATTGAAGGGGCGATCCTTCAGATGGTCAACCATGGAATTACTACCGGCGCCCTGTTTCTCTGTGTCGGAATGATTTACGAACGAACGCACAGTCGTGAATTACAATCAGCAACAGGCGTCGGTCAATACATGCCCGTTTTCGTAACATTTCTTGCCTTTTTTGCCCTTTCATCATTCGGCTTTCCAGGCACAAACAGCTTTGTCGGCGAGTTCCTGATCCTTGCCGGTACATTTGAGTATAGTAAACCTTTAGCACTTGCAGCAATCCCGGGTGCAGTTCTGGCTGCAGCGTACATGCTTCGAATGCTCCAGAAAGTAGTCTGGGGTGGAACCGATAATCCTGACCAGTCCTGGCTTTCCGACCTTAACGTAAGAGAGATTGTGACACTGGCACCATTTCTGTTCTTTGTATTCTGGATCGGTCTCAGCCCGCAGCCATTTATTGATTTAATGCACACAAGTGTTACCAACCTGCTGAACGACTTTCATGCCTACAGTAATCAGGCCATGGCAGCAGCTGAAATGATTGTACGCTAAGAATTAACCACAAACGACCTACAAAGGTACACCGATGCTATTTCTACCCGAACTAACATTACTGGGAGCAGGCCTTCTTTTCTTTGTCTTCAGTCTCGGTGCCCACTCCAGCGACACGATCAGGAATTTGGCGATTGCCCTTTGCGCTGTGACACTGGCTGCTACTCTTGCTGCATACAACGCATCAGGCGAACTATTTTACGGGGCTTTTAAAGTAGACCTATTTTCACAGGTCTTTAAAATTCTAATTGCCCTTGCCACACTTATCGTCGTGATATTCAGCGATAAGCTTCCTGGCATAAAGAGTAAATATCTCTCTGAGTACTATATTTTCCTCACGATGTCGGTACTCGGCCTGATGATGCTTGTTTCAAGCGTTGAGTTACTGGCTATATTCATATCACTGGAACTTTCATCCTTTGCTGTATATATCATGGTTCCGATGCGCGATGAATCTCATGGCTCAAAAGCACAGATGGAAGCTGGCATCAAATACCTGCTCTTTGGTGTTGCTGCCACCGGGTTCATGCTTTTTGGCATGAGTTATCTTTTCGGACTCACAGGATCAACCCGGCTTGATGTTATCATCACTAAGCTTTCATCACTCTATACCCAGCCTGCAGCAATCATCGCGATATCATTGGTACTTGCAGGTTTTTTCTACAAACTCGCATTGTTCCCATTCCACTTCTGGGTTCCTGATGTTTATGAAGGGTCATCCAATGAAACTACAGCTTTCATTGCCGCAGTTCCCAAAATTGCTGCAGTGGCAATGCTGATACGATTTGTCAATCTTGCTACCGGAAACGGACAGGTTATTGTAAATTTACTGATGGTTTGCGCCGTACTCTCTATGTTTTATGGCAACCTCTCCGCTCTGGTTCAAAAAGATTTTAAACGAATGCTTGGTTTCTCAGGTATTGCTCATGCCGGATTCGTGCTGCTTGGCCTTATAACATTTCACGTAACAGGCTATGCCGCAGCTCTTTATTATATTACCGGTTATGTTTTCATGAATCTTGCCTGTTTCCTCGTGATATGCTCGATATCCAAAGATGGGAGTAATCTTGCCATAGAAGATCTCAGTGGTTTACATAAACGGGCCCCGCTTCTTGCTCTAACGCTCACTGTAGGTCTATTTTCACTGGCAGGGATACCACCATTTGTAGGCTTCACCGGTAAATTTATGTTATTGCTTGGAGCGCTACGAGAAGATTATCTTCTGCTGGTCATATTGGCCGCCATTAACACAGCGATAGCTATATACTATTACCTTTCAGTTGTTCGTCTTACGTTCTGCAGCGATCCTGATGATAGGGGAATAGTTGAGACCAGTTTTATGACAAATGCAGTCTCAGTACTACTCATCCTCGTTATAATAATCATGGGTGTTATACCATCCCGCTTTTTAGATGTCGCTCAATCCTCCATCCAATCCATAATGTAACTCTTCTATAGATAGTCCTGAAAAGACCTGTTGGCTGATTAGCAACAGGTCTTTTTTATAGTATTCTGGTATTATCTGTCATGCGATACATACACGTAACTACTTTTACTCATTCAAACTGAACTTAATCATTCTATAATGAATACCTGGCTCCTGATTGTACTTTTCATTCTTATTTTCGGACTTCTCTTCGAAGTCACCACATCCTTGTTGAACCTCAAAGCACTCACCCCCGAACTGCCGAAGGACTTTACTGATATCTACAACAAGGATGAGTATGCGAAATCGCAAAAGTACACAAGGGCAACGACCCATCTGTCAATGATATCGACTGTTATCACTACCTCTTTAACTTTACTGTTCCTGCTTTTAGGTGGTTTTAACGCAGTAGATATTTACGCTCGCAGCTTTCAATACGGGCCCATATTTACTGGACTGATCTTTTCAGCTATCCTTGCTCTTTTGACATATCTTGTTTCACTTCCCTTTTCTCTCTATTCCACATTTGTTATCGAAGAACAATTCGGTTTCAACAGGACGACGCCAAAAACCTTCATTTTCGACACCATAAAAGCTGCATTACTGATGGTAATTCTTGGGACACCACTGCTGTCTCTTATACTATGGTTCTTTGGAGCCGCAGGGCATTTTGCCTGGTTTTACTGTTGGTGCGGTGTGGTAGTGTTTTCTATTATTATTCAGTTTTTAGCACCCGTACTGATATTTCCTCTCTTCAACAAATTCTTCCCACTGGAGGAAGGAGAGCTGAAAGAAAGTATCCTGCAATATGCTGAAAAAGAAAATTTTCAAATCCAGGGTATCTTCACAATGGACGGTTCAAAACGTTCCACAAAACTGAACGCATTTTTTACTGGGTTCGGCCGTTTTAGAAAGATAGTATTTTATGATACTCTATTAGAAAAATTAAATACGCCAGAGACTGTCGCAGTTCTTGCTCATGAAATGGGACATTTTAAACGAAAACATGTGTTAAAAATGCTCGCTGGCTCTATTGCCCAAACTGGCATAATGTTCTATCTGCTTTCCCTGATACTCAATAACAGAATGCTTTTTGACGCTTTCAGCATGGACCATGTCTCAATCTACGCCAGTCTGATATTTTTTGGTTTTATCTACTCGCCTGTCAACATGTTGGTGTCCATGATTTTTAATTTTCTCTCGAGAAAACATGAATATGAAGCAGATTCATATGCCGTAACAACCACAGGTCAACGGCAGCACCTTATCACTGGTTTGAAAAAGTTGTGCCAGGCAAACCTCACAAACCTGACACCACACCCGTTAGTTGTCTTTCTTGAATACACGCACCCACCTGTTCTTCTACGCATAGAGGCAATCCGTAGATTGGAGCAAGTTAACTGAATACAGAGCCAGGATATTCGACTTGACATGAAACCTATTTCCCTGTTGACTGTAAATGAAATATTCTTGCGCTATCACCCCGTTTGATATTGATTTTTGCTACGGAATCGTTAATCTTCTTTGACGAGAGTAAATAACCCCTTTTGTTGTATTCCGAATTCTAGGAGAGAAAACATGAAAAATAATGAGTTTCGCACCCCGCTGATTCAATCGGGTGCCTTACTTGTGGCGATTGTATTCATCATTTCCCTGATCCCATCAGGTGACGGGATGAGTGTTGGCAGTGTTATAGGCGCCCTATTTTCGGGTGTATTCAGACTGATTCTTTTTGTTCTGGCCTTATCCCTCGCTCTTGTTGTATCAATCGCTGTTCTCATAGGTGTTTTCATTGCTGCTGTTGCATTGCAATCACCTGAGAAAGCATCAGAAATTTACGCTGCGACCAAAACACGGTTATCAGCACTCATTCAGGACACTATTGGAAACCGTTCCATCAGTACCGAGTCTGCCGACACTGGTATCTCTCAGGAGGAATATGATCACATGAAAACAGAGCTTTCTTCAATTCAGAAAAAAAACCTTACTTTACAAAATGACGTTACAGCTCTTAACTCTAAAAATGCTCAGTTACAGGGCGACCTTCACGGCTTGACCGCAATGGTGAACGAGTTAAAAGATGCCGAGGCTAAAATCAATACCCTTATTACCGATCTTTCTGCGAAGGTTAAAGAAGATCCGGATACTGAATTGAAAGGTCAGATTAAAAAGCTTGAAGATATGTATCTCAAAACCAATGAGAACATTACTCACCTGGCCGGCAGGCTCGAGGCTCTTGAAGAAGCAGCTACTGAGCCAACCACCGAAGCTCAGACCGGTGGCATCTTCTCTTACATTGAGTCTGATGAAGACCAGACACTCTTCACCAAAACTGTTGAGGACGGTATTGCCAATGACCTCACTTATGCTCAGTTCGATGGTTTTCTCACAGAGACACTTCCTGCTGAACTCAATCAGATCATAAAGGATCACCCTTCTCTCACAAAAGATTACATTCGCAGCATGCGTAAATAACCTTTTTTACTATTAAAAGAGATAGAAGTTCCCTAAAGGGCCTGCAGAGTATTCTGCAGGCCCTTTCATTTATATGTGTTCTCTACATGACCACCAAATCAATTGAGTATTACTTTCGTCCTCACAAATCTGCTGAAAGTTCACTTCTGAAAATTTTCTTTTTCACCTTTTCACGCATCTCCGATAAGCTAGACGAAATATTCTCTCAAGCTGGCAATCCAACTGCAATCAAAATACAACATCTATCACATTTTCCATTGACACAACACTTCTGATCCTGTATTTTGCCCCGTCTTCGCAACAACGGACACGAACACTCGTCGGCTCAGAGCCACGCAGCTGTTTCCTCGGTTGAAGCAAAGACATACAGCAGAACAAAGTGGTTGACGGAAACGCTCAAACACTTTAAGAT
>JBFHGS010000265.1:0-6723 GCA_041582995.1 Desulfopila sp. | reverse complement strand
TTTCCGGACATCTTTGCCGGCTAACTTTCCAATAACGAGTCCAAAAGGAATTGCACCAAGAAGGTAACTTGCAACGAGAAGAATAATGCTCATAGTTGTGTGAAATATTTTTTTAAAGTAAAAGAGATCGTTTGGGCAACGCAACAACGAACCAAACGTGTTTACGAACAGGGTACCAGTCACGGCGCAAATCAACTTTTCCAACTACACGTATAATCGAGCCATAAGGTTCTCAGAATAAGCCTGTCAGTTGCAATATTTACTGAAACGTACTTTACTTTGTCGACGAAAACAATATTTACGAGAGGGGCCGCATCCACACCTTAAACCTTAACTTTTAATCCACGAATACTCAGGGTAAATATACCCCTTAAAGCTAATAACATTACACTTCATTTCAATAGCTTCAGGTGTAGTATGCTCCAATATTCATGCCCATTCAAACCAGCCGAAGAAGAAAAATACAAGCAGTATTCCTCTTTAATGCTCTGGTTAATTGCATCTTTTTCGCACAAAGAGTGCAAAAACACGAATTTTCCTTCAATTTAACTTTTTCCCTCATGTATACTACTTTGAGATTCTCCTTTCAAAGAGATCGCGCACATACTTTTCAACTCAATTATATAATGGAGTTTTCTGACCGTGATTGGTAACAAAATCCTTATTATCGACGATCAACCTGAACTCAGAGAACTACTTGCCAGTTTTTTCACCAGCCTCGGTTACGAAACATTAACTGCAGAAAACGGCCAGGAAGGATTATTCATGCTTGAACAATGGCCTGCAGATCTTGTCACAGTCGATCTGCAGATGCCTGTTCTTGATGGACCTGGTTTTATCCGTAAAGCGGTAAAGCGTTGGCCTGACCTGCCAATCGTAATTGTATCTGGAGTCGATGCGGTTGACAGAGCAGTTGATGCTTTACGCCTTGGAGCCAGAGATTTTATTACCAAACCGATTGAAAGCTTTTCACTTGTAAAAAATACCATCGATAAAGCTTTGGAATCGGCAGAACTGATCCGACAGAACCGGGATTACCAACAAAATCTGGAGATCATGGTAGAGCAACGCACCGATGAACTTGAAGAAATCAAGCGGCAGCTACTCTACAGCCTGGGCAAGGCAGCTGAATTCCGGGACAATGAAACAGGCCGGCATGTTATTCGAGTAGGACAAATGTGCGGTCTTCTCGGTGCCTCTATGGGTATGGATTCAATAGTTGCCAAAACATTTCAAGAAGCCGCTCCACTTCACGATATCGGCAAGATCGGTATTTCGGATTTGATTCTTCTTAAGCCAGGGAAATTATCCCAGGAAGAGTGGAATACTATGAAACGGCATTGTGAGATTGGTTGCGACATTCTTCGCCACTACTCTTCCATGCGGCAGAGTGATGAGAACCTCTATGAGCATGTCATCGAGATGGCCAACGGTGGTGCAGAGCTTGCTTTGCTTGAAGTTGCGATGGTAATTGCACTTTGTCACCATGAGCGCTGGGACGGGGAGGGGTACCCTATGAAACTGCAAGGAAACAACATCCCTCTTGTCGCCAGGATCGTGGCAGTTGTGGATGTCTATGATGCACTCGGCAGCGATCGCCCTTATAAAAAGCCGTTTTCAGAAGAAAAATGTCAGGAAATTTTAAAAGAAGGCCGGGGCAGCCATTTTGATCCTGACATTATAGATGCCTTTTTTGATAACATTGATGAGATCATCAAGATCAAAAAAGAGTGGATGGACTGAATTCCCTCTGCTTAACATCTCCGTCAATACCTGCTTATCTGACACTTCGTGTTCTTTTACAGTCCTATAAAATCATCTTTCCTGACTCTTACATGTAGCCCCAGAGTGTGCTATGCTTATAGCGAATTGCGCATACTCAAGAACTCAACCATTGGAGGGCTATATGAAACAACAGGTTACACACATTCTCGTAGCTGTATGCTTCGTGTGTATTACATCAGTAACAGTTAACGCGGCGGTTGACTGTATTGGCTGCCACACGAAATTATCACCTGGCCAGGTGAAAGACTGGCAAGTCAGTAAACACTCTCAAAACGATATTTCATGCGTTGATTGCCACGGCGATGCCCACATGTCTGCGGAAGATGCGATAGAGGCCGTACTACCGGATGAACAGGTCTGCGCCGAATGCCATCAGGATCAGTTTGATCAGTTTTCACATGGCAAACACAACTTCGGTTGGAAATCTTTGAATGCGATTCCTGCTACCCATATGGCACCGGATGAACTGATTGAAGGTGGAAGAGGCTGTGGTGGCTGTCATAACATGGGCATCAAGTCAGCCGAGGAAAAGAAGGAACAGTATGACAAAGGGTACAGATATCAGAATAATTCCTGCGACGAATGCCATACCAGACACGCATTCTCTAAAAAAGAAGCACTTAATCCACGAGCCTGCCAGCAATGTCATATGGGGTACGATCACCCTCAATGGGAAATGTGGTCGAGTTCCAAGCACGGAATGCGTTGGTTCGCCAAGAAAGATGGAGATCTTCCCGAGAGTGCAGCTGCTCCGACATGTCAGCATTGTCACCTGCCTGACGGCAGTCATACCAATGAAACAGCGTGGGGCTTTCTCGGAGTCCGACTGCCGCTGCCAGATGACAAGCAGGCTGCAGCTGACCGGGTCACTATCCTGAAAGCACTTGGCGTACTCGACCCTGTAACAGGTGAAGCGACTCCTATTCTTGATGCTGTAAAGGCTGTACGCATGGCCAAACTTGATCAGGAATCATGGCAGGTGCAACGCGACAAGATGCTCAAGACCTGCTCCCAGTGCCACTCTCCTAAATATGTAAAGGAGCAGCTGGACATGGGTGACTCAATTATGATGAAAGCGGACCGGTTGATGGCAGATGCAATTGAAACCGTTGCCGCGCTCTATACGGATGGAGTAATTACAAAACCTGCAAATTATCCAGCAAATTACCCGTTCCTGCTTACTTTCATGCATACCAATGGCGAAGCATGGGATAAGGATCTGGACAAGCTGTCATACATTGATCAGGTATTGGTGCAGATGTACATGAAACATCGAATGCGGACCTATCAAGCCTTCTTCCACGTCAATCCTGATTATGCCTACTGGTACGGCTGGAATGAAATGACTAAGGATCTTGGCGAAATCAAGGAACTTGCTGCGTCAATGCGGGCTCAGCACAAGTAGATCATCACTAGAACCACTTCTTTTTCGAATTGCTGAAAAAAAAGGCCCGGGAGAAAAATTTCCCGGGCCTTTTCATGTTCTTATCTCAACAAAACTCTGAGCGGTTACCTTATTTACCCCGATTTCTCATGATCCGCTTCTCAAGCCGCGTTGACGTATCCTTATCTCTATACGAAACAACAGGACAAGGGCAGCGGCGAAACATCTGTTCAGCTACTGAACCTGTAAAGAGGTGTCGAAGATCTTTGGTTTTCACGCCCATCACCACCATCTCAATTCCTTCATCCACAACCATTTTCAATAGTTCTGTGGCAGGATCCCCAACTTTGAAAGTAAAAGAAACCTGATCATCCGGCAAAGTGAGATTTTCGGTCAGTTTGGCAAGCACTTCCCTTCGCTCATCTTTGATCGTGTGTACATAGTGCTCTCCATCCACTTTATAACCATAGGATGAGATTCGCTCAACAGCTTCAAGATCGCGCTCATTGATAACATTCACAATCAACATCTCTGCGCCAATTGGCCTAGCCAGTGAAGCTGCATAATTAATGATACCCTGCGAATAATCGGAAAATGCGATTGGCACCAATATTTTTTTCGTCATAACATACTCCTGGTAAATGTGCGGGTAGCCGCATACTCCGTTTAGGCGGCTACAACACCTTTTGCCTTTCCGATCCTTTTCTTCTGCGAGAACCATACAAGCATCAGTAACAATATCGCCGGAAAAAACATAAGTTGTTTAGGTGGCCTTTCATTTTCCACCTGCACACTAAGAATTTCCTGATCAAAATCAAGATTAGCCTTTTCAGCCGGGCTGGCGAAACCAACATTATCAACAAATATTTTGCCATCCTCTTCCCTGGTTTCCAATCCTATGCCGACAAGTTTTTCGGCACCTGTAGCCTCAGGTCCAACCCGCAGCATTACCGTTGAAGTAAATTCATCACCCTGAAAGTTTTCTCCTTTGACACGTAGAATCAACTGCGAACCGGCAGGCATGGTTTCAGTGATATTTTCCAATTGTGCAGCAGGTTTCGAGATAAATTCCGGGTAAATTTCATCCCAGAAAAAACCTGGTCTGAAAAGCGTGAAGGCAACAAGAAGAAGAGCAACAGTTTCCCAGGCTTTACTGGATGTTAAGAAATACCCCTGTGTCCCGGCAGCGAAAACAAGCATCGCAAGAACTGCCGCAGCTACCACCACAAAAAAATGCAGCGGACTACCTATTCCTATCATCAATAGTTCTGTATTGAAAATAAAGATAAATGGCAGAATAGCAGTCCGAATGTCGTAGGTAAAACCCTGAATACCTGTCCTGATAGGATCCCCCCCGGAAATACCGGCTGCAGCAAATGCTGCCAAACCCACAGGGGGCGTATCATCAGCTAAAATTCCAAAATAAAACACAAAGAGATGCACAGCTATAAGTGGCACAATCAGTCCGTTCTGCGCACCAAGATTAACAATTACCGGTGCCATCAGGGTAGAGACAACTATATAGTTTGCAGTTGTCGGCAGCCCCATTCCAAGAAGGAGACTGATAAATGCAGTGAAAATCAGGATCAGTACCAGGTTACCACCGGAAATAAATTCCACGAACTCAGTCATGACTAGTCCGATACCGGTAAGGGTTACTGTACCGACCACAAGACCGGCGGCAGCGGTGGCAACACCGATCCCGATCATATTCCTGCCACCGGAGACCATACCGGTAATAAGATCCTGCAAGCCGCGATTGAAAGAAAACTCTTCCCCCCGAAGCCGACGGAACATTCCTTTCAATGGCCGCTGAGTAACAACAATACACATCAGCAGAACTGTGGCCCAGAAAGCAGACAATGCAGGAGAGAGCCTTTCAATTGTGAGACACCACATCAGCACAACAATCGGCAGGAGAAAATAAAGTCCTGCCTGAATTGTCGAACCAAGATCAGGTAATTCAGTAATTTCGTGACTAAATTCGAGTTCAGGAACTTTACAGGCAATATATATGAGAAAAAGATACGCAATAAACAACAGGATACAGACTATCCAGATGGTAGCGTCTCCGGCAACCTGTTTGATCCAACCCAAACCATAATACGTCACTCCGCCAATGATAATAAGGCTGAGCACAGTCATGACAAACGTTAACAAACTCTGTGAAAAGGTTTTTATCCGCCTCTTCGGCAGCCCTTTCAGATTCATTTTGCACGCTTCCAGATGGACAATATACACAAGAGCGATATACGAAATGATTGCTGGCAGGAATGCATGTTTGATGACCTCGATATAGGATATCCCTACATACTCAACCATCAGGAAAGCAGCGGCCCCCATAACTGGTGGTGTCAACTGACCATTGGTTGAGGAAGCGACCTCGACAGCTCCGGCTTTTTCGGCGGAAAATCCCACTTTTTTCATCAGTGGAATAGTGAATGTTCCGGTAGTTACAACATTTGCGATAGATGAACCGGAAACAAGTCCGGTAAGGGCGGAAGAAACAACTGCAGCTTTTGCAGGCCCTCCCCGCATGTGCCCTAACCCTGCAAATGCTGAACGAATAAAGTAGTTTCCTGCTCCTGCAGCATCCAGAAGAGAGCCAAAAAGGACAAACATGAAGACCATACCGGTCGAAACACCCAGAGCAACACCAAAAACACCTTCGGTGGTCAACCAGTAGTGTGTCATGCCTTTCGTGAGACTTGCACCTTTATGCGCTATAACATCAGGCATATGCGGACCGGCAAAGGCATAAATAATAAAGATGCCTGCTACCACCATAAGAGGGGGTCCCAGGGCCCGACGGGTGGCCTCCAGCAGCAACACGAGTCCAATCAGTGACACAACCAGATCCATAAGAAGCGGTGCCCCAGGCCTGTCTGACAGTTGTGCATAGAAAATATAAATATAAGCTGCACAAAAAGATGCCACCAAAGCAACTATCCAGTCCTGAATAGGGATATACGTTTTGGGAGAAGAACTTCGCGTTGGAAAAGCTGTATAGGCAAGAAACATCGCAAAGGCAAGATGTATCGCTCTGGCTTCTGTATCGTTAATTACAAAAATATTCAGGATAAATGGTAATGGAGAGGCATACCATAACTGAAAGATAGTCCAGAGAAGCGGCACCCAGAATAATACCTTTTTGGAGATTCCTCCTTGCGGTGTTCGTGCTCCAGTATCCGCTTCCCCGATTAACTCACTAAGTTCATCATCGGATAACGGCTTTTCAATCGGTTTTGTCATAATGCCTGCTCCTCCATATAAATTCCTGAAACCAAAATATGCATGACACATCCCGGGGCAATAAAATGTGCCAAATCTATCCTGCTATCCGTACCTCTTGAGTGGCCAAAATCTCTTTGAAAAACAAAAAAGTCAGATTAGCTTCCACACTCAGGTCTAATGAGTATTGCTACAACGACCAGATTCCTGGACAGAGCAAAGAACCATAGGTGTATTATACGGAATCGAAAATAGATGTGGGGACTCCACAGCAATGACACTATGGATAGGAAAACCACACAACTACCGGGCAGAAATGCCCC
>JBFHGS010000264.1:0-6757 GCA_041582995.1 Desulfopila sp. | reverse complement strand
TTCACATGCTCTACCGGCTATCGAACTGACCAACAGCCTCATCATGCTCAGTAGTCAATTGCAAAAACAGGTAACTACTTCCAATTTCAGTAAAGCGTTACATGAAGATGATATTAATCTCAATTTCTACTTTTCTGCTGCTCAACAACATCACAACACATTGCAGGAGATAATCACTCTGATTGAAAAACTTGCTGATGAATCTACGGGATTAAAAACTCAACTTGATCGTGTAACTACGGAACTACAGGAAGAACTGCAAACCATTGGCAACGAAGATCTGCTCCTATTGTTCTATCAAATGCAGATCCTTGAAAAAAAATACTGGCTAGAGCAGCAACAGCATGTGATGCAGTCCGCCTTCAGTACCGGATCTACACTGCGCAGCAGATTAGATATGTTACCACCAGCACAAGCGGAACAAAAACTCCTGATTAGTCAGCTGCTGGACAATTTTGCAAACATAGCCCAAAAAGCACTACAGCTTAATGGCCATCTGAAAAGTACATTTGACGAATTTCAACTGCAGGCTGAGGCTCTCGACCCGATATCTTCACAGTTGCTTGAACTGGCAGATGAAGAGATGGACGAAACACGGAAACGTCAACAACAGACAGGGCATACGGTCGTCGCCATATTAGTAGGGGTCAGTATCGGCAGTGTGCTTACGGTTATCGGAATTGCAATTCTGCTCAATGAAAGTATCACCCGAAACATTGTCCACCTCACGCAGGCTGCAGATGAACTCAAAGCTGGCAATCTCGATGTTATAGCCAGCGTGAACAGTGGTGATGAGATAGGCAGACTTGCAGCGAGTTACAATTCCATGGCCAGACGCATAAAACTGCTGGTAAACAGTCAGCAACAGAAAATCGAAGAATTGAAAGAATCAGAAAAAGAGCTGGAAAAAATCGCCCAGCGCCTCGCCTTTCACGTCGATCAGACCCCACTGGGCGTAATCGAATGGGATCTTGACCTCAATGTCATCCAATGGAATCAAGCGGCCGAGAAAATTTTTCACTACAGCCGCAAAGAAGTCATCGGAAAAAATGGGAAAGACCTGATAATTCCCCATAACGTCAGACATCATGTGCAAGACCTCTGGGATGACCTCCTCGCAAAAACAGGTGGAACCCGAAGCACAAATGAAAACATTACCAAGAATGGTAACATTATTCTCTGTGAGTGGTTCAACACAACCATTCTGGATTCTAAAAACACGGTAGTAGGCATCGCCTCAATGGTCCGCGATATTACAGAAGCCAGGCATCTTGAAGAGCAGGCCAGAAAGTCGCAGAAGATGGAAGCCATAGGCACTCTTGCCGGAGGAATTGCACACGATTTCAACAACATCCTTTCCGCTATTTTCGGTTATACTGAAATGGCGCAGATGAAGCTATCTGCAGATCACCCCAGCTCTGCCGATCTGGACCAGGTACTGAAAGCTGGCAGACGAGCTCAGGATCTCGTAAAGCAGATTCTCGCTTTCAGCAGACAAACAGAGCAGACATTAACACCGATACAGATTCACATAATTGTTGAAGAAGCATTAAAGCTGCTCCGTGCCTCTATTCCTACCACCATTGAAATTCAGCGGGATATCGACCCAACGAGCGGCGCGGTCCTTTCTGACGCCACCCAGCTTCACCAGATAACGATGAACCTCTGCACCAATGCCTACCACGCAATGCGCGAAACAGGCGGCATTCTCACGGTTAAAGTTCACCCGGTTCAGATTCTCGCAGATGACACCAAGGTGAAATTTTCAAATCTGCAACCCGGGTCATATGTTGAGCTACTTGTAAGCGACACCGGAAAAGGGATGGATGAAGCGACAGTAGAAAAGATATTCAACCCCTACTTCACTACGAAAAAAAAGGGAGAAGGGACAGGTCTAGGGCTTTCTGTCGTACATGGAATCGTCAAGAGTTATGGCGGCTATATTTCTGTGGTCAGCGAGCCGGATGAAGGAACCACATTCAAGCTCTATCTGCCGCAAATGAGAATTGACAGCCCCATGCAGCCAGATGATTACGCAAGTAGTTGTCCGGGAGGTACAGAGCGAGGCCTGATTGTCGATGACGAAGAAGTCCTGGTGGATATCACCCGGCAAATGCTAACCGGCCTCGGCTATACAATCACCGTAGCTACAGGCAGCGTCGAAGCATTTGATATATTCAAGGAAAAACCTGATGCTTTTGATTTCCTTATTACAGATATGACTATGCCCGAGCTCAACGGCGCAGAACTGATACATAGAATCCGCAATATACGCCCTTCTCTACCAATCATTCTCTGTACAGGTTTCAGTGATTTGATTGATGAAAGCAAGGCAACCCACCTTGGCATACAGAAATATCTTACTAAGCCTGTCGACAGACATGAACTGGCGACGGCTCTACGGGAAATTCTTGATAACCGGGAGGCGTAGCATTCCACAGGCTGCACCTCCCCCCGCCTCAGGAAAACTCCCGCAGTATCTCGCGGGAAATAATTACCCGTTGAATCTCACTGGTACCCTCATAGATTGTGGTGATACGCGCATCACGGGCATACCGTTCAATAGGATAGTCAGCAGTATATCCATAACCTCCCAGTATCTGCATCGCCTCATAACAGGCTTTGTTCGCTGTCTCTGTAGAAAAGACTTTTGCCATAGATGCCTCTTTGGCAAAACTGCGTCCCTGCTCTTTTTTAAAGGCTGCATTCATAAGCAACAAGCGACTTGCCTCAAGTGCGGTGTACATATCAGCGATCTTCCACTGGATGGCCTGAAAATCACTGATCGGTTTACCAAACTGTTTGCGCTCCAGTGAATAGCGGGTAGCAGCATCCATTGCCGCAAGACCAAGCCCGAGTGCAAGAGATCCGATGCCTATCCTGCCTCCTGCCAGCTCTGTTACGGCCACTCGGAAGCCGTCATTCAAGGCACCCATCAGAGCATCTCCAGGCACCCGGCAATTCTGGAAAAGTATCTCATTAGTGGCAGACGCGTGCTGCCCCATTTTTTCTTCCTTTTTACCAACGACCAGCCCTTCAGTTCCCGCCTCAACCAGAAAGAGGCTGATGCCCTTCCCTTTTGCTGCCTTCGGATCGGTAACAGCCCAGACCACGAAAACACCAGCGCAGTTGCCGCTGGTAATAAAGAGTTTAGAGCCGTTCAATATCCAGTCATCTCCGTCCCGTACCGCAGTCGTCGTCATACCTGCCGGGTCGGAACCAGCCCCCGGCTCCGTGAGCGCAAATGCCCCGGCCAGGTACTCTCCACTGCATATTTTGGATATATACTTTTTTTTCTGTTCCTCACTGCCAAGAGCCTGAATCACCTCATTAACCATATTGTTGACAGAAACTGTCACTGCTGTAGATGCACAGGCACGGGCAATCTCGGTCATTGCCACACTAAAAGCAATTACTCCCGCTTCTGAGCCCCCATATTCATCTTTGATGTTCAAGCCCATGAGGCCGAGTTCCGCAAGTTTTCTTATATTGGTATGAAATATCTCATCACTGCCGCCCCGGTCCAGTTCTGCAGCCACAGGTTCCAGTTCCGCCGCGGCAAAATCGCGGGTCATTTCCTGTATCAATCGTTGCTCTTCGGTTAACTCAAGATCCATATGTGCCTCTATGTGTTCGTACGTTATTTGCGATCAAACTTCGCGGCCCGCTTTTCCAGGAAAGCACGCATCCCTTCCTTTTGATCTGCACTGGCGAAACATTGACTGAACTGAACAGCTTCATAGCTGTTTGCACGGGCAAGGTCCATCTGCAAGCCATTGTGAACGGTTTCCTTGCAGAGACGAATCGCTACAGGCCCTTTCGAGACAATCTTTCCTGCCATCTCCCGGCAGGTTTCCATCAGTTTATCGGCAGCAACAACGCGGTTTACCAGGCCGATACGCAAGGCTTCACCAGCCCCTATCATATCTCCTGTATAAACCAACTCACAGGCCATACCCTTACCGACCAACCGCGGTAAACGCTGGGTTCCACCAAATCCCGGAATCACCCCAAGGTTCACTTCAGGTTGGCCGAACTTTGCATTTTCTGCGGCAACCCTGATATCACAAGCCAGAGAAATTTCACAGCCACCACCGAGAGCAAAACCATTTATCGCGGCGATTACAGGTTGCGGCGCGTTTTCTATAGCCTCCATCACCGCGTGGCCGAGTGCGGCAAAATCTGCAGCCTCAAGAACACTCAATTCATGCATGTAGGATATATCCGCACCGGCTACAAACGCTTTTTCTCCACCACCTGTCAGAATAACGGCACCGATCATTCTGTCTTCTTTCAGCTGGCGAAAACAGTAGAGCAACTCATGCAGAGTTTCGAGGTTGAGGGCATTTAATGCTTTCGGCCGATCGATTGTGACAATTGCAATTGCGCCTTCCTTTTCACAACGAACATTTTTCATCTCCATCTTTTTCTCCTCATGTATTCCAGCCCTCACTGAGAGGTTTCAGATTGTATCGAAAAACGCCATGCACAATACCACTCCTCCGGATGCGCATCCGGGGGACAGCCGATACACTCGGTTGTTATACGTGAATCTATGGCACGCGCAAAATAGGTATACTCAACCAAACCAGCTGATTTGCAGGGATAATCAGGCAGATTTTTACGTTTTCTGGCATCCTGAACCCTGCAGGCGTTCATCTGAAAGACAAAGCTCTGCGGCGTTTCTTCACTGATAGATTGTGTATTGATATTGGCATAAACTCTGAAGGCAAGCGCTCTTTTCAGCCCTTCAAGCCCGGGATTCTCGCCAAGCTGCAACTGTTCACGAATAGATTCCGCCTCAAACGGTGAGAAATGAGCCCAGCATGAATCGTTGCAACGTTTGGCTTCATTCATTCCTTCTGAAAATTCAATGGTCTGAAACCAGACACCGTCATTGACCAGCCAGTTTTTAGCCACCCTTTGCCGCAATTCCTGCAATTTTGCAGGTTCCATGGCCAGAAGAGGCTCTGGAACACCATCAACCATGTCAAAGCCAAGCAGTTTGGCAAGATGTTTCATCTGGATCTGGCTACTTGTTTTCGCTGCAGACTTGAGGATTTCAAAAGCTTTCTTTTCACCCATCTGATGTCGTACTTCCGTATACCAGAGCGCGTGGTGGATTATAATGCGGTGAAAGAGATCAACGACATACTGGGCCGTTTGCTTCTGGTCCAGCTCTTCGACGCTTTGTGCCTGATCAAACATTATGCCCTCCTGAGTTTGGCTTCCGAATTTAGATTATTCTGATGTTATCATCCAACAGCGTTAGCCGCTCCAGCCCCTTATCGGTTACCAGATGCGTATTTTCGATGCCGACAACTCCCTTACCCGGAAAAATTACTTTTGGTTCGATAGCTATGACCATTCCTGCTTCAAGCGGCAGCTTCTGCCCGCTGGCGATAAATGGAAATTCATCCAGTTCCAACCCAACCCCATGACCTGTGAAGCGGATCTTTCTCTCTCCTACCCCCATAAAATACTCAGCGTATCCTTTCTTCTCCGCCAAACTGATCATCTGCTGGTATAGATCACCTGTTGCAACACCGGGCACAGCCAGTCGCATCACCTCATTCTGCAGTTCCAGCATTGCTTCATGCGCCTGAACCATTTCATCCGGCAGTGAACCTATCGAGAATATTCGGGTATGGTCTGAGATATAGCCATTCAAAGCAAAAACATAATCGACAAGTATTGGTTCATTTTCGACAATTTTCTTAAAACCTGCACCCTGACCGATCATGGCGCTAACCCCTTCACCACCGGTCGGCGAAGGTAGATAACTTGGCACCGCCGCAGCAGGCCCTGACATCAGATGACCGTAAAACAATTCACTGCCGAAGAGCCGCATTCTGACAATACCCTGATGACCGAGACTGCGGGCATAGGCTTCAATTTCTCCGGCAAGCTGAACTTCGGTTTTGCCGGGTGCGATCAACTCCGATACCCGGACTGCAACCTTGTCAGACAGGGTGCACGCCTTTCGTATAATTTCCAGCTCATATGACGACTTCACTGCCCGAACGAGTCGTATTTCAAATGAGATATCCTGAATTTCTGAAGCTGCAAAAATTTCACGGTACTGAAAATAGAGATTCGCTGGCAGTACATCGAGCTCCATTCCGAGTACTTGCGGTAATGGATAGCCTCGCTCCTGCAATCGCTGAGGAATTTTTTTAGGGCTTACCACCGAAATTATTTCATCTAGCCCGGATTCGAGCAGCGCACGGTCATATTCCTTAAACACCATAAGCAGTGGCTTACCCTGGGCAGGCACATACAGCCATCCCTGCTGCGAAGTTCCAGAAAAATAGAAGAGATCTGTCTTTTGTACAATCAGAGTGGCTTCCACATTTTTCTTCTGCATTGCCAGTTGTAACCTGTCTATCCTCGACTCTAACTCTTCTGCTGGCGTTGCCGATGCATAGCGTTTCATACCACCCTCCGTAAAAGATGAATCATGTCTGATTCATTCACTTATCAACCTTAATATTCGTAAAAGCCTTTACCGCTTTTTCGTCCGAGCCAACCCGCCTCCACATATTTTCTCAATAGCGGACAGGGGCGATATTTGGAATCCTTAAAACCGTCATACAACGTTTCCATAATGGCCAGGCAGGTATCAAGGCCGATAAGATCAGCCAATGCCAGCGGCCCCATTGGATGGTTCATCCCCAACATCATAACCGTATCGATATCTTCCTTTTTGCCAACACTCTGATACAGACAGAAAATTGCCTCGTTGATCATCGGCATA
>JBFHGS010000263.1:0-6776 GCA_041582995.1 Desulfopila sp. | reverse complement strand
GGAACGGTACACAGGCTTGAGAATCCAGGGGTGATAGCTCTTGACCTCATAGAGGTTCAGATAGGACCTTATCTTGGTGAAGACGATATTGTTCGCTTTGAAGATATATATGGCAGGGAAGAAGAATAGCTCAATCTCAGATTTTCAGGACATCTGCGGTAAAGCGGATTACAGCACAGGTGTCCTGTATTTTCTGTTTGTGATTGCTGGGCCTGCATAACTCTTTGGTGCATTACATTAACCCCGTGAGTGGTGACATGTGTGCACCATATTAGGATAAGCACCTCTCCTTGCAGGTAAGCGAAGGCTCGGATAATCGATCTCTGCAGAAAGTCATGATCGTTCAAAGATGAGGTGCTTGTGAGCAGTTACTGCTTTTTTTTCATTTTGTTGAATGCATCAACGTAAAGTGCAAAAATTCTCTTGTTGTCGCTGTTTATTCCATTTAAGGATATGCCGGTAATAAATCTTCCCCGTTTTGCATGGGTGTGGGAGACTATTCCTGTGAGTTCAATTAATTCGTTCGCCAGGCCAACGGTTATCTGGAGTCGAGTGCCGGAGTCGAGAGCATGAGTGGTCTCAAGTTTTAAGCCGTTCGCACTCACGTCCAGTGTGCGCCCCATGGAATACGTTCCGCCGTTCCCCTCCTTATCTATTACCTGATAATCTAATAAGTGTATTGCGTCATGGCGGATGAACTGTCTCTTTTCAGTCATAAAATTCCCCTGTCATGCTGCTGAAGGGCTAGCTGTTTGCATGTTCCGGGAACAAGCGTGCAATCGCTTGTCTGTTGGCTTCGGTAATACCGCGCTCAGTGATGAGGCCTGTTACGAGATGAGCGGGTGTAATGTCGAAACTGTAGTTGGCGGCTTGTGTTCCCGGGGCGGTGAGGGCTACTGTTTTAGTTGTGCCGTCGTCACCCATGCCTGTGACTTCTGTAATTTCTCTTCCTGATCTTATTTCTATCGGAATTTCATGGCCATTGTCAAGTTCCCAGTCAAAAGTTGATGAAGGTAACGCCACGTAAAAAGGGATATTGTTGTCTTTGGCTGCCAGGGCTTTGAGATATGTGCCGATCTTATTTGCTACATCACCGGATCTGGTAGTGCGGTCTGTACCGACAATCACCAGATCTACCATACCATTTTGCATGAGATGGCCGCCGGCATTGTCTGTGATAAGAGTGTTGTCAATACCTTCCTGCTGTAATTCCCAGGCAGTAAGCTTGGCGCCCTGATTCCACGGGCGCGTTTCGTCAACCCAGACGTGGACAGGAATTCCTGCCTCGCGAGCGGCGTAAATCGGGGCAGTGGCGCTGCCGAAGTCGACAAAAGCCAACCAGCCGGCATTGCAGTGTGTAAGGATGTTGACCGGCTTTCCGCCTTTTTTTTTGCTGATTTCTGCGATGAGTATTTTGCCATGCTCTCCGAGTCGCCGACAGAAGTCAGCATCTTCTTCAGCTATTTGACAGGCAGTTTCAAAGGCCACTCTTCGCTTTTCATCAAGTGTTTCTGGTGCGGATATGTTTGTAAGGACACGGTCGACGGCCCATTTCAAGTTGCGGGCAGTAGGGCGGCTGTTGTTAAGATTTTCCCCGGCGGTTTCCATGTATTTCATGAAACCGGCTTCGGGTGCATTGCAGGCTGCTATATGCATACCGAATCCAGCTGTGGCTCCAATCAGCCCTGCACCGCGAACGTGCATGTCTTTAATGGCGGTAACGGTCTCATCTACAGTAGAGAGTTGCTCTATGATGAATGCATGTGGGAGTTGTCGTTGGTCGATAATATTGACGACTCCATGCTGAATTGGGTCTGGCCAGATAGTCCGGTAGTGCTTGCCGTGTATATTCATAGTTTCGTGATATTGAAAAGGTGCAGAGGTTGTTGCGTATATTGCATCGTTAACATGAAAAGATACTGCGGGATGTCTAAAAAGTAAACGTGTTCTGCGGTAGATAATTGTGCTGATGTGTGGTGGATAAAAGGTCCGTCCGTGGGGATGGCTGGTTGGGTGCTACATAAATGTAATAAGTTTACAAGCTCAAATGATGATAATGTCTATTAAGTTACCGGTAAAGCGATATTCATCACTGAGAAAGAACCTGTTTCTTGTAAATTCAACTTCTAAACGATATTGAATATTGTTGCAAACATGTTATAATCGGCCCGAAATATAGGGTAAATATTACATATATGTAATATGAGAGATGCTGGAAATCATCCGCGGGGTGTGGGAATCCGGTTAAACGTGTTGCTTAGAGGAGAGATGAATGAATGGTGCTGATACTGCTTTTGTTTTAGCTGCGGCTGGTCTGGTTATGCTTATGACGCCGGGGTTGGCTCTTTTTTATGGTGGTATGGTTCGCGGGAAAAACGTTCTCGGTACCATTATGCAGAGCCTTTTTCTTGTTGCACTCATTTCGCTTGAATGGGTGTATGTGGGCTATTCGATGTCCTTCGGCCCTGATGTCGGGGGTGTCATTGGTGATCTTTCCTGGTTTGCGCTGCATGGTGTTACGACTGCCCCAAGCCCTGATTATGCTACCACGATTCCGCAGTCTGTCTTTATGATTTATCAATGCATGTTTGCGGTGATTACACCGGCACTTATCACCGGCGCGTTTGCTGAGCGTGTTCGTTTTGTGCCATTTCTCGTGTTCTCTGTATTGTGGGCTGTGCTGGTTTACAATCCGGTCTGTCACTGGATATGGGGTAAGGGGGGCTGGCTTGGCGGCCTAGGTGTCCTGGATTTCGCGGGCGGACTTGTTGTGCATATAACCTGCGGTGCAGCGGCACTTGCCGGAGTTCTGGTGATTGGTAACAGAAAAGGGTATGGTCGTACGAGTTTTATGCCTCACAACCTTCCTATGACTATGCTTGGAACGGCTTTGCTCTGGTTCGGCTGGTTCGGATTCAATGGTGGCTCGGCGCTTGCAGCAGATGAAATCGCAGCTGTTGCTTTTGTTGCTACGCATCTTGCCGGTATGACAGGGATGTTTATGTGGGTTGTCATGGAATGGATCACTCAGGGGAGGGCAACGACCCTTGGAGCTGCTTCCGGGGCAATTTCAGGTCTTGCGACAATTACTCCAACGGCAGGCTTTGTCGGGCCGAATGCTGCAATCATGATTGGTATGATGGGTGGTATCATCTGTTTTATCGCTGTGAATTCGAAGAACAGGTTCAAGCTTGATGATTCTCTTGATGTTATAGGTATTCATGGTGTTGGTGGTGTTGTCGGCACTCTGTGCCTGGGGATATTTGCTTCTACTCAGGTAAATCCGGGTGGTGTGGACGGGTTGCTCTATGGCAATGCTTCGCAGTTGTTCAAGCAGGCGCTGGGGGTTGCCGTTGTCGGTGGTTATACCTTTATTGTAAGCTGGGTGTTGTTCAAGGTTATCAATGTAACCTTAGGCCTTCGTATGGAAGAGGAGGCTGAGGTTCAAGGTATGGATTCAAGCGAACATTCAGAGACTGCTTATAATAATTGATGTGTTGAAATAGCCCGGAGTTGTGTCAACTTGTTGTGCTCGGCCGAGAAGTGGGATAATATGCCGCATTGCAGGATATTAGACAGCCATCCGGGCTGTTGGGTTAATATGTTTTTTTGATAGTGGTATGCTGCCGCTATGTAGGTGGCAGTTTACATAGAGAGGGGTGTCATGAGAAAAATTGAAGCAGTCATAAAGCCATTTAAACTGGATGATGTTAAAGATGCCTTAAATGAAATTGGGCTGAAAGGCATGACGATTTCTGAGGTTAAGGGATACGGTCGTCAGAAGGGGCATACAGAGATTTATCGTGGTGCTGAATATGTGGTAGATTTTATCCCGAAAGTGAAGATTGAAATTGTTGTCCCTGCTGATCAGGTAGATATAGTTGTTGAGAAAATACGTACTGCAGCCAATACCAACAGAATTGGTGATGGTAAGATTTTTGTAATCCCTGTTGAGCGGGTAGTTCGGGTTCGTACCGGCGAAGAGGGGCAGGATGCGGTGTAAATGATGAGTTCACAGCTTCGGGCGGATAGAGAGGCCTTGGAAAAACTCTGGGAAGAGGGGTTGGTCGGCAAGGAACTGCTATGGCATCACAGCCGACTGGTCGATCAGTTTATACTTGAGTCTTTTGAAAAAGCTGATTTTCAAAATATTCAGGGCAGGGTGGCGCTGGTCGCTCTGGGCGGTTATGGCCGCAGAGAGCTCTTTCCGTTTTCTGATATTGATCTGATGATTCTCTATCATCCCGATATAGAAGATCAGGTTGGTACTGTAGCTGATGCTATATTGTATCCTTTGTGGGATACAGGTCTGGAAGTCGGCCACGGTGTGCGAACTGTAGAACGCTCCATGCAGCAGGCTGAAGAGGATTATTTTTTCCAGGTTGCAATGCTCGATGCACGATTGATTCATGGGTCGAGACCGCTTTTTGATGAACTGGTTGGTGAGTATCAGAAACACTTTATCAGCGGCCAGCGTGAAAGTTTTGTTGAGCAGATGAAAGAACACCGGGAGCGACGCCGGGTTCGTTATGGAAGTCACAGTTTTCTTTTGGAGCCGCATTTAAAAGAAGGTAAAGGCGGGATGCGGGATATTCAGTCGATGTTCTGGGTTGCCCGTGTCGTTTTTGGCCTTCGGGGGCTTGAGGATTTCTGTGATGCCGGGCTTATGCTTGAAGAGGAGCGCAGTGATTTTGCAGATTCCTGGGATGCCTTAGTGCAGTTGCGCAACAGGTTGCACTATTTCAGTCGCAGAAAGAACGACCAGCTGTATTTTGAATTACAGGAAGAGGTTGCAGAAGCCCTGGGTTATAAAGTCGTCGACGGTGTCCTGGGCGTTGAGCAGTTTATGCGCGATACTTATGCGCACATGGAAAACGTTGCTGTGGCCACAGACCTCTTTTTTGATCACGTAGATGAAGTCCTCGGCCTGGTTCGAAAAAACAGTGTAACAGTTCCTGACCGGGAGGTGGAGGCCGGTATAGAGATTCGCAGGAGTCGGGTTCATCTGACAGCGATGCCGAGAGAAATAGCAGCCAGGCCTCAGCTTTTAATGCGGGCTTTCCTGGCTGCCGCCCGCAGTGGCGTGCCACTGCATCATCGTACGCGTAAGTTGATTTCATCTTCGCTGCATCTGGTAAATGACAAGATGCGAACATCTCCGAGGATATCGAAAGCTCTTGTGAATATACTTGAGCATGCAAAAGATGTGTTCGGTGTTCTTGAGGTCATGCTTGAAACCGGCTTGCTTTCAGCGTACATCCCTGAGTTTACCCGTATTGAAACTCTGGCCCAGCATGATGTTTATCACATCTATACGGTAGACAGGCATTCGCTGCAGGCTGTGGCCGAGTTGCATCAGGCCGTAGCTGAAGAGCCACAGATTTTCATGCAGGTTGACATGCCGAAAATGCTCTTTCTTGCGACCCTGCTGCATGATGTGGGGAAGGGCTCAGGCCGTGATCATTCTGAAGAAGGTGCTATGGTGGCGGCAGAGGTTGCCCGGCGCATGAGTTTTTCCGAAGAAGAAGTTGAATGTCTTTCTTTTCTTATACAGTATCATTTGTTTGTCCCTGAGAATGCGTTGCGGAGAGATTTGAATGATGCGGCATTTATTCAACGTTGTGCCGAGACAATCGGGGATGTGAGTCGTCTTTCCATGCTTTACCTTTTGAGTGTGGCTGATTCCAGGGCGACCGGTCCTTCTGCCTGGAGTGACTGGAAGGCCGCACTTATGCAGGAAATGTATTTTAAAGTGAGGTCATCACTGGAGTCGGCGGAAATTCTGGAAGGAGAGGATCAGGAGCTCGATGAGCATGTTGAGCGCAGTGTTGATTGGCTGCGCGGGCAGATAGGGGCGTTGCTGAAGAGTGAACAGGATGTAAAAATTGATCTTGACAGTCTCCCCGCAGATTATGTGCTGACATTTTCACCTGAGATGGTCAGGAAGCACGTGTGTATTCATCGTGATTCGCATCGATTGCTGCGACAGAAATCTCTGCTGAAATCCGAAGACCATGGTGATTACTGGTCGATTCTGGTGATGTCAATGGATCGTCCCGGACTGCTCGCGAAAATTTGCGGTGTATTAACTCTGCATAATCTCAATGTTATACGTGCCCAGATTTTCACCTGGGATGACAGTACGGTTGTGGATATCCTGGATGTGCGCCCGACAGACGGGTTGCAATATGGTGAAAAAGATTGGCAGGCGATTAATGCTGATCTGGATAGGGCAATCAGTCACCGGCTTGGTCTTGGTCATAGGCTCTATCAGAAGTTGTCGCCTATGTACGGACGGCGCGCAGAGCTTGTGGGTAAAATGGAGCCTCGCGTGGTTGTGGATAATGTCAGTTCGGATGTCTATTCTGTAATTGAAGTGTATGCCGGAGACCTTCCCGGCCTCCTTTATCACATTACGCAGACTCTGGCTGATTTTGGTATGAACATTTACAAGGCCATCATTGCCACAGAGGTCGAGCAACTTATTGATGTGTTTTATGTTCTTGACTCTCGTGGCAGGAAAATTGTCGATAAGGATTTCCAGAAGGAAATAACTCAGGGGATTCTGTATTCGCTGGGACGCTCAGATAAATAGGTCGGGAAAGGCGCGCTGCAACTGCAATCACGTCTTTTTCGGTTTTAAAAATGACAAAAGTGTAACAGAATTCTTTTTATTCTTGCAGAGTTTGTCAGAAATGTTATTTTGTCACCATTGAATCTGATATGTAAGATGATGATCAGAAGTGTAGAAATCAACTCTAGTACTAAAGGAGACG
>JBFHGS010000262.1:0-6776 GCA_041582995.1 Desulfopila sp. | reverse complement strand
TTGAAATTGTAAAAATACTCGAATTGATAGAGTAATTATTCACATAAACATAACTCTGCTTGACTCACCTAAAGATAATTCCTGTAAATGTTAGGCCCGAGTCATCAAGGCATATTTGCTGTTTTGATTCAGGCTGTCCTGATCTGGAGGATGTGAGGGGGAATAATTCACCTGTTGGCAGCTAATGCGAGTCCAATGTGAGTTTGTTTGCGAATGTGGCCGTTTACGTTTGCAAGCCGCTGCAGTTATTTAACAGGCAAATTGTTCCTCATCAATATGGAGTTCACGGAGTTTGCGATAGAGAGTGGATCGGTCGATATTGAGCATTCGTGCAGCCTTTGCTTTATTACCACCTGTTTTTCTGAGTGCCGCAATTATGTATTCTGTTGTCTGAAGTTCTTCTTCAGAAAGCGTAAAATTGCGCATTAAACGTCGCGGGTTGTCATACTCAGACTCATTAGGCGTCTCACACTGCTGCAGCGACCCACTGTTGATGGCGGTAATCTCATCTGAAAAATGGTGCAAAGAAAGTGTTGAACCTGTACAAAGCACGCAAGCCCGTTCGATTGCATGCTCAAGCTGACGGACATTTCCCGGCCAGGGATAACTGCAAAGTACTCCCATCGCCTGTTCTGAAATTCCTGTTATATCCTTTCCCATCTGCTTGGAAAATTGGCATAAAAAGGCTGCGGCCAGGAGTTCCACATCCCCTTCCCGGTCCTTCAGTAGCGGCAGATGTATATCAATAATCAACAGTCTGTAATACAAGTCCTCACGGAATGTGCCGTTTCTCACTTTTTCTGCAAGATCGGCATTCGTGGCGGCTATAACACGAACATCAACATGAACAGGATTATCACGACCGACAGGATAAAACGTCTTCTCCTGTAAAAAACGCAGCAGGCGCAACTGCATGGTCATGGAAATATCACCAATCTCATCGAGAAAAAGAGTCCCGCCGTCCGCCTGCAGGATTCGCCCCTCCCTGTGTTCACCTGCACCGGTAAATGCACCCTTTTTATGACCGAAGAGCTCACTCTCCATCAGATTGTCAGTAATTGCAGTGCAATCTACCATAACCAGGGGCTTGTTACGCCTTGGACTTTCCTGATGGAGAGCCTGAACCACCAGTTCCTTACCTGTTCCACTGGCACCGGTTATCAGTACAGAAGTGTCGACCTTGCCGATATTTTCAATCATCATATACACACTCTGCATCGCCGGACTAGCACCGATCATTTTATGAAAAGCAGATTTTTCCCCATGGTCACATAGCTTGTCACACGAGATATCGCGAAAAACCACTACACAACCAACCGGTTCACCAGTTCCATCAGACAGCGGAGAAATACATACGCTCAAGACCGTGCTACTCTGTTCAAGCTGACACTCCATCCGGTGGTCTGCAAGTTCTTTACCACTAGCCAGCACCTCTGTGACCAGCGCCGACAGTTGCTGCATCCCACTGCCGGAAACAAGTTCAGTAAGACTGTCACCCTCGTGCACTGAACGTTGCATTTTCATGAAAAGAAGAGATGCCGCATGATTCACCTTCAGCACCCGGAGTTGTTGATCCACTGAGAGAATGCTATCTGAGACACTTCGAAAGAGTGCCTCAAGAAACCGCTGAGACCGTTCACGCGCCAACTCAGCCTCCTGCTTCCCCTGTTCAAGCCGATATTGCCGAATGGCTAGCCGGGCTGTTTTCAATAAAGTATCTTTTTCAACCGGTTTAGGCAGATAATCAAATGCACCGAACCGCACAGCCTCCGATGCGGTTTCAATCTGAGGGTAGCCGGTAATAATTACCACCGGGCACTGCACTCCAAGCTCACGAAAGCGTTTGAGCAACTCAATACCTGAATGACTTTCGAGTACGATATCGCAGACAATGAGATCAAAAAGGCGTAAAGCAACAGCCTTCACAGCCTCTTCAAATGAACCGACAGCCTCTACCCTCATATACCCTGCCCGCTGCAGAAAGATCTGAAAGGTGTTCCTCAGACTGACTTCATCGTCAACTACAAGAATTGCGGCATCTGCATGAATATCGCTGGTCAATGTTTTCTCACCTCCTTAACTGAGCATCTTGTACCAAACTGCAGGTCAGGCATGGTCAGGTTGATAATCAGGCAAACGTATTCATATCACGAAAAACTACCACCGCTCCGGTGAGCATACCGCGATCTTTTATCGGGGTGCTCACATATTCAACCGGAAAGCTTGTCCCGCTTTTGCACCAGAAAATATCGCCTGTTTTGTAATGAATCACACCATCGCGATAGGCCATATATATCGGGCAATCTTCAACCGGATGGATGCTTCCGTCCGGGTGTGTATGGTGAATGAATTCATGATGAGTGTTGCCGATCAGCTCATCTGCCTCCCAACCCAGCATTAATGAAGCAGCTGAATTCATGAATATTACCCGGCCATTGCTGTCTAGTCCGAGTATTCCTTCTCCAGCAGAATTCAAAATAAGAGATAACTGTTTTTGTAACTCACGGACCTCCTCTTCAGCCTGAATACGTTCAGCGATCTCACGATTTAATGCCCCGACTACCATCTGCAATTCCATGGTTCGCTTTTCGATCGCTTCATCAAATTGTGCCTGTAAGGCGCGACTGCCCTGCCGCTCCGCCTCCAGTTCTGTCGCAAGCGAGAGAATATTGCCCTGCTGCTGTGCAGCTCTCCTGACCACAGTTACCATTACAGCACCAAAAAGGATAAGTAAAAGCAGGCTGATAAGCGCAACGGCATGCTCTCCGCTACTGATGCTACCATTCCGTAGACCCCAGGCCATAAGTATCCCGACCAGGAAAAACTCAAACACTATAAGCCCTCCTGTGCGGAGCTGATCTCCTGTAACACTTTTCAGCATGTTCTCACCGGTAACTCCACGATGAATCTGGTCCACTCTCCCGGTTTGCTCTGTGCACGTATATAGCCACCATGCTCCCGTACCAGACCATGGCTGATACTGAGCCCGAGCCCTGTTCCCTCCCCTTTAGGCTTCGTCGAAAAAAACGGATCAAACAGTCGTTCCAGGTTTTCTGCAGCAATTCCCGTACCATTGTCAGTGAAAACGAGCTGAATAAATATTCCTTCATGTTTTTTCACGCTGTGGACATCTATTTCAAGTAGTTTCCCGGCAGACGGCTGAGGATATCGACTATTCAGAGCATAACGAGCGTTGCTGATCAGGTTCAACACAACCTGCTTCAATTGTTGTTCGTCGCAAATCAATGGCGGAAGTGAGTTCTCAATATGGACGGTACAGATAATGCCGTCTTTTTTTAACAAATGGGCTACCAGTTGCAGGCTGTTTTCGATAATTATGCCTATGTCTGAAAGAGCAAAAACTTCTTCCCTGCATCTGGCAAAATCGAGCAGATTTGCGACTATCCCGGCAATACGCTTACTCTCATTGATGATGTTTTGCAGACTGTCCACCGCGTTCGAATCCTGTGGATCATCCAGAATTATCTGCGCATAGTTAATGATCGTATTAATCGGATTATTAATTTCATGAGCAACCCCGGAGGCGAGCTCCCCGATGGCAACCAGTTGCGACACCCTGATGGTCTCGGCCCTCACGACCTCTTCCTGAGTAAGATTGCGCGCCACCAGCAGGGTTGCATTAATTTCCTCGTTTTCCTCAATCAGGGGGCTGACTGTCAGCATGTAGTTACCATGCAAGCCATATAACTCTGTTTCAGTAATGCGCGTTTTTTTATAACCTATAAATTCTTCAAGCGGACAGGAGCTTCCCCCGCCATGACCACCATGCAGGATATCACACACTTTTTTATCGATCACTTCCGAGCGTTGTTTTTTGGCTGCAGCACATGTAGCTGGATTCGCATCAAGAATAATATTATCACCAGACACTACGAGCACAGGATCCTGAATCGCATTAAATATTTTTTCCCAACGGGCCGTGAGCATATGAAGCTGCTGATCAGCGGCCATGGTTTCGGTCTCATCTATGCCGAGCATAACCAAGCCGACTTTACCTGTTTCAATATTATGACGGATTGAGCCATGCCAGTTGATATAACGTGCTGACCCATCTTTGCTGAGTAATGGTGCCCGAAAATTTATATTTGCCTGATCACCCTTTAAGGTATCTGAAAATACTTGCTGAAACTCCTGTCTGTTGTCAGGATCGCTCAGAATATCCACCCAATACTTTCCAACGGTTTCACGCTCTGTATAGCCGGTTACCTTTTCAGCTATCCTGTTAAACGAAATTATTGTTCCGCATGGCGATATAGTAACCATAAGAGCCTGAATTGTATCTATTATTTCTTTATTATAATCACGTTCAACTTTCAGTTTCAGGGCAGTATCTCTTGAATACAGGGCCAGTGCGATATCATCGATTACTGAGGTAATCAATTCTGTTTTCAGTTCGCAGATTGTCTCTTTCTGTCGACAGTGCATGACGACAAAGCCATAGGTATGCTGCCTGTAAGCGACCGGCCAGGCAAGACAATAGTGATTGTCTGCAGTAAACTGACCAGCCTCCTCAGCATCAAGGTAAAGATAAAGCGGTTCAATAAATGTACTGAGATCACATTTGAACTTTCTGATAAGAAGACCAGCAAGATAATGCTGAATTGAAGCATCCTGGGGACTCGCAGGTGGAGATGAAGCAAAGAGAGACAGCCTGCACTGCTCCCTGTCGATATCCCCGGCCCAGACAAAGCTGCATTCAAAGGCGTTCTTAATTGTATTACAGCAATGCTGGAAGATAAAAGATGGGTCTTGCACTTCAGGATCCCAGAGACTGTGTTCTCTGATAGCCATCAGCAAACTATTATGATGCTGGAAAAACCTCAGTTCCTCTGCATACTTTTCCGGCAGTGGACCTGTCATTGGCTTCCCTCCCGGTGAAGCGCAGAAACTGCTCCACCCGTTTCCATGTGCGGCGAATACAACTACCGAGAGCTAACCACTCTATTTATTTATCCATAAATGTAGTACTTCCGTCAAAGAAAAACTGCATCATAAAGTCAGGTCCGTTTCCAACTCATTAAAGGACACAGTTCTGCGGATGTTCATGTTACAAGACCTTCTCCTCGATAAAGAGCAGTATCAACCCTCCCATACCGTTACATTCTTTTACAATTCACATACACAATCCCTACAAAGAACTGAAGGTTACGTGACGACCTACCTTATGGAGAAGCTTTATTCAGATGATTCGAAGAGAGGAAACATCTTTCTATAAGGAGAAGAACTGTGAGCAGCGTAACTTTTACCGGTCTGGCAAGTGGGATAGATACGGCATCGCTTGTGGAATCTATAATGGAGATTGAGCGGACTCCCGTCACGCTGCTCGAAGATAAACAGGAATACCTGGAAGCACAGAAGGAAACGTATACAGAATTTGATTCATTGCTGAGTACCCTGAACCTTGCGGTTATGGGTCTCAATAATGAAAATGATCTCACCTCGTTTCAAGTGACGAACAGTGGTTCCGAGAATTTTTCTATTACTACAACAAGCGTCACAGAAGCGGGAACGTATAGCGTTGAGGTGGTCAGTCTTGCCCAGCGTCAGAAGGATATCAACAATGAGGGTTTTGCCGATACCGGTACCACAAAACTCACCGGAGAACTCCAGATCGGGGAAGAAACCATCAGTTATGAAGATGTAACACTTTCTGAACTTGCCGAGATGATAGGAAGTGGTGATTACGGCGTGAGTGCCTCCATCATCAATGATGGCACAGAAAACGGATACAGACTCGTTATTACAGCAGATACTGCAGGAGATACTATTGACATTATCGGAACTGGAGACCTCACCATTGATACAGTTACCAACGGTCATGCTATCAACGGCAGCAAAGCCCATGCAATTATTGATGGCATAAACTACTACAGTTCCAGCAATACCCTGACGTCTGCTATTCATGGAACAAGTATCACACTTATGGATATAAGTGACTCCGGCTCTGACCGGGTCTCTATCGTAGCCGACAGTGAAAATGTCATGATCGAGCAAATTGATGAAATCGTCTCGGCCTATAATGAAATTTATCAATTTGTCGAGGGAATTTATGACTCAGATCCTACCCTCGCAAACACCATGCGGTCAGTCGTGCGAAACCTGAAAGGCTATTTAACCAACAGTGCATTGTTGAATCTGGGTGTTTCCTCAGACTGGGAAACCGGTTACCTGTCCTTTGACAGTTCAGTACTGAGTGAAGTTTATGAGGAGGATCCGGATGCCGTTGTCTACTCACTTCTTGGCGATGATGATTATGAAGGTATTTTTGTTCAGTTTGACGACTATGTCGCAGAACTGGTCAATGGTTCTTCTGGGTTCCTGGCTACAAAATCAAGTACGATCGATAGCAAAATAGATCGATTGAACGACTCCATTGAATCAATGGAAATGCGTCTTGAAAAACGGCAGGCCACACTTGAGGCAAGTTTTACAGCCATGGAATCCCTGATCAGCAGCCTGAACAGTCAGGCTGAATATCTCGAAAACTTCTTCCAAAGCGATTCATCATCATAAACTGAGTCATATACTAAGGAGATACATACGCTCAACATCCGGGTGTGTTTCTTTTTGTAACCACAAACACACTCCTGATACCGGGAAATTTTACAGCTCTGCGGCAAAGACTACGTAAGGTGTACAGACAGATGCTCGTTATCGTAAAGAATTGTTAAGACATGAAGAAGTGTTAGATTTTCGAGCGTGAATAGTCAATAGTGCGAACAGGATATTTTGTAGTTTAATACGTGTAAGAAAGA
>JBFHGS010000261.1:0-6787 GCA_041582995.1 Desulfopila sp. | reverse complement strand
TTACTATGCAAGATGTTCATGCAAACCTCTTCTTGAGTATAAAAACAAAACGTTTTCAAAAAAACAGGATTCAGGCCGCCTGATTACTGTCATGTGTACAACGAAATTATGGATCAATTATGGAGGAAAAGAGGAAGTCGTGTGGCAGGGTGGAGGTACAGAGGTCCATGCGTAAATATCTTTAATATGACAGGTTGCAACAGTGTTGTTCCTGCCGGGACGTAACTCGCATTAGCACTCTTTTTTCATGCAACCCTCTTGTTTATTGCTCAGAGTGGAAAAGGAATTCAAATTGGATTTTAACAGAGTTTTATCTTTTTTTATGTTGTTAACCACCTCTTAACCATAGCCCTGATATATCTCTTTTTTGTAAATTGAACATTTCGTACAGTATCTGTTCCTGCGTATAAGGTGCAGGTCTGAAACTATGTGAAACCTATTATTTACTGACGAAAAGGTAAAAGGAACCGCATAAAAGATGGGTCTGAAAGAACAGTTGTGTTTGTATGCAAGAAGCAGATTATATTGAAAATAAACAGTATTGTGCTTCTATGTTAGAAGCTTTATCTGTGCTGAATAGTGCAGGTAAAGGAAAAGAACTCTATTGATCAGGATTTTGGTCCCTGTCAGCATAATCAAGCGAAGTTTGGTAAATTGAAGGAGTACTACAATATGGCTATTAACAGTATCGCCGGCTGTATCGGTTGCGGCATCTGCGTGCAGACATGTCCAACAGATGTTATCCGGTTAGATCCCAAAACAAAGAAAGCGACAATAAAGTATCCGGCGGATTGTCAAATCTGCCATCTATGCCGGATGTATTGTCCGGTTGATGCGATCACTATTTCACCGGAAAAATCAATTCCAGTGATTGTGTCATGGGGGTGAGTATGAAAGATAGCACGAAAAAAAGCGGTTTTATCCCTGCGGTTTTTATTTTTATAGCTTTGCCGATGCTCTTTTACGTACTTGGTGATTTCCCCAGACGTAATATGATGAAAGAATCTTTCTCGGTTCTGACCATCCTGGCGTTCAGTTTGATGCTGGCGCAGTTTTTTATAACTCGCACCAACAAAAGCTTACTCCGCGGGTATGCAATGCGTACGATTATCGGAACTCATAAGGCTATTGGCTATATTTTCGGGGCAATTCTTCTTATTCACCCGGTTCTGGTGGTTGTGCCACGTTTTTTTGAATCCGGTGTCACCAGTCAGGATGCATTTATCACAATAATCACGACAGTAAACAGCCAGGGCATCATCCTGGGTATGATTAGCTGGTTCTTGATGCTTCTTCTGGTGGTTACATCTTTTATGCGTAACCGCCTCAATATGACGTATAAAACTTGGCGCATCACTCATGGAGTCCTGGCTATTGCCTGTATTGTAACGTCATCCTGGCATGTTATTGACCTGGGACGTCACATCAGTCTCGCACTGGCATCATATATTATACTTGTTGCCATAGCAGCTGTTCTTCTTCTTCTTAAAACCTATATTCGCCAATCACCTCTTACCTGTGAGGTAAATAAATGAAAAATTCAAACGATACCAATACTATGTCCCGTCGCCATTTTATGGCACTTGCCGGAGGAGTTGCCGGAGTAGCAGCCTTGGCAACCATTGGAGTTCCAACTGGTTGGGCAAAAAATAATGCAAGTATTAATGCCGATGCGATAAACCGGCGGGAGACTAGCACCGATGTACTCGTTGTCGGTGGTGGCATGGCAGGATTGTTCGCTGCTGTTAAAGCCCATGATGCAGGTGCCAGAGTATTGCTGGTGTCTAAGGGGCGGCTTGGTTCATCGGGACAAACTCCTTTTGCCAAAGGAATTTTTTCCTATGATCCCGCTACTGAAAAAAATAGCCTTGATGAGTTTGTCGATACAGTATCTCGTTCAGCCCTTGGTACCAATAATAAGGTATATACCAGGCAAATGGCTGAACATTCTCTGGCTCGTGTCAATGAGTTGAAAGAATGGGGCTTTTTTGAATCACCTCTGTATAACAAATCTTTCACGAAGCCGATCAAAGACCGCAATATCGAGGTCATTGAGAGGGTGGTGATTACCCATTTGATCAAGGAAGATGGCAGAATTGCGGGTGCAGCGGGGTTCAGCATTGATGAGGAAAAGATTTATCACTTCATGGCCAAAAGTGTAATTCTCTGTACCGGTGCCGGTGGCTTTAAACCTAATGGTTTCCCTATCTGTGATCTGACTCACGATGGTACCATCATGGCTTACAATATTGGTGCCAAAGTGACCGGTAAGGAGTGGAACGACGGACATCCGGGTCAGGCGACTAACCCTGCAGCCTGCTTTGACGGCTGGCATGGAATGTTTGAACGAAAACCTGGTACTACCGGTGTTGAAGTACACCATGATTTGGGAGTAGATCTGAATTACAAAGCGTATATGAACGGTGGCCCGGTATCAATGGGACCTCCAGGTAAGGATCAGAAAACATCTGTGCAGGGAGGGCCTTATGTTCCGGAAGAGTTTGCGAACAGAGGTGGCAATGATGGTCCGCCTCCGGGCGCAGATGGACCGCCTCCTGGTGCAGATGGTCCTCCAGGTGGTGGTAAAGACGGGGGAGGCCCTCCTGGAATGCAAGGGGTTTCTGTTGGTGGTTCTTCTGCCGGGATGTCGATTCACAAGTCGGAAGGGCTTGTACCGATTAATGATAAATGTGAGTCAAACATCCCGGGCCTGTATGCTGCAGGAGACGCGCTGGGTTCGTATATGGCCGGGGCTATCTATACACAAATAGGATCGTCGCTGGCAGGTTCCGCTGTTCAGGGTGGAGTAGCTGGTGAGGCTGCTGCCGGGTATTGTAAAGATGTTAAAATGGTTAAGGTTTCAAAGTCTAGAATCAAACAGATAGAAGAAGAGATACTTGCACCCTTAAAAAGAGAAGCAGGTTACAGCCCGGCCTGGGTAACCCAGACTCTGCAAGGTGTGATGATTCCAAACTTCATCATATATATCAAGAAAGAGAACCTGCTTAAGGCTGCTCTGGCCTATGTCGAGGAGCTGAGGGACCATCATCTGCCGATGCTCAGAGCGGCAGATTTGCATGAACTGAGACTGGCCCATGAAACTGCAAATATGATTCATAGTGCGGAAATGAAGCTCAAAGCCTCAATTATGCGCACCGAAAGTCGATGTAGTCATTATCGACTTGATTATCCGGAAATGGATGATGCTAACTGGCAGGTATGGATAAATATCTTTAAAGGAGAAGATGGAACCATGCAGTTTGAAAAACAACCCTTTAATACCTGGCCGGCATAAAAGAAAACCTGAATCAATATACGCGTTTCTTCCCCCCCAATCGGTAGCCTGATAGATATAGACAAATAGTAGTTGTACATCTATCAGGTTGCTGTGAGGAGTTGTTCATCACACCCGCACCGCCCATTTCTCCAGATCTCAGAAATCAGAATCATTACTGCCGGGAATAGCCCGATGGCAAGATGAGAAATATCGTATCCCCCTCTATAATCCTTCGCAGGAATCGCTCTCTTTTAAGACCTGACACTTTACTGCTTTTACTGAAAAAGAGAAGTTATCAGATAATAGTAATGGTGAACGTTGTCTGGTATGGCTATGAAGAACGGCTTTACCCTGTATATACGAACGGCTTAGAACTGTACAGTTACATCGTTACATGAAATAACAATGAAGAATGTTAGCAGTAAACAATATGACATATTTGTTGTTTTTCTGTGATTATGTTACATAAATGTGCATAAACCAGCCGAGAGGAAAATACTTACCCTTCAAAGAAAAAAACAATCATTCAAGGGCATGGGAATTGCTTTTAAAAAAACAACATATTGGAACGATTGTTGCTCGGATTGAGGGCGTATGAAGTGTGTTGTTCTTCGTCAGGTGTGGTATATGCAAAATATCCCGGCTGTTTCTTAACGTTAGTGGCGCTACATATTAGGTATTCTTGCAGGTGGTTTTACTCTGCTGTAGATAGTCTGTACTAACTGGCTGTATTGGTGTCGTATTCTTTATAAAAGTACGTTCAATCACATAATGAAATCGCAAAATGTTGTCTATTTAAAACCTTAAAACATGTGAATAAAGGGGGAATAATTTTGAACAAAAAGTTGATTCTGGCAATTTTTATAGTGAGCCTGGGCTTGATCTGTGCGGTGGCTGGTACTGCAGGGGCAGCAAAAAAAACTGAAAAAGAGATTACCATCGGGGTACAACCCTGGCTTGGCTACGGACCCTGGTGGATTGCGGCTGAAAAAGGGTATTTTGAAAAACACGGGGTGAATGTAAAGGTTATCAATTTCACCTGGGATGCAGATATGGGTGCGGCTGTAAGCAGCGGGCGTCTGGATGTTATCTCTGCTGCTACAAATTTTCTGATCTCTCTTCGTAATCAGAATATCGATTTACAAGGGTTTATGGTGTTGGATGCCTCATATGAGGCTGACGCAATACTGGCGCCGAAAACTGTTACCAGCATTAAAGATTTGAAAGGGAAGGCAATTGCTTATGAAAAGGGTGCCACAAGCGATCTTCTGCTCAATTATGCTTTGAAAGAAAACGGTATGAAATTGGCGGATGTGAAACCTGTTGGTATGGGAGCTTCTGATGCCGGCCTTGCTCTGATCGCCGGTCGTGTTGATATTGCAGTTACCTATGAACCATATATTTCAGCAGCCTTAAAGCATGGCAATGACCATCACGTGCTGTACACTGCTGCAGAGCATCCCGGACTTATCAGTGACCTGGCAGTGTCTACCGGAGATTTCATTAAGAACAATCCGGAAATTATTCAAAGCCTTATTCTTGCCTGGGATGATGCGGTCAGATACTTAAATGAGCATCCTGAAGAAGGTGGAAAAATTATTGCTGATGCAGTTAAAAGTCCCATGGATGAGTTCAAAGTCGCTTTTGAAGGTGTACGGCTCTATGACCTCAAAGGGAATGCTGCAATTCTTGAGGGTGACTTTCAACAAACGATGGTTGATATTGCAGAAATCATGAAAGAGACAAACCCTCAAGAGATTACTATGATTCCGCAACCTGAAGATGCATTGGCTATTGAGGCGTTGTTAAAACTTTCCAAGTAATGTCCTTGGTATAAGGATTATATGAGCTACAGAACAGAATAGGCACATGAACGATTCGGGTGCTGCCTGATACGTTACTGCTGGTTGTATATATCGCATGCAAGGGGAGCAGTACCTCTTGCATGTTTTTTTTGTAGTGTTACGAGGTGTAGAAAAAATGCAAAAAAAACAAATAGGTAGTCGGTCGCGCTATCTGGGGTTGAGGGAAAATATACCTTTGCCCTTGTATTATGGTAGCGGGGTTGCCTTTATTGTATGTCTGATTCTGTGCTGGGAACTTGCCACAAGGTTTGGCTTAATCAAACCACTTTTTTTACCTCCACCAAAGGACATACTTGCTGAGGGCATACGTCAGGTTCGTGAGGGCATTTTATGGCTTGATGCTTCAGTCAGTGTCTACCGGATTGTTGTCGGCTGGCTTTGCGCCACGGCAATTGCCGTACCTATGGGCATTTTGATGGGTAATTTCAGGCTCTTTGAAGGTATTTTTGAGCCATTTATTGATATTTCACGTTATCTGCCGGTGGTTGCTTTAATTCCTTTAACTATTTTGTGGGCAGGAATAGGGGACATGCAGAAGTTTTTAATTCTCTTTATCGGGACCTTTTTTCAACAGGTTTTGATGATAATGGATTGCGTCAAGCAGGTTCCCATGAGGTTGATCAATGTTGGTAAAACCCTCGGTCTTTCCCGGCTTGAAATTCTGCGAACTATTGTGTTGCCGGCATCACTTCCGGGAATATGGGATACGTTCAGAATTACCATTGGCTGGACCTGGACATATCTCGTTGTAGCGGAACTTGTTGCCGCAGAAAACGGTCTCGGACGAAGAATTATGGATGCTCAGCGTTACTTGGCAACAGACACAATTATTTTCGGAATTTTGTTTATCGGTCTTTTGGGCCTGATTACAGATTATGCCTTTAAAATTTCCGGAAATCTTATGTTTAAATGGGCCAGAAACCGTAAATGATAGCGGGATGGGAAAACGATCATGCAGGTTCCAAAGATAGCCATTAAGGGTATTTCCAAACAGTTTAAAAAAGATGGTACTGTTTTTTCGGCCATAGAAGATTTTAACCTGGAAGTTCAGGAAAACGAATTTGTCAGCATCGTCGGCACATCGGGCTGTGGCAAATCAACGTTGTTAAATATTGTTGCAGGTCTCACTGATTCTACGGAGGGAGATGTACTCATAGATGGCTCCACAGTTATGGGGCCGGGGCGTGACAGAGGGATGGTTTTTCAATCTTACAGCCTGTTTGAATGGTTGACTGTCGAGGATAACATTCTTTTTGCCCTGAAAAACACGGCTCTTTCACCTGCTGAAAAAAAGGATAAAGTTCAGCATTATGTCGAAACTGTTGGTTTGCAAGGCTTTGAAAAAGCCCTGCCCGGTCAATTGTCCGGTGGCATGAATCAGCGAGTGGCTATTGCCCGGGCTCTGGTCTATAACCCCAAGGTCCTGCTAATGGATGAACCTTTCGGGGCTTTGGATGCTCAGACCAGAGGAATGATGCAGGAGTTGCTGCTCAAGGTCTGGCTCGATCATCGCACCACAGTGCTTTTTATAACCCATGATGTCGATGAAGCTGTTTTTCTCTCAGACAGAGTTGTTGTCATGTCTGCGCGACCAGGCAGAGTTAAACTGGAGCAACCGGTTGCTCTCCCAAGGCCGAGATCGTAC
>JBFHGS010000260.1:0-6825 GCA_041582995.1 Desulfopila sp. | reverse complement strand
TCATACATAGCAATGTCAGTCATATGAAGGGGAGCTTCAGGCTCTTCTCCATATTCAGCAAGAACTACTCCCGATTCTAGCGGAAACATATGCATTATCTTCATCAATGTGCAATGGTTCCGCCAGCCCGATGAAGGCCCTGCTTTTTTGCCATACACTATCCCTGCTAAGAAATATCCCGTAGTAACTCAAAATCTACCTGAACTGCAAACGCGCCACCATTCGCCTTGAATTCACAGCTACAACATCATATCAATTCTATTAAGCATCACACCCTACTTCAGCCACTCTGCGCATGCATGGCGAGTAGTGCCCTGTAAGCTACCAGGGAAAATAATATTCAATAGATTACGTTTTATAATTCACCAGCAGTGTTACACTATAAAGAATGGGGCTGCGGCCACACCTTCAGGTTAGCCGGAAGAACGCGATACCTTTTATTATGAACAGAGGTTCAACATGCTGCGAACACGCACGATGGCATTTTTTTCAATAATTACCGGCACACTGTCCATGCTCTGTCTGCTTCTGGTTATGACGGCACTACAGGATATATATTACGGAATAGAACCTTCACTTACCAGAGAGTGGACTACGGTAAAAATAGGTCTGCCAATCCTTCTCCTTTTTCATTTCGTTTCGCTTGCTGGCACAATAAACATGCTGCGTAAACGTGGAAAAAATACCTGATGCTATCAGCAGAAAGATTTCCAGGTCAACACTATCGCCCGCAATTCACCGATCAGGACGAAGAGCGATCCAACCGTTCTCCGCTGAAAATAAGCCAGGCGGCCCCAAAGGTGATAAATAAAATGCCCGCAGAGGTGATATAAAACGCCCACTGCATACCAAGATTGTCCATAGAATACCCGGCAAGCATAGCTCCGGTAAATACTCCGGCACTCATCGCCAGGCTGAAAACACCCATCATCGTTCCATGGCCGAAATGTAACCGCCCTTCTTCTGAAGCGTATGCACCAAGCACCGGCCAGATAATAGCTTCCCCCACACCGAGCAGCATATAGAGCAGAATCATCTGCACCAGCGTTGAGGTGGATGGTACCAGCAGCATAGCTGTGCTCACCACAACAGTGCCGGCCATCAACAGAAACACCTTATCATACCGGTCGGCAATTTTGCCAAAAGGCACCTGCAACAGGGCATTCACGAGGGTTCTGCCGGCAATGACACTCCCAATTTGCAGGCCGGTCACACCCTTCCAGTCAGACATGAGCAAGGGCAGAAAAGCCATGGTGGGCACCATCATGATCATCGTGCCGTATCTGGCAACGAGAATGCCCAGAGTTCTTCTGCGTCTGATCATTCTCACAAAGCTCACAAACAACCCCGCCTGACCTGCTATCGGCTTCGGCACATAGGAGGGCATATTACGATAAACCAGAAGAAAAGCTGCAAAACTCAAACCTGCCATTACATAAAATGCCGAGGCCATTCCCCAGATATCAGAAAATATGCCACCAAAAATAGGCCCGCAGCCTATGCCACAGAAAACGGCAATATTGAGATATCCCATATACCGCCCTTCCTGACCTGGAGGGGCGAGATAACTCATATAGGCCATAGCAATAGGAACTATCATGGCTGATCCAACGCCATGAAATCCACGGATAATGATGAGCTCAATTACCGATCCAGCATGTGGAATGAGTAAACCGACAAGTCCATAAATAAACAGCCCCGCGACCAGAAACCATTTACGACCAAATTTGTCCGAAAGACTACCGACCGGTGGTTGCAGCAAACCGCGGGTAACAGAAAAGGCGGCAATGATCATACCGAGTGAAGTACCGCTGGCACCGAGTTCTGCAGCAAAGACAGGCATGATTGGAATAATGATGCCTATGCCCAACAAGGCAATAAAAACAGAGAGTAAGAGTGTAATAAGGGATTGACGTTCCATAAACCTGATGACGGAGTATCGGGCAAAACCTGATAATACCTGAAGATGTTACATTGAAAAATGTGATTACCGCTTTTGCTCGGAAAGCATGATGAAGTGCCAGGTGTACGCAACGATTCCTGCTGCAACCACCCTCCTCACTCCATACCCATCACCTGTTCAAACTGAGAAAAAAGGTTAATCAGATAGAAAAAGAATACGCCCCGGTATTCCGTAAAGGATACCGGGGCGGCAGACACGAGACAGTGCTAACAGAAATGCATCAGAATCCTGCAATCATACGCTGAATCTGAAAATAATTAGAAAATACAGTGCGGGTAACAGCTACTTCATTTGCCTTTGCCCGGGACAGACTGGCTATGGCATCAAGCAGATCCGATTCACGCTCAAGCCCCTCATCATATTTGAGTTGGGTGATACGAAGATTCTCTTCCGCCTGCTCAATAGAACGTTTGGCAACTTCAACATTCTCAAGGCTCACGCGGTAATCTATAAATAAATTTTGCAGATCATGAGAGAAAGTATCTTTCAACTCTTTCAGATCATACTGTAGTCCCCGTTTCTCCACTTTCGCTTTACCGGTTGCTGCCTCTTTGGTGAAGCCCCGAAAGAGATTAATGGAAACCATAAGCTGGGCACGAAGCTCATCCTCCCGAATATCCCCGCCGCCATTAAAATAATCATCATCATAACGACTGTAGCTACCTATCAGATCAACACGAGGGTAGTAGTCGCCGTACGCGGCTTGTACCTGGGACTCGGTGGCAACCACCAAACCTTCGAGAGCTTTTATTTCGCTACGCGCCGAGAGCATCCCTTTTGTATACTCTTCTTCGCTCAACATTCCGGGAAGCTGATCAAACTCGCCAAACATCAGGTCACCAAGAGTGATCTCTGCCCCCACCTGACGTGAAAGACTGTTGACACTTTTATCGAGTCCAGCCTGTGCAGCCTTCATGTTAATATCAGCATTGTCATAATCGACTCTGAATTTCAGCAATTCATTTTTACCGATCAGACCAACCTCAAAGCGATTTTCGCCATCTCTGTAGACTTTCTCAAGTGTTCTGAATGCATCTTCAGTTACTTTCAGGTTCGCCCGCCGGTCATACACATTCAGGTAACTCAGCGCCACCGCCAGCTGAATATCCTGACGAATCCCCTGCAAACGATAGTTTTCCACCTCGCGTAGCTGTTCTGCTGAGGCAATACCGTATTTATCTTTGAAACCTGAGAAGAGATTCCAGCTTACCTTGGAACTGGCAATACTGTTTTCAGCAGCCTCACCGTCGAGACTTGTCTCATCAAGAGAGTTGACGACATACGAGAGATCCACAGAAGGATAGTAGCTGCCTCTGGCCAGCGTCACATCCTTCTCGCTCTTTTCTACATTTGCCAGATAACGTTGTACAACCTCACGATTTTCAACAGCCATCTTCTGCATTGAAGCCAGATCTGCAGCCTGAGCGACAGAGCCAAGCAGCAAACAACCGGCAAGGCAACTAACTATTTTCATTTTCTCTACTCCTTTCAAATCCTATAACAAAAGCCAGAAGGGACGGAATGACAAACAACGTAAGCACCGTGGAAAGGGCTAGACCTCCAAGGAGAATACTACCCAGTCCCCGATACAGTTCACTGCCAGAACCGGTCGACAGAACCAGCGGAGTCATGGCAAGAAGACTTGTAGTCGCACTCATAAAGATCGGCCTGATACGGGTACGTACGGAATCAGACACAGCCTCAACACCCACCATACCGTTATAGCGTACATTATTGAGAGACTGATGAACAATGAGAATAGCGTTATTAACCACTGTCCCTATCAGTATGATGAAACCGAGCATAGCCAGAACATCAAAACCCTGTGGTGCGACAAAAGTATTTACCGCCACCAGACCGACAAAACCACCGGCTGCCGCCATAGGTACACTAAAAAGAATAATAAACGGATAGAGAAAATTCTCAAAGAGCGCCGCCATCAACAGGTAGGTGATAAGCAGAGCCAGCAACAGGTTCCACTTTAAAGCCTCACCCGTCTCCACCAGTTTATCTGCATTACCGCCAATAGAAACTTCCAGACCCGCCAGCTTGCCCTCTGCCTGCATAGGGGTGATCAAGCCGTTTTGAATGGTCTCCATCGCCTCCTGAATCGACACTGTTTTCGGTGGCGTTACCTGCAGAGTTATTGTTCTCTTCCGTTCGAGATGATTAATCTGCGGCATCCCCTGGCTATACACGAGATCAGCCACGTCACCCACCTGAATCAAGTCACCGTAGGCATTGACAATGGTTGCCTTGAGTATCTTCTCAGGAGTATCATAGAGGGCATCGCTACCCTTAACCACCAGATCGACCTGTTTCACACCTTCCGGCCTGAAGTCATCGACCTTGCGTCCATCCATCAGCACATCGACATAGACTCCAAGATCTCTCTCTGTGAGACCATTCGCCGCCAGTTTTTCTTTGTTGGCAACCACCCTGATCTCCGGGTAGCTTGTTTCAAAGGACGGCACCGGCCGTACCTGCGAACCGGGTACTGCCTGCATGGTTGCACCGTAAAGCATCATAGCCGACCCGGCTATCTGCTCTACATCCTCGCCAGAGATATTAACCTCAACTGTTCGCCCCTGCCCGAGACCTGTCTCAAAAATACCCGCCTGCAGGGATACCCCGAAAAATCCGGGAATTGAATTCATAAGCCGGGAAAAGAGCGGGATAAGTTCCGCCGCCCGTGTCTCGTAGGCACTGATCGCACCAAAGAGAGTAAACCTGTCCGAACCGACATAGAACATCTGCTTCAGTCTCGGGAAGCCATCTTTCTCCTCTTCCTCAAAATAGGGTTTTGAGTTGGTATAGATATACGAGCCGATCTCTTTCAGCTTATCTACAGAATAACCGGGAGGTGGAATCAGAATATTCAGAATCAGATTACGGTTTCCCTGCGGTAGATATTCAGCACTCGGCTTCAAAGTAAGAATCATAGCAACCGAAAGTGAGGTAAAAAGCACCACAGTCAGCAAACGGGTCGCCACATTTTTCAGGCAGAAACCGGAAACCCACATCAGGCCGTCTGCAAACATCGGCCCCACGGTGCTCTTCTGCAACCAGGTTTCCTTTTTTTCCTCACGGTTCCGATACAGAATATTAATAAGTGTCGGGATAACAGTGATGGAAACCAGCAGACTCAGCATAATGGAGAAGGTGATGGCGATGGCGATATCACGAAACAACTGGCCGGCCTCTTCCTGCATGAAAATTACCGGCAGGAAGACCGCAACAGTCGTTGCGGTCGAAGCAAAAACAGCGCCCCATACTTCTTTTGCCCCTTCCAGAGCAGCAGTAAAGGCGTCTTTACCCATCTTACGATGACGATCAATATTCTCCAACACGACGATGGAGTTATCCACCAGCATACCCACAGCAAACGAAATACCGGCAAGACTCACAACATTAAGACTTCTGCCTGCCATCCACAGAAAAATAAAGGTACCAACAACAGATACCGGAATAGCAATAGCGGTCGTCAGAGTTGAACGGACACTGCGCAGAAAGGTCAGCAGCACCAATATGGCAAGCGCACCACCAATCAACACATTCTGCTTCACCAGGCCTATTGCAGTGTTGATATACGGTCGCTGGTCGTAAACCATCTCCAGATAAAGATTCTTTTCGCTGAGCAAGCCGCTGTTCAGTTGTTCTACCGCATCTTCTACCCGTTCAGTCATGGAGAGAACGTTTGCCCCGGGTTCCTTTCTGATACCGATAACAATAACCTGCGTGCCATTATGAAACACGCCACCGGTCTCCTTGTCATAACCAGGGGTAGCCGTTGCTATATCCCGCAGATACACGCGTTTCAAGCCGTCGTCATACACAACCACATCCATGGCATCTTCAGGCTTCTGGAACTGGCCGAGGGTACGGATACGATAATTTTTGCGGCCGATACCAAGTACACCGGCTGAAGTTGTCTTGTTGGAATTTTGAATCGCAGAGGTGATCTGATTGATTGAGATATTGTTCCTGGCCATTTCCGCCATATTCAGCGTCACATGCAGTTCGGCCTCGGTACCCCCGAAAATGAGTAACGACCCGACGCCCTGCACACGTTCAAGATGCTGACGGACATTATCCTCAAAAAACGTTCTGAAGTGATTGATAGGCTGGTCGTTCTCCGGTGTAGTCTTCACCACCATCCAGATGATAGGTGAACTGTTTGCCCCTGCCGCTTCAATAACCGGTTTATCGGCTGAATCAGGATATCCGGATACCTCGTTCATTTTGTTGGAGACCCTCAGCAGGGCGTCATCGAGATTGGTATCTAAAGTAAATGAGAGCGTGATTTCGCCAAAGTTATTGTAGCTTGCACTCTCCATCTTTGTGAGACCCTGCAATCCTTTCAGCGCCTCTTCCTGTTTCTCGATAATATCTTTTTCAATCTCATATGGTGTCGCCCCGCCCCAGGTTGTCTGAACCGTAATCTGCGGGGTCTCGACATCCGGAGTCAACTGCACAGGCAACTGATTCAGACCGATCAGGCCGAACGTCACCACCAGTATCACCGCAACCGCGATGGAAACCGGTTTTTTTAATGCATATTCGACGATGTTCATTATTTTTCTCCTGCGATCGTAACAGGCTGGTCTGGACGAAGCCGTTCATTTCCCTCGATAACGACACCCATCCCGGCGGTAATGTACGGGTTATCAACGGCCACGCTCTCGCCCATAAAGGTGACAATGTTAATAGGCAGAATTGCAGCTTTGCCTTCTTTCACTGTATAAACAAAATCTTTGCCCTGAAACTTCACCACAGCTGCCCTCGGCAATATACGCAAGTGCTGCTTCTCACTTGCCGGCACATAAACGGAAGCCGACATATTCTGGGCAACCAGAGGGAGG
>JBFHGS010000259.1:0-6870 GCA_041582995.1 Desulfopila sp. | reverse complement strand
TGATGAAGCATATAAGCTGAAGGATGAACTGTCACAGGTGAGATCGCGAAATCGTGCAACCGGTTCGGTGCAAATCGATTTTGATGCCACAGGCAGGAAGACGAAGAAACTTCTTGAGGCGAAGGGGATTTCCAAAGAGTATGGAGAGAGGAAACTGTTTTCAGATCTCGATATTCTTCTTTCTCCGGGATCGAGACTTGGTTTGCTGGGGCGAAATGGTTGTGGAAAATCAACCTTGATGCAGATACTGGAATCAGCAGGCAGTGAAAATGGATCTAAGCCCGATAGCGGTTCTGTTGAGATTGCTGATAAGGTACAGATTGTCAGCTTTGACCAGAAACGTGAAAATATAGATCCGAATGTTACACTCAGGAGAGCCTTAGCCCCTGAAGGAGATTCCATTGTTTTTCAGGATCGGTCGCTGCATGTTGTAAGCTGGGCCAAAAAATTTCTCTTTCGGACTGATCAACTCGAGACACCGGTAGGGCAGCTCTCTGGTGGGGAACAGGCTCGTATCCTTATAGCCAACCTGATGCGCCGACCGGCAGATATACTGTTGCTCGATGAACCGACTAACGATTTAGATATTCCTTCACTTGATGTTCTTGAAGAGAGTCTTCTTGAATTTCCGGGTGCGTTGGTGCTGGTGACGCATGATCGTTTCCTGCTGGACCGGGTATGTGATCGTCTGCTTGGTTTTGACGGTCAGGGTGAGGTTTCCTATTATGCTGAGTACAGTCAGTGGGTCGCTGATATCTCTGCGAAGACGAAGGTCGCAACGGCTATTCCTGCAGCGGGAAAGAAAAAGATAGAACCTCCGGCTCCGAAAAAGAAAATCAAACTCTCGTATATGGATCAGCGTGAGTATGACCAGATAGAAGAGACAATTCAGGAGGCTGAGGTACTGGTCGAAGAACTGCAGCAGCAGATGGAGTCTCCTGAGGTAGTCTCCAATCCGGTAGCAGCTGCACAGTGCTGGGAAGAACTTGAAGAGGCTCAGAAAGAAGTGGAACGGCTATACACACGCTGGGATGAGCTTGAAGCTAAAAAGACAAGTTCATAGGAGCTTGTCTGCGAGTACTCTTTTTGCGACATAACGGCGATATAGGGTAAAAGGGTATTCTCGGACAGCTGGTATCGGATCAAAAACGCCGGCCCGGGCTCTCTGCGGATTGAGGAGGGTTTGTGGTAATGTTATAGAGGTAATCTACAACAGCGGAGGGAAAATGAAAGTAGCCGTCTTGTCGGACATTCATGGGAATCTCGAGGCGTTGCAAGCTGTGCAGGAGGATCTTCAGCTGGTCGGGCCGGAGCAGGTGATCTGTCTAGGTGATCTTGTCGGTTATGGGCCCGATCCAGAGGCAGTGGTGAATCTGGTGCGCGAGCTGGGGTATCGTTCGGTATTGGGAAATCATGAAGCAGCCCTGGCCAGCAAACGGGCCCGAAACTGGATGAATTTTCAGGCCAAAGAAAACAATATCTCGACTGAGGCATTACTCTCAGAAGATAATCTGCTCTTCTGTTGCCAGCTCCCTAAAACGATCATTCTCTCGCCTGCGCTGTTTGTGCACGGTTGTCCACCAGATTCTGTGAATACCTACCTCTATATGATGGGGGATAAAGAGGTTAAGAAAACCTTTGAAGAGAGTTCTCTGGAGTTATTTTTCGTTGGTCACACGCATGAGTTGAGGCTCGTTTCCATGGCGGAGGAGCGGGTTGTACGTGAACATCTCAACGTCGGGATAAAAGTTCTCGAAAAGGGACGTCAATATCTTATAAACTGCGGGAGTGTCGGGCAGCCGAGAGACGGGGATGCCAGAGCGAAGTATCTTGTGTGGGACCGGGAGGGGCTGACCCTTGAAGTACGCGCGGTACATTACGATGTTGAAACAACAGCCGATAAAATAATAGCCAGAGGGTTTCCCCGGGGCTATGCCGACAGGTTACGGTGAAGTATGAACAGTGCAGGCAGATATGAAATCTGCGGCCGCCTGGGCCGTGGTGGAATGAGTACAGTATACAAAGCAAAGGCTCCTGTTACCGGTCGTGTTGTGGCCCTGAAAATATTGCGTCCACGCGATGATATCTTTGTCGAACTTGTTGGTGAAGAGCGCCTTAAGGAGATTTTTGTTGAAGAAGCACGGATTATGGGAGGAATTACCCATGATCATGTCGCCAAGGTCATCGATTGTGATGAACATGAGGGGGCGCCCTTTATCGTTCTTGAATATTTCTCCCACTCGCTCGGTGAGTTCATCGGTGAAGCGTACAGAGTTGAGCTGGATTCTCGTGTCGTCAGTGTTCCCCGGACTTACCTCTATATGAGCCAGGCATTGAGAGGACTTGAGCGTTTACATTTCGCCGGTATCGTTCATAGGGATATAAAACCCTATAATCTGATGATCACCAATGAAGATAGAATAAAGATCATTGATTTCGGTCTATCACGAGTGCGTGGTGAAGAGAAAATGGCTATTCCGGGAATGCAGGTCGGATCACCATATTATGCAGCTCCGGAACAGGAAACTGATCCGAAACAGGCGGATGGTCGAGCCGATCTATATAGTCTGGGGGTATTAATGTACCGGATGCTGACAGGTCGTCTGGTGGACCCGCGTCAGCATAAAGTAGAAACGGCGAGCAGTCTGAACAGAGATCTGGACAGAGAATGGGATGTGTTTTTGCAAAGAGCACTTGAGGTTAACCCCGATAAACGGTTTGCAGATGCGGTACAGATGCGTATGGCACTTGAGCAGGTGTATCTCAACTGGAAAATCATGTCTGAAAAAAGCTGTTCTTTTGCTGGTGACAGGAGAGATCTGAATGTTGAACTTGCGAGAGAGCAGGTGAACAGTAAACCGGAAAGGATAATGTATAAAGACATCCGGCAGAAGCTTGATCTAGATGAACTGTTTCGCCCGGTATGCTTTTATCAGCATCAACTTGAGGTGGTTAATCCTCTGCTGCTCTATGATTCACAAACGCAGCTCTACTGGCAGCGAAGCGGCAGCGGTTTTACTTTAAACTGGCAGCAGGCAAAAGAGTATCTGGCCTATCTGAATACCGTGCAATTTCAGGGCAAGGCTGGCTGGCGATTGCCGACCACTGCTGAACTGGTAACTGTGTTGCGTTCACCCACGGTTCAGCGGGATTTCTGTATCGATCCGAATTTTGACTCGGCGATTCACTGGCTCTGGTCAGGTGATCACTGCACCAAAAAAGCAGCCTGGATGGCTGATATAGTGGAAAGCCATATAGGGCGACTTGATATGGATGGTAATGCTTCAGTATGTGCAGTGAGTTTTTAAGTCAGAATTTCACATCTACAGTGTCTAGCCTGAAGGGAAAGGCCGGTTTGCTTAATATCTTATTGATATGAAAGATACATGCATGTTGTTCTTCTCCTCACCCCTGAATTTAGAGTGGCGGTCTTCAACTGTGCTTAAAATGATTGTTGAAAACTTTCAGGATGTATTCGATGTCTTCCTGACTGATATTAAGATGAGTCACCAGCCGCAGATGTTCACCTGGGGTAATGATAATTCCAGCTTCTTTGAGTCGTTTGGCCAGTGGGGCGGCATCTTCCGCTGCAAGAGAGAGAAAGACCATGTTGGTCTGGTTTTCGTCAAAACTGACTTGTAGTGTTCCCAGCGCCTGTAAGCCCTGTGCGAGTCGTTTTGCGTTTTGATGATCCTCAGCCAGCCGTTCAACATTGTAGTTCAGGGCATAGAGTCCTGCAGCGGCAAGAATTCCAGCCTGTCGCATGCCGCCACCTGCAACTTTTCGCCAGCGACGTGCGGTATCTATGAATTCCCTGCTGCCGCAGAGAATCGAGCCGACAGGAGCTCCCAACCCTTTTGACAAACATATAGAGACCGAGTCAAAGTGATGGGTGATTTCACTGACATGCACATCCTGAGCTACCGCAGCGTTGAAAACCCTGGCCCCGTCAAGATGGAGTTTAAGGTTATTGGTGCGGGTGAATTCTCTGGCGTTTTCGAGGTATTCCAGAGGGAGCACTCTGCCGTTCTGAGTATTTTCCAGACAGAGTAAACGTGTTCTGGCAAAATGAATGTCATCTGGTTTGATTTTTGCGGCCACCTTTCTCAGGTCGAGTGTTGCATCTGCTTCGAATTCGATTGGTTGCGGCTGAATAGAACCGAGAACAGCGGCACCTCCACCTTCGTATCGGTAGGTGTGCGCATGCTGGCCGACAATATACTCGTCGCCCCGCTGGCAGTGTGCCATGATAGCCACAAAATTAGCCTGTGTGCCGCTGCTGGTAAAGAGGGCTGATTCAAACCCGAGAAGATTCGCAGCATAATCCTGTAACTGATTAACAGTCGGATCATCTCCATATACATCGTCCCCGACCTCTGCTGAGATCATTGCCTCGCGCATGGCGTCTGATGGGAGTGTAACTGTATCACTTCTGAGGTCGATGGTAGGCATGGTCGGTTCACCGGTATATGTGATTATATGCTATACTGCGTTTTAAACACGTTGCAAACACCGCAGGCTATACGATTTGTCATCATTTGTCGACCTTTACACAGGTGAAAAAGATGGAAAGCTGCTATCTGAAGGCATGGCGGTCCGGCTTGCTTGAGAAGAGAATCGCCGGGAGCCTTGACATACTTGGGTCATGTACACTTTGTCCGCGCAACTGCGGGGTAAATCGTCTGGCTGATGAACGTGGCATGTGTCGAATAGCTGCAAGGGTTGAAGTGGCGAGTTGTGGTCCTCATTTTGGTGAAGAATCTGTACTTGTGGGGGAGCATGGTTCAGGAACTATTTTCTTTTGCGGCTGTAATCTGCTTTGTGTATTTTGTCAGAATTTCGATATCAGTCATTCTGAACCTGAAAGCTGTACCGTGCTTGATGACGAGCAGCTTGGGTCGCTTATGGTCAGCCTTCAGCAGCAGGGTTGCCACAATATAAATTTCGTTACCCCGACTCATGTAATACCGCAGATTCTGGCAGCGCTTCCATACGCTATCGAAAAAGGACTGACTGTTCCCCTCGTGTATAACAGTGGTGGTTATGATAAGGTTTCATCCCTGCTACTGCTGGATGGCATTATTGATATATATATGCCTGACTTCAAATTTTGGGAGAACAGTTCTGCCGAGCGGTACGCGAATGCTGCAGATTATCCTGAATTCGCGCGCACTTCCATAATTGAGATGCAGCGCCAGGTAGGGAACCTTCAGATCAATTCAGCGGGTCTTGCTGAACGAGGGTTGCTGGTCCGGCACTTACTGATGCCGGGAGCCCTTGCTGAAACAGAAGAGATCCTGCGATTTCTGGCGGAGAATATAGCTAAGGAATGTTATGTGAACATCATGGATCAGTATCGTCCATGTGGTAATATTTTTGATTGTAATTTGTTACAGGAGGGTGTCGAGCCTGGCGATCACAAGGCGGCCCTGAAGTTGGCCAGAAGTTTTGGCCTGTCGAGACTTGACCAGAAGGATTTCGGTAAGCTTGTCAAACAACTTTTTCGTACTTGAAAGGTGCTCCCCGCCACAGGTTGAATCTGTGGACTTTACCTGAAGAGATCTTTTGGTATCCAGAGATACTTGGAAAAATCAATTTGGTTTGAGGTGTCAAACCGTACACCTTCTTCTTCAAGCAACTTTCTCTGCAGTTCAAATCTGGATCCGACAGGCAGTGAAATCCTGCCGAACCTGTTAACAACCCGATGCCAAGGGAGATCATATTTCTCTGAACTGGAATGCAGTATCCGGGCAACCTGCCGGGCGCCACTGCTGTTGCCTGCAAGTAGCGCAATTCTGCCGTAGGTTGAAACCTTTCCTGCAGGTATTTGACTGATAATATGCCTGGTTCTGGCCATGAAGACATTTGCCATATCGCGATAATTTCTGTGTTGATCAATTAAGAGATGAGTATACACATACATCAAAAGTGCATCTGATTGCTTTGGATGTTTCCTGTAGTTCAGTGACGTATTGCTTTAGATTGATGAGACCAGCAATAGAAAAAGTTGGTAAAATCTGAGGATTCAACCAGAGAAGAATATGGCCGGGCCGGAAATCGCGAATGCGTTTTCCGGCCCGGGGCTGATGAACAATGACGGCCCGTGGCTCAGTGAGGTGTTAAAAGTTGTATGAACTCTTCTTCAGAAAGAATTTTCTTGCCGAGCTCCTGAGCCTTTTTTAGTTTTGAACCAGCCTTTTCTCCAACGACAACAAGAGTAGTCTTTTGTGTGACACCGGTGGCAATCTGACCGCCGTTATCCTTCACAAGTTTTTTCCCTTCATCCCGTGAAAGTGTTTGCAGGCTGCCGGTAAAGAGAACTACCTGCCCGGTGAGCGGCAGATCTTCACTGTTCTGCTCAGGAATCAGTGGCTGGACTCCAGCGGCCTTGAGTCTGGCAAGCATCTCCAGTACGCGCTGATCGCTGAAATAGTCGACAATTGAAGAGGCTGCCTGCTCGCCTATTCCCTCAATTTCGCGTAAATTATCATGGCTGGCCGAAGCAAGTGCATCAAGATCTTTGAAGTGGCGTTCAAGTGCGGATGCTGTTACTTCGCCAATAAAGCGAATACCAAGAGCTGCGAGCAGTTTGCCTAGTGGTGGCGTGAGCCGGTCATTGACAGCAGCGATAACATTGTCGGCGGATTTGACGCCCCAGCCATCCAGCTTTGCGAGCTGATTTCTGGGCAGGGTGAAAATGTCGGGGATATCCTGAATGATCTTGAGCTCGAATAGTTGCTCGATATATTTTTTGCCAAGGCCGTCAATATCGAGACCGGCTTTGGATGCAAAGTGAATCAGGCTTCGCAATCGCTGAGCATCGCAGTGCGGGTTATGGCAGCGGGTTACTGCTTCACCTTCCGGTTTAGC
>JBFHGS010000258.1:0-6916 GCA_041582995.1 Desulfopila sp. | reverse complement strand
TTCCCCGGGAAACACCCTCATCCATCATATTGATATTGAGGATCATCGGCAAACCGAATTCGCTGTACTGCAAGGCAATCGCCAGAGAACGGCCAAGGTTCTTGGCATCGGCTATCAGTATAATACCGCTTACAGAACCGTCGGTTGTTTCCGAGAGCAGGACTTCACGTACCGCACGCTCATCCTCATCGTCGGAAAAAATTGAAACGCTGCCGGGAGGATCGTAAATGATACCATTTTCTCCCCTCAAAGGTGCACAGTTGATCGATACGTTGGAACCGGGCAGGTTGACCGTTTTAACCTTTTTGCTCGTTATGCCGGAGAAAACGAGTGTCTTCCCGACATTCATATTACCGATCAGAACATAATTGCAGCCAACCGGTTCAAAAGACTCTGGATTTACCTCTGCCATACACATCTACACATATTAAGGTACGGTGATTGCTGAATGATCACCTTATTGAATCTGTAAGCACGACCCGTCATCAATATCATATCTACAGAGAAATGCAATTTCTCCCGATACTCTCGTGGGGAAAACAACACGGTATACCTTCATAACTTCAGCTTTCAATCAGGGTGAGTCATATCTATTGCATTTCATATCATATCGGGCTTTAGACACACTTTCATGTATCTTCTCAACTGTCCGGAAAAACACACATCTCCCGTCTCTGGCAAGAGTTAAATAGGTACTTATACCTATTTACTTTTTAATATCATATTTCTATACTATGCTACTCATTGCTGAATAGATCCCAATCACATTGCTCTCTCTGATAATTGCATCAGCCATAGAGTAATATGCAATATAACTCGCGAATACATGTTCAGGATTATCCGTTATGAAGATTAAAAAAGCTATTTTTCCGGTAGCTGGTCTCGGTACGCGTTTCTTGCCCGCAACAAAGGCAATGCCCAAAGAAATGCTGCCGGTCGTCGATAAACCAATTATTCAATATGCAGTGGAAGAGGCTCTGGCCTCGGGCATCGAGCAGCTTATATTCGTAACAGGTGGTGGTAAGACTGCCCTCGAAAATCACTTCGATAGAAGTTACGAACTGGAAGACACTCTCAGAAAACGTGGCAAAGACGATCTCTTACAAACCATCGAATCACTTGTGCCGAAATCAGGCACGATCGTCTACACGCGGCAGAGCGAACCGTTAGGACTCGGCCATGCCATTTGGTGTGCACGTGATATCGTCGGCGACGAACCTTTTGCCGTTCTCCTCGCAGATGACCTGATCCAGAGCGAAGTGCCGGTCCTGCATCAGATGGTCAAGGAATTCGACAGACTTCGTGCTTCCATGGTTGCCATTATTGAAGTTCCGAAAGAAGAAACGTCTAAATACGGAATTCTTGAAGCGGAACCAGCTCATAACGGTACTGTTCGCATCAAATCCATGATTGAAAAACCAAAACCTGAAGATGCACCATCAAATCTGGCAGCAATCGGCCGCTATATTTTCACCCCGCGCATTTTCGATTTTCTCGGTGCTCATAAAACCGGTGCAGGCGGTGAGATTCAGCTTACCGATTCAATGGTTACCCTCATGCAGGAGCAGCCAATTTTTGGCTATCGTTTCAAGGGAACACGATTCGATTGTGGTGACAAAGCCGGGTTCCAGATGGCCAACCTGGCCTTTGCTCTGGAGCATCCTGAAATTAAAGATACCTTGCGGGAGTATGCAAATACACTTCTAGCAAAAAATCTGTAGTAATTACCAGAATCAGAAAAGCAAAAAGCCTTCAGTATCCAGCAGGTAACTGAGGGCTTTTGTTACTTCGAGCTGAAATGGCATATTACCTTTCAGCTTTGCTCAAGTTTCAGGTACAGATCGCCGCGACCCTGCGGACCTGACGCCCCCTTCCCTTTAAGTCGCAGTTTCTGACCGGCCCGGCTCCCCGGTGGGATTTTCACCTTCAGTTTTTCTTTTCCTGCCGGTCCCTCAGTCACAATCTGCAAAATCTTACCATCCTGAAATTCCTGGGCAGTAAGCCGTGCGGTATAAGTAGTATCTCCGGGAGGTGGATATATCGCCTGTTGTCTCTGTGCTGGTTGTTGCTTTTTACCCGAAAGCAACGAGCCAACCGTGTTTCCAAGCGACCTGAACAGACCTTTTTTCCCAGGCAGTTTATTTTTTGCCGAATTAAGGATTGCAGGCCCTGCAATTGATCCGAACAGATACAACCCACCGAAAATCAGGCCACCCCTGCCGCCGAAAAAGCTTTTCTTCACAAACGTTGGACTTGCCCTGAAACCCTTCCGAGCAAATTCCTGCAACAATCCATGAAACATCTGCTGAAAACGGGGGTCCTGAAAGAGATCCTTCAGAATATCTTCCTGACTATAATTGAATCCCCCTTGCTGACCATTGGCTGAATAGTTGCCACCCATCTTTCTGGCAGTATCATACTGTCGCCGTTTCACTGGGTCAGTAAGGACACCGTAGGCTTCTGCGATTTCCTTAAATTTTTCTTCAGCATCCGGATTATCCGGGTTTCTGTCCGGATGATACTGCATGGCAAGCTTGCGATAACGCTTACGTATTTCCTCCTCAGTCGAGGCGGTGGTCATTCCAAGTATCTCGTAATAGTCTTTCATATCGTATTTTTCTTAATCTCGTATCACAGGGTACCCGCTTCATGTCATATTCAGCTTCCATTACCCATATGGAGACTATAAGAGTTTTTGCTTTTCTGAAATCAAAAATTGCGGTGAAGGTGATTTGATACTACAAAATCCTTTTGACAAAACTACCACAGCTTATTTCAATTATCCCAGCTTTCCAGTATGATCTTCGGCTTTCGGTGCCATTATCCGGTGGTATGTAAAACGGGTTGGTTTATTACGCTTTGAAGAGTTTAAAGAAGGTAAATTATGAACATCTATGAAGAAGCTCATTTATTTGTAGCAGCAACCAGAGTCTGCCAGCATAAGAAGCAAAGTTCTCCACCACTCGAAGATATCTGCTCACTGCTCGGCATCTCTGTTGAATCAGGACATTCCATCTGTCGCAAGCTCGAAAAACTCGGCATCGTCGAAATTTTCGAAGACCCTTTCAATCTCAGGCTCACTGTCGCCGATCATCTTCAGCTTGAAAAACTCCCTCGAGAAGAGAAAGGTGGCAACAGCCTGGCAAAAGAGCTCGAACAGTTCATGGCCAAGAAAAAAAATATGCATAAAAAAATAGAATCCATTCAGGCAGAAATGGAAGCAAAAAAGAAGAGTATGTTTAGTGAGCTGGAAGCTCAACTCAAAAAGAAAATGCAGGAATGAAATCGCCTGATATTCAATTGCCAACCCGCAAATTTCTTTTGCTGGGTCCTTTCGTATCTTTCCTGCTGTCAACCGTGCCCGCACCATTACCAGCCGCGACAGCAGGTTGCTCTGCTGAAGCTGCACTCTGGATAGCAACTCTTACCAGCAGCAAATCAGATATTCTTCAAAACCACGCTGAGATGAAATGTGATTTTTCCAGCAAATGGATGAAAGAATATGCGGAAACTGCAGATATACACAGCAGAGAGCAGATGTGTACAGATCTCGTTTTAGTATGGACCCACAAAGAATGTGACTATTTCCGTGACTACATCGAACCTGAAGCGTATACCCCTTGTAAAGCCTGGAGCCGGCAAATGTTTAACCATTGCATGGCAAATGACATCGACTGGTTTCCCTGATGGTCCTGCATCGCCATCCGCAGTGCCAGCCTATTTCATAAGCAGAAATATTCCGAAAACCGCTATCAAAGCCCCGCCAACTGCCCTGATTGAAACATGCTCCTTGTGCAGGAAGATCGAGAATGGGATTATGCATATCGGCACCAGTGAGAGAAGCGTTGAGGCAACACCTGTCGTCAGATAATGGAGAGTCAGAAGAGACAACGACACTCCCAGAAACGGGCCGAGACATGACCCGGCTATAGTAAAACAAAGCGCCCTTCTGTTCCAAAGCGCGTCTTTGACATATCTCCATCTCCGGGTAACGGTAAAAAATAGCACAAAGCAGAAGAAAGCTGCTATTGCCCGAATCTGCGTGGCCGAAAACGGATCAAGATACTCTCCTTCTGTCTGCATCCCCGCTTTGCTCAGAACAAAGCCGACGGCCTGCCCAAGCATCGCCAGCATACCGTACAGAATTCCTTTACCGGATATTTCAGTTACACGGCGATTTCCTGCTGCTGCAGAATTATTGCCACGCTCCAGAATGACAATACCTACACCTGAGAGTGTCACACAGATTCCCAGCCACTGGTGCAGAGTGTATGATTCTGCCAGAAAGAGCCAGCCGATGAGCGCAGCAGTCGGTGCAGCCATACTGTGCAACAGCATAGCCAGACGCGGCCCGAGTTCGACCAGAGCTTTAAACAGGAAAATATCGCCGATAAAAAAGCCGATCACTCCGGAAAGTCCGAGGTAAAGCCAGGCATGCGCAGGAAAATGTACAGGCAACAGCATGCCATCGCGCAGAAATGAAAATGTGCTGAACAGAATCAGCGCTACACCTAACCGGATTATATTTACTGCCGTAGAACCGACAGCTTTAGCAGCCGCTCCGAAAAACTGTACGCTGATTGTCCAGCACAGCACAGTAAATAAAGCTATCACTTCACCAAAAAATGGCATGGGATCTCCAGATAATAAAACGCATGGCAGATAATGCGGCTACAAGCAGATTGTTTGTGCGAAGAGATATACCACTCAAACATGACCATTTCATGAGCGAATATGGTACAGATGAGATATTTTTCACAGGGTAGTCACTCTATGACACCCCGTATATGGCACAATGGACAAAAGAGGACTCAGGTCTCCCGATAAAAGACATTTAACTCTACTGTGCTTACATTCACTGCTATATGAAGACACAAGAAAAACTAACAATTCTCGCCGACGCCGCAAAATATGATGCATCATGTTCATCAAGCGGCAGCAGTCGGAAAAATACAGCAAATGGTATCGGCAACGCCGCCCAAAGTGGTATCTGCCATAGCTGGGCTGCAGATGGCAGATGCATATCCCTGTTAAAGATTTTAATGAGCAATGACTGTGTTTTTGACTGTGTCTACTGTCTCAGCCGTCGCTCCAATACTCTTCAGCGCGCTACCTTCACCCCGGAAGAGATTGCCGACCTCACCATCAACTTTTATCTGCGAAATTATATTGAAGGGTTATTCCTGAGTTCAGCAGTGTATGCCTCACCCGAACAAACCATGGCTGATATGGTTGAAGTTTGCCGGCTGTTACGAAAAAAACATAAATTCAACGGGTATATTCACCTTAAAGTGATACCTGGTGCCTCTAGTGAGCTGATTCAGCAGGCAGGTTTGCTGGTCGACAGACTGAGCGTCAATATCGAATTTCCATCGGAGCAATCGCTTAAACGACTAGCCCCGCAAAAAACGAAGATCGGCATCATGTCGCCCATGAAACAGATAGGCGAAAATTTTGCAGGTTTCCAACATGAACGAAAAAAGAGCCGAAATGCTCCGGCATTTTGTCCGGGTGGACAAAGTACCCAGATGATTATCGGCGCATCAGCTGAAAGTGACCTGCAAATTCTTAATCTGACGGAAAATCTCTACAACAAGATGAGCTTGAAACGGGTCTATTATTCGGCCTATATGGCGGTCAATGAGGGTCCGCTTCTGCCGGCACTGTCAACAGCGCCACCGCTTATTCGCGAACATCGGTTGTACCAGGCAGACTGGTTGCTCAGGTTTTACCGGTTCCAGGCCCATGAAATTCTTTCTCCCGCCTTCCCTCATCTTGACGAGCGGATTGATCCCAAAGCCGCCTGGGCCTTGCGTAATTTCGATCTCTTTCCCATTGATATCAACCGGGCAAGCTACGAGGAACTGCTTCGTATACCCGGAGTCGGTGTCACTTCCGCCCAGCGCATCATCGCAACCCGCAGAGTTGCAGCAATACGCGAGCAGGATCTCAAAAAAATCGGCATGGTGCTGAAAAGGGCCAGATTTTTTATCACTATCAATGGCAGATATCTCGCAGATGCCTCTCTCCCGCATCACATGCTGGTCGGGGCCATGTGCAAGGCGGAATCAGCCAATACCAAAAAGCTTCTTTACGATAGTCGTCAGCTGAGGCTCTTTTAGTATGAGCATGATTGTCTATCTACATGACGGATCCTTTGAAGGGCTGCTGAACGCCGTGGCAACAGCAATCAAGTCGTCACACGATGTTCAGGGAATTTATACGGAGAAGTCGTATTCTCCACGCATTTTTGATACGCTCATCTCACTTTCGACTGATAAACAGCAGGCCTTGCGACTCTTCGAGTATCTGAAAAAACTTGGAGGTTCAGCTGCCACTTTCACCTTAAACGGATTCTTAAGTGAAGATCGCGATGTCGGGATACATCTGTACAGAATGGTACAGGAATGCCTTGTACATGGAGCTCAGGCCACGCAGATCTACACCATCGATTCCATCAGATATCTGGATAAACTTTCAAAAAAAGTCGGGTTTGAAGCCCACAGATTCAATGGTCTCATCCGCTTTAGAATTCTTGAGGACAGGCTTCTGTATGCTCCCTTTGAGCCGGATTGTAATATCATCGGTTATTGTGCGCAGCACTTCCGGCAAAGGTTGAAAAATCAACACTGGATCTTGCACGACATCGGTCGTGAGCATGCTTTATACTGGGATGGCGACACCCTGCAATCCATCGATATAGATACAAATTTCACCCGTCACGTGCGTGATCATGGTGAAATCCCAGACAAGGAATTCAGTCTGGATGAACAGCACTATCAGGAACTCTGGAAAACGTTCCATACCGCTATTGCCAACCCGGACAGGGATAACCCCGGCCTCCAACGCCAACTTATGCCAAAACGCTACTGGAAATATCTGGTGGAGATGGGAGACTAAGGGTCCGTGCACAATT
>JBFHGS010000257.1:0-6920 GCA_041582995.1 Desulfopila sp. | reverse complement strand
GGCTCTGATCGCATCATGAGGAACAAAACCTTCGCGGCGGCGCTTATTGGCATAATCGACCAGAACAAGTGAATCGTTCACCACGATACCGGAAAGAGCAACAATGCCCATCATGGACATCAGGCTGAGGTTGTAGCCCATGATCAAATGACCTAACACCGCTCCAACGATTCCGAAAGGAATAGCAATCATGACGATTATCGGCTGGGTGTAACTTCGAAACGGTATGGCCAGCAAGAAGTAAATGGATATGAGTGAGAAGACAAAGCCCTGTAGCAGGCTCTGAACACTTTCTTTTCTGTCTTCCTGCCGGCCCTTGTAGCCGTAGCTGAGACCAGGAAAATCATTGGCCAGGTCAGGCAGTACCGTGGAGTTCAGAGCCGCAATTATCAGGCTCGACTCACCTATAGGATCAACATCGGCGGTGACCATTACTGTTCTGCGGCTGTCTCTTCTGGTTATGGAGGTGTAGGCCCGCCCCCTCTCAACCGTAGCGATATCGGAAAGCGGTACAAAAGTACCTGACGGTGTGGCGATCAGCATCGTTTCAATATCAAACTCGCTGAGCCGTTGTTCTTCAGGTAGTTGCACCCGTACGGTTACTTCATTGGAGCCGCGTTGCTGCTTGAGCGCAATGGCACCCTGAAAGCCATCACGCACCTGCCGGCCGACTTCGGTTGCGGTGAGGCCGAGACTGTGTCCACGTTCATTGATAGTAAAATTAAACTGAGATTTACCTGGAGTATATCCGTCATCGATATCTTTAACGTTTGGAAAATCTTCGAGCTTTGCCGCCAGAGCGCTGCTGGCTTTATCGAGAATGTCTATATCCCTGTGGCTTAATTCAATCGAAAGCGAAGCTCCACTTCCAGGACCGCCACGATCTGACTGAAACAGCGATGATTGCAGACCGACAATGGTGCCAACTTCCTTACGCCACATTTTCGTGACTTCGCCGGTGCTTAAGGGGCGGATGTCGGGTGGCGTGAGATAGGCGTTTACCTCAATTGTATTTTCTTCAATAAGGGATGATATCCCTTCAACCAGACGATCTCCGCCATGTGCATCCCGCACGCGTTCTATGGCATTAACAACCTGATCACGTACCTGCACCACGTGGGCATAAGGACTGCCGTACGGAAGTGTGATTGTTACCACGGAGCGGTCCGATTCAACCCGCGGCATGAGTATCATGCTTATGCGGCCGCTGAAAACATAACCGAATGTGATGAGAAGAACGGCAATAAGCAGAGTGACTGTAAGAAACTTCAGGTGCAGAATCGATTCAAGGGATCGTCCATAAACGTGTAGAATGAACCAATTGAACTTGCGTCCGAAAGCCTGCTGGAGCTTGCCAAGTACCTTGAAAACCGGGTTTGGTGAACGTGTGCTGCTATGAGCCAGATGGGAGGGCAGAATGAACAGAGCCTCAATCCATGAGATGAGAAAGACGGTAATGACGACTATGGGTATGACTTTCCACACCTTGCCCATGGTGCCCGGCACAAATAAAAGCGGCATGAAAGCCACGACATTGGTGAGAATGGAAAAAGCGATGGGACTTGCTACGTCCTTGGCTCCCGCTATTGCGGCATCAATGAAATTTAAGCCGCGCTGCCTGTATTCATAGATGTTTTCTCCGGCAATGATTGCATCATCGACCACGATACCTAAAGAGACTATAAAGGCGAACATGGAAATCATATTGATGGAGACGCCCATGAGCGGCAAAAACAATAAGCCGCCGAGAAAGGAGATGGGAATTCCCATTGTGACCCAGAACGCCAGCTTAAGCTCGAGAAAAACGCCGAGGAGTACGAGCACCAGCGCAAGCCCGATAAAGGCATTTTTCAGCAGCAGTTCGAGACGTTGTTTGTAAATATCTGAACTATCGCTGGTAATCTTCCAGCTGATACCCGGAGGTAGATCTGTTTCAATGTCAGCCATCGCAGCTTTGGTGGAATCCGAAACTCCGATCGGGGTCTGTTTGCCTACACGGTAGACAAGAAGAGCAAGAGAGCGTTGTTTTTCGTATGAGGCCTCTCTGTTTGAGCTTTCAAATCCTTCCCTGACCGTGGCCAGGTCTTCAAGGTAAACAGTGGTGCCGGTAGAGGTCGAGACGATTGGAATGCGCGCAAATTCACGGGCCCAGTCACGACGGTTATCAATCCGCAAGAGGATCTCACCACCTACGGTCTCAAGCTTGCCGCCGGGAATTTCAACTGCAGACTGCCTGATAATAGTCGCAACCTCGGTGAGAGTGAGACCATACATGCGCAGCTTTTCCATCGGGATTTCTACCTGAACTTCGAAATCACGTGCTCCGCTGATTTCGATTTGTGTAATGTCAGGAGTTTGCAGTAATCTGTCGCGAACCTGCTCAACCACTTCCCTGAGGGATCTTTCATTTACATCACCATAGAAATTGATTCGCAGTACCTGACGTTTATGAGACCCCAGTGATATGACGGGATCTTCTGCATCCCCGGGAAAGGTGGAAATGCGATCTATTTCCTGCTGGATATCCTGCAGGACAATCTGGGAATCGGCATCTTCCTGTAATTCAGCGATCACCCGTCCACTGCCTTCGGCTGCAGTTGAGGTAATCTCTTTAATGCCGTCGATTCCTTCAATGGCATCTTCAATAGCCAGAACAATTCCCTGCTCCACTTCTTCGGGGCTGGAACCGGGGTAGGAAACACTTACGCTTATCTGGTCGAGCTCAAACTCTGGAAAAACTTCCTGTTTTATTTTCGTGGACATGAAGAGGCCGCCGAAAATAAGGAAAATCATAAGCAGGTTTGGAGTTACACGGTTATGTACCATCCAGGAGAGGGCACCGTGCTCTTGTGAAGTCATTTTATTCAGCACGCTCTGGCCTCCCTTTGCCCTGGCCGAGATTTCCCTGACCTTTTTCGGACCCTTTCTCCACCTGTCCTTCAAGGCGCAGCGGAATTCCGGCAACTGGAGAGGCAAGAGATGAGGTGATAATACGTTCTCCGGCGCTTATACCTTTTTTTACTATAACTTTGTCCCGATTCCGGAAGGTTATTTCTATCGGACGTATAACGAGAGAGCCGTCTTCATCCATTAACCATATATGGTTCCCGTCGTGAATGTTGGCGCGGTCAATGCTGATACCATTTTCAATGGTTTTACCCTCGATATCAGCCCGCACATAGGAGCCGAGCAAAAGTTGCGGTTTGCCATGATTTTCCTCTTTGCGACAGAGCGGATCATCGATACTGACCAGAAGTTGTGCCATACGTCCCTGTTCTTCAAGCGAGGCCGCGAGGCGGATGACCTTACCAACCCGGAAAGCAGCCGGATCGTTGCTCTGCTGGGTGTAAATCCGAACAGAGGAGCCTTCCTCATCCTTTGTAGAGGGAATATTCAGCCACTGAAGCTGATCAACCGGAAGGGTCAAGCGGAGCCAGAACCTGTCAGTGCCGACCAGATGCGCCAGCACTGTTGATTCGGTTACCCGGGTTCCGAGGTTGACGTCACGTGAGTTGATTACGCTGTTAAACGGGGCGTTTATTTCGGTGCGCTGAAGATTGAGCCGGGCCTGGGAGAGTTTGGCCTCAGCGAAGTCTTTCGAAGCCTGGAGTTTCTCGAGCTGGGGTTTGCGCAGGATGAGAGCTTTTTCCTCGGCACTTACGGATTCATTCAGTATCAAAAGTTCCTTCTCAGCGATACGCTGGTTGCCCATTTCGAGTGCGAGATCGCTTTCGGCCTTTGCCGCTTCACTTTCAAGCTGACGGATTACCAGGGCATAATCAACCGGATCTATCGTTAACATCTTCTCGCCAGCCAGAAAATAGCCACCGGGAATAAACTCTTCACTAAGATGCATGATCTCACCGCTGACACGTGGTTTGAGTTCGATTTCACGAGCCGGAACGATTTCACCCATGCCGCTGATAATGGCCAGTTGTGGCATGACCATCGCCTTTTGTACCTCGACCAGAGTGGCTGTGGGAGGGCGTTTACCGGGTTTGGCTTCTGGTGATGTTTTCATGAGGTAGACGGTAATGGCCACACCGCAGGCAAGAGCTGCGATCGGTAGCAGGAAGTGCAGGATGAAGCCGATTATTCTGTTTGGCCTGCGCTGAACTTCTCCGGGAACTGTCTGTTGCTGCTGTATCATGTTCATGGTTGTCTGTGTAGTATGATATGAAAAAGAGCTTAACTTTTATTACCTGTATCTGTTCCAGCAGGAAGAACCATTCCGCCAAGAGCACGGTAAAGGGCTATCCTGTAACTGATACGCTGTTGTCTGGCAGAAAGAAGGGTGCGCTCAAGGGATTGTTGGGAAAGCAGGGCTGTGAGCACCCGTTGATAGTTTTCGACACCTTGTTTATAGCGGTCGCGTACTGTCTGAACTGTATGTGTTGCAAGGTCCAGCTGAACTTCAAGGCTGGCGATCAGTTTCTGCTGTTCATTTTCCTGCGCGAGTGCATCTTCAACTTCACCTATTGCTGTGAGAATTTTGTGTCCGTAGGTGTAGAGTTTTTCCCGGGCAACAGCAGAAGTTCGATCGATTTCCGACTGGCGTGAGTCCCCATCGAGAAGCGGTCCGACGAGGTTGGCGGCAAGGGAAGCAAACCAGTTGTCAAAAAGATCACTGGCATTTCCTGAAGTGTACAGGTCTGCGGAGATGCTCAACCGCGGATATTTGTCTGCTACCGCTGCTGCAACTCTTCTGTCGGCGGCGATAAGATTAAAGTAGGCGCTTTTGATGTCTGGGCGGTTGTTGAGCAGATCAAGCGGGAGACCTGTGGCAGGTAATGGGGGGAGGCTAATAAGCTCAGGTCGTACCGGCAGTGTCAGCGTTCCTGGAGCGATACCGGTAAATATTGCCAGCTGATGTTCGAGCAGGCGGGCTGTAGCGCGCTGTTGTGCCAGCTCTCCTGATTTAGATTCTATAAGTTGTTGTTGCTGCAGTACATCGGCAATCCCGACCTGACCGGCATTGAAGCGTAACTGAATGAGGTTGAGACCAATGGTGTTTATATCCTGTTGCTGCTTCAGCAGTTCAAGCTGGCTGTAACTCGCCGCAAGTTGATACCATGTTGTGGATATCTGTGCGACGAGGGAGAGCGCAGCTGTCTGCAGATCCTGATTTGAGGCCTGTGCATCAAGCTGTGCTGCATTCTCTTTGGCCTCCAGTCTTCCCCAGAGATCAATTTCGTAGCTCGCGGCCAGTCCGAGCAGCAGCTTACTGGTAGCGGTGGTATTGGAGTCACTTCGTGTCTGACTTTCTGTGTTACTGGTCCTGGCGTCAAGTGTCGGTGAGAGTGCTGCTCCAGCCTGACGTGCTGCAGCATTTGCCTGGGCCAGTCGCTCGCGTGCCGCGAGAATGCTGAGGTTTTCACCTAATGCAGTCTCGATTAAATTCTCCAGGGCTGGGGTGTTGAGATCCTGCCACCACTTGGCAGAAAGGTGTTGGTTACCCTGGCTCGAAAATGAATCCGGTAATTCTATAGGCGGTTTGTCTACCAGAATATGTGTAGTTGGAGTGCAACCGCTGAAACTCATGAGCATGAGCAGTGTTGCCGCAATTGTGGGGAAACCTGCTGGCTGTGCTGTTCTCTGATGTCCGGGACTTTTCATGTCTCTGGTTCTCGGTATCTGTAAAAAAAAGTGAAAGGGGTGCGCATTGCGAATGCATCATACTGTAAAAGTAAGGATAAAGTATGATGGTAATGTGAAAAGAATGTGAAAATCAAAGCTGTAGCTTTTCTCAACATGTAAAATGGTGCATATCTGGTAAGAAAAAAAACAATCTTCTATCAAAATCCTGCAATGAAAATATCACTCCATTACAAACTCTTCGGGGCAATACTGGCAGCTATACTTGTTGTTGTGCTTTATATGACTCTTGTTTTGCAATGGAGTTTTGATCGGGGGTTCCTCAATTATGTGAATACTGCGGAGCACGGACAACTCCGAAAAATAGCAGATGATCTTGAGGCACTGTATAAAAAGGAACACAGTTGGCAGTGGTTGATAGATGATCCACAGAAGGCTGCTGTCATTATTGTGGAAAGCTATCCTGAAGGCAGGCAGAAAGAACGTTTTCTGCAACGGTTAGGTGAAAAGAGATTTGATGACATTAATGCACTCTCAGGACCGCTACCAACGGATATACCGGTACATTTTTTACGCAGGGTGTTTCTCATGGATGAAAACGGCCAAACGATTATTGGCTACGATCCTGATACATCCAGGCCGGACGTTATTAAAATATATAACCAGAATCGGGTTGTCGGGTCTATTGGTGTACACCCCGCCAAGTATCTTTCAGACAGTCATCATCTGGTGTTTGTGCATCAACAGAAGCTGACCCTGCTTCTTGTGGCGGTGGCGGGCATTCTGATTACAGCAGGTTTATCTCTGCCGATCAGTTATATGATGACGCGTCCTATCAGGCGTATGGCTGCTGCAACCAGAAGCCTCGCCTCGGGTAAATATACCACCCGTCTGCAGGTAAGCGCTGTGGATGAAACAGGGCAGCTAGCCAACGATTTGAATAATCTCGCTGAGATTCTTGAGAAAAACCGTATCGCAAGAAGTCAGTGGATAGCTGATATTTCTCACGAGTTGCGCACGCCTTTGTCTATACTTCGAGGTAAAATAGAGGCATTGCAAGACGGGGTCTACCAGCCTACAGAAGAAACATTCCGCGGGTTGCACAGAGAGGTTATGCATCTTGGTCTGCTGGTTGATGATTTGTATCAACTCTCTCTTTCAGATGTTGGGGCGATGTCCTACAGTAGAACTGAAGTGCAACCCTGCTGGGCGCTGGAGCAGGCAATCTTACTTTTGGAATCTGAGTTGAAAGAGAGGTCGTTATCCCTTGAAATTGCAGTCGATATCAGCCAGGATGATATCTTGTTTGCCGATAACGAACGCCT
>JBFHGS010000256.1:0-6949 GCA_041582995.1 Desulfopila sp. | reverse complement strand
TCTGGGTGATGACCGGGCAGTCAAAGCTACGTATGTTGCAGGAGTTTGTATGCATGATCGTGATAAAGCATAGCAGGGGCAAATAGTGAATGGCAGATCGAAAATTCAGCCTGTTGTAAGTGATACCCTGTTCCTCCCATCCACATGATGAAGGACCAGGATTCGCCTGTATAAAGCTGAGTTTCAAGGGCACTCAAAAGCGGTTATCACATAGAGTATTTCACATAAAATAAAATTGCAGGAAGAATGCTCAAAACAAGAGTAACGGTAATCCCTATTTTTCCGGGCAGGATGAGATAACTTTTCCGTGGATTTTTGTGGTTGTAGAAAACCTTAACTTTTCCATCAGGATACTGCTGAATTTTGGAGAGCTGTTTGTGTAGAATTATCTTTGCATTATGACTGGCTACGAAAAGCCAGGGTGAAATTCTTGTCCCATCGTAGTGTATTCCGTTCACGGTATATGCATACAACGCCTGTCCCACATATTCCTGATCTGACAAAGACCACTCTCTTGCTCCGAAGGTATTGATATCGAGACTCGTAAGTTTGCCTTTAGTGTTTGCCCAGTATCGTGTTCGAATTTGAAAAACAAGGGAGTATGTACAGACTACGAATGCATATAGGGCCGCCCAAAACCATATTCCCTGAAGTCTACCTGCAGATGCAAGTTGAAACATTTGTTTACAATAAAGACCTATTTCCATGTTGACCAGTATATTGATTGCCGTACGTTGGAATGCACTTTATCTTGGGATACCTGAAAGAAATAATTTATCTTTTTCGAAATTTTCTGAAGTAAGTACATCCCATTATGATGAGTTTGTAAAACTCGATCCGTTTTCAGTGCCTGTCTACCAAGCTTATAGTTTTGATATAATTCCAATCATATTATTGTAATGTACCACATTAACGGGCAACGTGGCTCATTATACAATCACGCAAACTTGGAGCGAAAAATGAAGAAGACTGCACCAACAAGACAGAGTCCTGCCCATAGATAATCAAGTTTCAGAGGTTCCTTCAGATAGTATACCGAGAAAGGCACAAATATGCTGAGAGTGATCACCTCCTGAATGATCTTCAATTGGCCGACCGAAAGAACAGTAAAGCCAATCCGATTAGCAGGTACCTGTAGTAAATATTCAAATAGGGCAATTCCCCAACTGACAAGTGCGGCAATTATCCATAGCCTGCCATTCATTTCCTTGAGGTGTGCATACCACGCGAAGGTCATAAACACGTTGCTGCAGATGAGTAGGAGTACAGTTGATACTATTGGATTCATGAGTTTTAAATACGTTGGTTCTGGTGGCTATGAAGAATTGATATTTCAGCTGTTCAACGTTTTTTGTAGAAACATTTTTAATGCTTTTTCATTGAAAACGAAGCGTGTATTACATCCTGGTAACCAGTATTACAATGAGAAAAGTCAAGGTAAGACAAATGGGTAAACACAGTTTGGTCGCAGGTAATCTTCGGTGCCTGAACAATTTGAGAGAATTTTTTAAGAGATGCCATGTGTAACGAAACAAGGCATGTAAAAACAAATTGTTAGCATGTTGTTTCCATCATGAGGCAGGGTAGGCTATGAGTATTGAGGATGAAGTGCTGTGCAAGCGGAGATACCGTTACATTGATTCTGAAATTGCGCTTATAGATGAGTAACGCAAAAAGATGTGTCATTTGTATTATATGTTATTTTAATTTACCATTTTCCACGCTACAGTGCCGGAATGTAAAATTTCTTCATTTGTCATGAAATAAACGGATAGTTTTTCGTCATATCAGGTAATCGCTATCAGGGTGCTTGTTGGCAAAGACGATCATTACTGTGACCTGTGAGATGGTCATACTCTTTTTGCATAGGGAAGATCGTGAAGGCGACCATGTACACCACTCCGATTGTGCCTGTTGTTATTGCTTTTTTTTGCCGTCTATGTCTCAAATTACGAGGTTGGAAACTTGAAGGAGAGCCGCCGGCAGAAGCTAAATATGTGCTGATTGCAGTGCCGCATACGAGTAACTGGGATTTCCCCTTGTCGCTGGCAATGGCCTTTGTCTATGGTTTTGATATGCACTGGATGGGAAAAGATTCACTCTTTAAAGGCTGGCGGGGGCCGATTATGAGATGGATGGGAGGTATCCCCATCACCAGATCCTCATCAAACAATGTTGTGGCGCAAACCATCGAAGCTTTTAACAGTACGGATAGTCTGGTGATCGCTATACCGCCGGAAGGAACACGCTCCAAAGTAGATACCTGGAAGACAGGTTTTTATTACATAGCGCTGGGTGCAAAAATTCCAATTGCTCTTGCCTTTATTGATTACAAGAAAAAAACGGGCGGTTTTTTATCTTGCTTTCACCCGACTGGTGACGCGCCAAAAGATATTGCGGAAATGCGTGCCCGTTATGTTGGCATTGAGGGTAAGTATTCTGAAAAGTGCAGCGTGGAGTAGTACGCTGCGAAGTGTTTATTTTTCATTGCCGGGCGAATGCTGAATAAAAGTGTCATTTTGCAACTCGCGAAAAGCCAGGTCTAATTCCTCTCTGGTATTCATGACAATCGGACCTCTCCAGGCAAGGGGCTCATGCAATGGTTTGCCTGATATGCATAGAAACCTGAATGGTAGTTTACCGGCACAAGTGAGGATCTCGTCACCATCTTCAAAGAGAATAAGGTTTTTATTTTGCACCGGGGTTTCATTGATGCGTCCTTCTCCATCAATTACATACAGAAATGTTGTGTAGCCGCGTTTGGTCTGATGGGGTAATTCGGTGTTGGCAGGGATGGTGCAATCGAGATATTCCGGATCAACAACCACATCATCAGTTGGTCCTGAAATCCCATGTGCGGTACCGGCAATAACTCTTATGACAGAGCCGTTATCAAGAATTACCTCGGGAATATCTGCAGAGGCGATATCACGGTAGCGAGGTGTCATCATTTTGTGACTTGCGGGCAGATTGGCCCAGAGCTGAAAACCGTGCATTGAACCATTGCTGTCACCTTTGGGCATTTCCTGATGCAGAATGCCGCTGCCAGCTGTCATCCATTGTACATCACCCGAAGATATCACTCCCGTATTGCCAAGGCTGTCGCCATGTTCAACATCACCTTTGATAACGTAGGTGATTGTTTCGATTCCTCTGTGCGGATGCCATGGGAAACCTTTTTTGAAATCTGCAGGCCTGTCAGAGCTGAAATCATCGAACAGAAGAAACGGGTCAAATAATGATGTTTCATGAAATCCGAAGACTCTCCGTAACCGAACACCAGCACCTTCAAGTACTTCCTGACCAATGAATATCTGTTTGATTTCACGTCTCATCAGTTTCTCCTTTTAACGTTTGTATTCGCCTTACTGCAGTGCAGTCATGTGGGCAGGAACCTATAATGTGTATTTTACCTGAACTCCCGGGGCAATTACGAAAATTTCATTGATTCTATCATATTTACTTTAAAGCATTGTACTTTGTTGCCTGCTTCCCTGGTTGTGCTTACCATCACTTCAGCAGTATTCAGTTCAATACCAAATATTTTCTGGGAAATAGTGGTAGAGCTGAGCTAAACTTGAAGGAGAATGGTCCTGATTGTGATCCGATTCGGGAGCAGATGCTGATGTATTAACGCTTGTGATGAAATACGAAAAAGAGTATGTGCTCGGTGTACGAAAATCAGCTCGTGAATAATGATCTCGGATTATGAACCCAGACACCTGTCTCCATGTGATTTGTTAAGGTTACACTGATTGTCGCCAGTTGGAAGAACGGTTGCATCTGCAACGCAGGATTCAAAGAGTATTGCAAGGCAGATGTGTATCCGCGAGCAGTATATTTGATCAAACTCAATTAAACGTTGTTACCCCAGGAGGTAAGAATGAAGCTCTATGTAAGTAATATGCTGTTCAAGATCACTGAAGATGATTTACGACAGGCTTTCAGCCAATTCGGACAGGTTGAGTCAGTGGATATTGTCAAAGACAGAGATACCGGAAAATCCAAAGGTTTTGGCTTCATTGTGATGCCTTCTGCCGAGGAGGCGCAAGCAGCAATCGATGGTCTCAATGATTCTGAGCTCAGCGGCAGGGAAATTCGTGTGAGTGAAGCACGTCCTCGTCCGGACAAGCCCCGCGGTAAAAAACCATCCAGCGGTGGTCGTACCGAGAAAGGTGGACCAAGAGACAGCAAAGCTGGTAATCGTTGGGGGCAGGGAGAGTCCGAAGGCGGTCGCAGTGGTCAGGGAAGTGGCGGTGGTCGTGGCGGACAGAGTGCTTTTGGCGGCACCCGTGGTAATAAAACTGGTGGCGGAAGTCGCGGTGGCCAGGGTGGTGGCGGTAGAGGCGGACAGGGCGGGCCGAGTGGTGGCCGAGGTGGTCAGGGACGCGGAAGATGAAAAGCTGAGGTGGAGTTGTGCTGTAGCTGAAGTATCTTCAATTTCCTTGTTCACACTGATGTTGCGGAATGGGCACTGAGTGCGTATGCGCTCAGCGCCCATTCTCTTTTATCAGGATATCAATTGACCGTTTAGCCGTTTTTCTCTATCCGGGTTAATATCTGAATCGTTTTATGATCGCATTCAACTCACGTGCGAGCTGTTTGAGTTCGTTGGCGTTCTCTTCTATGTTTTTGCTGTTTACCGAAATTTCTCCGGCGGATTCATTTACCATCGCTACTTCATTGCTGATCTCTTGAAGGACTACAGACCCCTCACTTATATTTTCGTTTACATCTTCAATACCCTGCGAGGCCTGGGTAACATTGTTGGAAATTTCGTTTGTTGCAGCCGATTGCTCTTCGATTGCCGTTGCAATAGAGGCAATTATACTATTTATATCGTTAATGACTTTGCCGATGGCCTTTATCTCAGAGATTGTCTGGTGCGTGGTTCCCTGAACACCCTCAATCTTGCCTTTGATCTCTGCTGTTGCTGCAGCAGTCTGCTTTGCCAGTTCTTTGATCTCATTGGCAACTACGGCAAAACCCTTGCCGGCTTCACCTGCTCTGGCCGCTTCTATTGTGGCATTCAGCGCCAGGAGGTTGGTCTGCTCAGAAATTTCCGTGATGGTCTCAGTAACAGCACTGATTGCACTGGCAGCCTGGCCGAGATCATTCATCTTAGCTGATGCTGATGCCGCCTGTGTTACCGCCTTTTCCGATATTCCTCGGGCGCGTTCAGAATTTCCGGCAATTTCATTTATTGTTGCTGCCATCTGCTCTACCGCCGCTGCGACCATACTGGTATTACTGGTGGTTTCATCCATTGTGGCGGTAATGGTATTCATACGGGAGTTCATGTCGGTTGAAGCCCGGGTGACACTTCCTGCCTTAAAGGATGTTGCACTGGCGTTATCAGCAAGTTGTGTTGCAATACCGAGTAGTTTTCCTGAGGAAGAATCTACGACACCCGCATGAGATGCAACATCTCTAATGATATTTTGCAGGTTATCAAGGAAACGGTTAAACCACGTGGCAAGCATGCCCAGTTCATCCTGTGTTATTACCGGCATTCTCCGGGTAAGGTCTCCTTCACCCTCTGCAATGTCCTTTATCATATTAGTGGTAGCCACAATAGGTTTAGCCAGAGAGTTGGCCAATACAACACCCACTGCAATAAAACATAGAGTAACAGCAAGCCCGATAAGGGAGATTACGCGCAGGGTGCTGTTAACTTCTTCCATGATTTCAGCTTTGCGGATGAGCCCGATCAATTTCCATCCCAATGACGGTGAAGTAAAAACCTTTGCAGCGTATTCGACTCCATTGATGTCTACCAACTGGTCTCCTGAAGATGTTTGGGCAAGCTGGCTGAAAGCTGATATATTCAGTTCATCAAGTTTCTTGAAATTGTGGTCAGGGTTATCAGGATCCGCGAGAATTACGCCGTCATCCTGCACCAGCATGACATAACCGGACTTGCCAAGTTTGATTGTCTGGATAAAATCAGTCAATTCCGCAAGGGTTACATCTATGCCTACGACACCAACTGTCTTCCTATTACGATTTATTGTTTCAGTTGAAGTAAATACCACATCGCCTGTTGTGGATTGATACGCTTTAGAGATGATAGGGGTGCCGGAATTATTCAGTGCCTCCTTGTACCACGGTCTGGCGCGCGGGTCGTATCCTGGAGGCAGGGCGGCATCGCTCGCCATGGAAAATCCGCCATGTTCTGTTCCCACATATACATCAACAAAACTCTTATGTGTTTTCAAAAGAGAACGGGTGAGATCGAGCATGCGCTGTTCCACCAATCCGGATTCCAGATCTGCACTGCTTTTTGGTGCATCCTGATTGATAAAGGAATTTACTGTATCATCAGCAGCTATGACTGCAGGATGACGTGCCAGCAGCGAAGTATTGGCTTTGGTTTCTTCAATGAAAATCGATATGGCCTTTTCGATATGGCCCAATTCTTTTCCCGTTGAACGAAAAAATGAATCAAGGGAACTGCTTCGGTAGTTGAAGCCTAATACTACGCAAATCAGTATGATAGGCAATGCTGTAGAGCCTATAAGCGCGAATAGCAATTTCTTCTTCAGGGTCAGTTTCATAAATCATTCCTCATCAGTGTACAGTGGTGCAAATGCAATTTTTCAGTAAACGAGTTTTAACTGATATTCATTCTCCGCTTTTGTGGGGTTTTTGTCAAAAAAGACGATGATTTTTCGTTGTCCTGCAGATAATGCCATTTTGAGAAACCTGTTATTATCCAAGTCTTGAGAGCGTAGTTGTTATCTGAAATGGTTCTGTTTCCGAGATATTTTCTTGTCAACCTATGCTCGGGATTGAAATTATATGATGTGAATTATTGGGGTATTGCGAAATGAAGGTTGTTGACATATATTTTTCGGATATTCTGAGCTGTGTAAATCGTTATATGTCCAAAGTTTTGGAATGGTTTTATTTATTGAGATTTAGTACCGGATACTATAGGATACCGCAG
>JBFHGS010000255.1:0-6962 GCA_041582995.1 Desulfopila sp. | reverse complement strand
TTTCGGATAGGTTGGATAGTTGCTCCTCCTGAAATCTATGAAAAACTGTTAGTTGCCAAGCAGGCCGCTGACCTCCACACCTCAAGTCTGAACCAGTATATCCTGACGCAATATCTGCAGGATAATGTGCTTGATGATCACCTGGAGATAATTAAAGACGCCTATGGGCGTCAGTGCAGCACGATGATTGAGACGGCACACCATTATCTGCCGAAAGAGGTCGATTTTCTCGAGCCGGAAGGAGGAATGTTTCTCTGGGGCAGTTTGCCGGAGGGCTATGACGCTATGGCATTGTTTGATCATGCTGTACGGGAAAAGGTTGTCTTTGTGCCGGGCATGCCGTTTTATACTGAAGGTTCAGGGGCGAGCACATTTCGTCTCAGTTTTTCGTGTACAGAACCGGATGTCATTGAAGAAGGTATGCAGCGACTGGCGCAGGCTTTTGGAAATTATGCCTAGGTGTCTGACCCCGCTGGTTTTGCGGGGTTTCTGGCCTCACTTTACCTGTTGGTAGTTACATGAGCAGAAACCTTATCATACTTGGACTCATCATTATAGCCCTCGGTCTTCTCTGGCCCTGGTTGCAGAAAATTCCGCTAGGTCGTCTGCCTGGTGATATCGTCATCAGGCGTGAAGGATTTCGTTTTTTCATGCCGATTACTTCGTGCCTGGTCGTGAGTGGTGTTATTTCCCTGATTCTCTGGTTTTTTAAGAAATAACCGGAGAATCGATGGTCGTTTGTAGTACTTCTCTGGTGTTTGTCCGATATTCTCTTCTTTTGTCTATATGATGTAACATTTTGTTCTCCCTCTTCATTATCCTGTTAATCTGTAATTCCGTTCAAAAACCCTGAAGGCCCTTAAACATAAGGTTGTTAGCATTTTTAAGAGATGATATAAAGAGTATGTAGTGTGTTAGGTTCAGGTGTGACGGATAGGAAAATTCCGGTTGCAGAAGAATAAACAGTCACACTCGTCGAACCATCATCTCAGTCTGAGAAAATGGTTTCTCACTGAAGAGGGATACTATGACCGTGGTAGAAGAGGGCAATGCAGACCAGAAGAGTTTTCCGGGTGATGATAGGCGAAGGTACACGCGTTATCCGGTTCGTCATGATACTTTGCTCTATAACGAAAGTAGCCTGGCAGAAATTTATGATATCAGTTCCGGCGGGATGGCGTGCAGGCACGTGGTAGGGCTGGTGGATGATACAGAGGTAATAACGGATGTGGAAATACTGAACTGTCTAATGGGATTTCATGTCGAAGGACTCTGTTGTCGTAAAGTACGTGATATCAGCATGCACGATCATGCTGAAAAACCGGAGCTGAATAAGGCCGACTGTTTTTTTGAATTTGTCGGACTTAACAAACAGCAGGAAGAGCAGCTCAGCAGGTTTATCAAATCCTGCACGCATACGGTACGTCCTGAAATTGTCTACAGGCGACCGACCGCAATGTAAAGTGACACCCCTCAGTATCGCCGCATCAGCGGATCTCATCACTGTCTACATAAGCATAGGCACTATGCTTATGGATAGACTCAAAACTTTCAACACTTGCGGAAAACCAGCCGATATCAGGATGAGCGAGTGCTGATTCTGCAACTTTGCGCACAACATCTTCAACAAACATAGGGTTGTTAAAAGCTCGTTCTGTTACATATTTCTCGTCGGGGCGTTTGAGCAGAGCCCAAAGCTCACAGGATGCAGACTGTTCAACCATGCTGATCAGGTCTTCTATCCAGACGAATTTTTTCATTTCGACATTTAAGCTTACTTCTGCACGCTGATTATGGGCACCACCCTGACTGATTTCTTTGGAGCAGGGACAGAGAGTCGTGACAGGTACTTTGACACTCAGGATAAAATCCTGGTCTTCACCGATCCCACCGGAGAACGTACAGCCATATTCCATCAGACTGCGCGTGTCTGAAACCGGAGCCTTTTTCTCAATAAAATATGGAAAGGACATTTCCATCCGTGCGCTTTTCGAATTGAGTTCTTCCTGAACATCGGAGAGAATCTGGCGAAAGCTGTCAACGCTGAGCTTATCAAGTGATCGGTTGAGTATGCGGGTGAATGTTTTAACGCAACTTTCACGCTTTGGTCCGGGCAGGTTTGCCTGCATACTTATATTGGCTATGGTGTGTTGTAAGCCTCCACCTTTTTCGAGAACTTTGACAGGTGTAGAGATGTTCTTGATGCCGACGACATGAATATGCATAACCTTCCCACTTCATAGGTTACTGGGTTGCTGACCGGTTTTTCGCTGTGCCCGGTACTCTGGTATAAAGCCGATAATCTGCGCGAATGCCAATCAGGCCTCTTCAGGATGCAGGTGCCGGTGATTCCTGTAAGAAGTCTACATACTCTTTTTCAGACGGGTCGACAATACCCTTTTCGGTGGAAAATTTGACCTTAAGATTTTTAGAAGCGTTTATCACGGAATCAGTGTAACCTGCAAAATTCATGGTCACAACCGCAGTTGCTACCCCCACCCTGACAGGTCGAAGTATGAAAGAATCAGCAGACAATGTTCGTTTGGACAAGTGGCTCTGGGCCGCACGTTTTTTTAAGACCAGGTCAATTGCGGCAAAAGCCGTTAATGGCGGGAAGGTGCATCTTAACGGTTCGCGCGTTAAAGCGGCGAGAAATGTGCAACTTGGAGATCAGCTTATAGTCAGCAAGGGACCGTATTCGTTCCACCTGACTGTGCTCGCTCTTTCACAGTATCGACGACCTGCAGTTGAGGCACGATTGCTGTACGAGGAATCTGAGGAGAGTATACGGGAGCGTGAGAAGCAACGGGATTTGAAAAAAATGATGAATGCGGGACATACTCCGCCATCAGGCAAACCCGGCAAGCGTGACCGTCGTAAAATAAAAGAATTTATTCGTAAAGATTGATTGGAGGAGAAAATGAGTAAAATTGAACGTGCACTGATAAGCCTGACGGATAAGTCCGGTATCGAAGGTTTTGCTCGTGAGCTTGCAGATCTTGGTGTTGAAATCCTTTCTACCGGCGGAACAGCAAAGAAAATCCGTGAGGCGGGAATCGATGTTATGGATGTTAGCGAATTTACAGGTTTTCCCGAGATGCTCGACGGCCGTGTAAAAACTCTGCATCCCAAAGTTCATGGTGGAATTCTTAATCAGCGTGCAAACGAGGATCACCGCAGGCAGTGCGCCGAACACGGTTTGAAAAACATTGATCTCATTGCTGTCAATCTTTACGCTTTTGAAAAAACTGTTGCCGACCCCAACTGTTCCCTTGCCGATGCCATTGAAAATATTGACATTGGTGGACCGACTATGTTGCGTTCATCAGCCAAGAATTTTCATGATGTGACCGTCATTGTTGATCCTGCGGATTACCCACAGGTCCTAAAGGAAATCAAAGAGACCGGAAACACAACCCTGAAGACACGCTTCAAGTTGGCACGAAAGGTGTTTGCTCTTACCTCACAGTACGATACCGTGATTTCGGCCTGGCTCGAAAAAGTGGACGTGGATACCAACGATTACTTCAGTGGAGAATAGCCATGTTGAAGATGGCCGTCCTGCTTTCAGGCAGTGGCAGAACACTCGATAACTTTCATGAACGTATCCAGGCCGGGACACTGGCCGGAGAAATTCAGGTTGTTATTTCCAATGTTGACGGGGTGCTGGGACTCGAAAAGGCAGAGAAGTACGGGTATCCTGCTTTTCATGCGGGTAGTGATCAGGAGATCAACGAAATTCTCCAGGATTATCAGATTGATATCATCTGTCTTGCCGGTTACCTGAAGCTCTATAGTCCTCCGGAAAGTCTGGCAAGATCAGTGATAAATATTCACCCGTCGCTGATTCCGTCTTTTTGTGGTGACGGATGGTATGGACATCATGTACACCAGGCGGTGAAAGACCGCGGGTGTACGGTGAGTGGTTGTACTGTCCATTTCGCCAACGAAAATTATGATGAGGGACCTATCATTCTCCAGAAATGTGTATCTCTTGAGTATGATGACGATGCGGATACCATTGCTCGAAAGGTATTTGAAATTGAGTGCGAAGCCTTTCCTGAGGCGATCAATCGTATTGCAGAGAAAGGTGCTGAGTTTTTTTGGGAACGGGGGAAATCGTGAGCAAGCAACAGCGTACTATTATGACCTCGCAGGATATCGACCTGGCTCTAAAGCGGGTTGCTCTGCAGATTCTGGAAAAAAACAATAATGCCGAAAACCTGGCTATTGTAGGGATTCACACCTGTGGTGTTTTTCTGGCCAAACGGCTCTGTAGGATATTGGCAGAACAGAAAAATATGGATATTCAATATGGAAGTCTAGATATCAATCTGTACCGGGATGACTGGAGTCTGACTTCACAGAATCCTGTTGTACGGATGACAGACATTCCCTTTGATGTAGATAATGCACATCTTGTATTGGTGGACGATGTTATTTTCACCGGCCGGACTATCCGGGCGGCGATGGATGCCACTATGGATTATGGACGACCCACCTCCATTCAATTGGTAGCTCTGGTCGACAGGGGAGGCAGGGAACTGCCTATTCAGCCTGATTATGTAGGTATGCAGGCGACTATTTTACCCCAGGAGCGTATTCAGGTATTACTTGAAGAAAACTCTGATCGTAACGAAGTTGTAGTAGAGAGTTAAAGAGCTGTATGGAACTGCTGGCCCCCGCCGGGAATATTGAGAATTTTTTTGCCGCTCTGGATGCAGGTGCGGACGCTGTGTATGTCGGAGCTCCCGGCTTTAATGCCCGTAATCTCGCTCGAGACCTGAGTCTTGAAGAGATTGGCGGGATGGTGGAATATTGTCATGAAAAAGACAAAAAAATCTATATCGCAGCCAACAGCCTCTTGCTGGAAAAAGAGGTGCCCGAGGTTATTGATGCTCTCGGAGTGCTCGAATACCTTCAGCCGGATGCGCTTATCGTTCAGGATTTAGGTCTGATAAATCTTATTCGCAGATTTTTTCCTCGAATAAAAATGCACGCCTCAACGCTCATGGCGGCCCATAACCTTCAGGGCGTTGAACTTTTCGCCCGTCTTGGTTGTGAGCGCGTGGTGCTTGCCCGTGAATTAACGCTTGCCGAAATTCAGGCGATATCAGCTCGAACTGATGTTGAGCTCGAAGTGTTTGTGCACGGAGCTATGTGCTTTTCGTATTCGGGACTCTGCCTTTTTTCATCGTATCTCGGCGGTAAAAGCGGTTTGCGTGGGAGATGTGTTCAGCCATGTCGTCGTGCCTACAGTTCTCAGGTTTCCGGGAAGAAGTCAGGCGGGCAGGGTGGAAGAGGTAACTACCTGTTCTCGATGAATGATCTCGACGGACTTGATGTATTGCATGAACTTCGCGAAGCTGGAGTTTCTTCCTTTAAAATTGAAGGACGGCTGCGCTCGGCCCGATATGTTGAGAAGGTTGTTGAGGCATACCGCCTGGTGCTTGATGCCGAACCGGCAGGATATGAAGACGCCCTGAAGCAGGCTCGACTATGTGTTGAGCAAGCGATGAGCAGAAAAGTGACCTCCGGTTATTTCTTCTCACCGCAACCTGCAGAGGCCATTTCGCCGTTTCATTCAGGAAATATGGGCTTGCATCTTGGGAGAGCCGGCGGATTGGTGAATATTTCCGGTTCGCCCTGTCTCCGGTTGACCCTGAAAGAGCCGTTGGCACTCGGAGACAGACTGCGTCTGCATCTGGAGCCCTCTGGTGAGCGCGTTGCCTATTCGCTGAAGACCATATTGGTGAAAGGTCAGGCGGAAGAGCGCGGTGCAGCCGGGCAATCCGTGGATATCGTTCTTCCTCCTGAAACCTCCGGGAAAAGCTGGAAACACGCCGATGTATATAAGGTGGACGTAGCACGTGCTGCCGGAGGTTCACGGCAGTCCGGTCTGCAGGTTGCCGCAGCGGCAAACGGGATATCCAGTGCCCGCAGGCAGATGGCAAGAGAGTTACAGGATGTGAAGTGGAAAGCCTGGGAAGCGAGCCATCATCTCGATGATACGGCAAAAGCTGCTGCACCGAAAGCTGGAGGACGTAAGCCGTACTATGGCAAAAAACGGGGTGGTCCTGAAAAAGTACCGATAGAGTGGTGGCTTAAATTAGATACGGCAAAGCCGTTACTCGGTAAGCTGCCTGTTAAACCTGAGAGATTTATAATCAACCTCGACAGGCATACGGTTAAAGATGCGGGTGAACTGAAACGGGCACTCGGCAAGCAGACCCGAAACATTACCTGGTCTTTGCCGCCAATCATGCTTGATCGTGAACTTGGCCGCATGAAAAAACATATCACTACGCTCATTCGGTCAGGGTTTCGTTGTTTTCAGCTTGGTCATCTCAGTCAGATAGATCTCTTTGAAGGTGAAAGGGTTTTTCTTTCTGCCGACTACAGTCTGAATATGATAAACAACCAGGCACTGTTACTGGCAACGGAGGCTGGTTTTGAGTCAGGACAGTTGTCGATTGAAGCGGATAAGGAAAGTCTTGCTGACGCCATTCAGGGGTATAAACAATCAGGAGTTCCCGCATCTCAGAGAAGCGGTGGTCGAAGAACTATGCGTCTTGGCCTGACTGTTTATGGTACACCCTCTCTTTTCACCTCACGAATTGCAGCGCCGTTTTTTCAGTATGAGCGGCCTGTTGTGAGCCCGAAAAAAGAGAATTTTGTCATTCGTAAACGAGACGGATTTACCCAGACACACCCTCATCGGCCATTCTCGCTTCTGCCGTATTTGCAGGAGCTGAAAGCTCTGGGGCTCGATTTTGCTGTCGTCGATCTTACCGGCGGTCATTCTGGCAAAAGAGATCTGGAGGAACTGGCTGAAAGGATGTCCGGGATGGGGCGACAGTCAAAACTTTCTACCTTTAACTATCTTGGTACGCTGGAATAGTTGCCGTGATAACTGCATGCAATACAGAGTGGTGATATTGGTCAAAATATCGCCATTCTGA
>JBFHGS010000254.1:0-7087 GCA_041582995.1 Desulfopila sp. | reverse complement strand
TACCCAGGCTATGACGTATGCTTTGCTGCTGGCTTTTTTCAGAAATGAAATGGGTTTTGGCGGTAATAATGGATTAACAGACTTTAAAGATATACTTGGGTTTTCCCTGCAAAATGATGCGACGAAAACTGCATTGTTTATCGCTTCTGCAGTAGCCTTGGCGCTGGGCTATATCTGTTGCCGCTATATCACCGAATCAAAGCTTGGCAAAATAAGTACGGCCATCCGTGATCAGGAATCACGGGTGCGATTCATCGGTTATAAAGTTGAAAACGTGAAGCTTTTCATCTTTACCTTTTCTGCTGTATTGGCTGGAATTGCCGGGGCTCTTTATGTGCCTCAGGTCGGTATTATCAATCCGACTGAATTCTCACCACTGAATTCTATCGAAATTGTGGTGTGGGTGGCGGTTGGCGGCAGGGCGACATTGTATGGTGCGGTTACAGGAGCTTTGGTGGTCAATTATGCAAAAAGTTATTTGACTGCGGCTTTTCCTGAAGCGTGGCTTTTTGGCCTTGGGGCACTGTTTATTCTCGTTACGCTCTTTCTGCCAAAAGGTATCACCGGCCTGTTTATAAAGAAGGAGGTTAAATAATGCCTTCCCGCGAAACGCTTCACTCGGTACTCAAAAGGGATGAGGTTTTCGAATTTCTGAAACCTGAGGTTCCTCCCTCACTTGATTTAAGTCGTGGTGTCATCCTGTATCTTGAAGGGATCAACGTAAGCTTTGACGGGTTCAAGGCCATCAATGATCTCAATCTTTACATTGATGATGGTGAACTTCGTTGCATTATCGGTCCTAACGGCGCAGGCAAGACGACCATGATGGATATCATAACCGGGAAAACCAGGGCGGATAGCGGCTCTGCCTGGTTTGGCCAGAATATAAATCTTTTGAAAATGGATGAGCCATCCATTGCCAGTGCCGGTATTGGTAGAAAATTTCAGAAACCTACCGTCTTTGAAAATCATAGTGTTCATGACAATCTTGAACTTGCCATGGCAGGCAATAAGAATGTCTTCCCGCTTCTGACAGCAAAACTGGGGAGCAGTGAAAAGGATAGAATCGCAGAAACGCTCAGCTTGATTGGACTGCGGGATCAACCGTATGCTTCTGCAGGTTCTCTTTCGCATGGGCAGAAACAGTGGCTTGAGATCGGTATGCTGCTTATGCAAAATCCCAAATTACTGCTCATCGATGAACCTGTGGCTGGTATGACCCATCAGGAAATGGATCGTACTGCTGAATTGCTTACCACTCTTGCCGGCGAGCATTCAGTTGTGGTTGTCGAGCACGACATGGACTTTATCCGATCGATTGCCCGTAAGGTGTCCGTTCTCCATCAAGGCAGTATTCTTGCCGAGGGAACCATGGAAGAAATACAGAATAATCAAAAGGTCATCGAAGTCTATCTTGGAGGATAAGGATCTCATCATGCTCAGCATTAACAACCTCAACCAGTTTTACGGTGAAAGCCACACGCTCTGGGACCTGACTGTCGATATTAAAAAAGGTGCCTGTACAGTACTGATGGGTAGAAACGGTGTTGGTAAAACCACGCTGTTGCAATGCATCATGGGGTTGTTGCCTGTCCGTTCAGGTTCCATTCTTTTTGGTGACATCGAACTTACCCGGCAGGTTGCCGAGTTGCGGTCACGCTCGGGGATCGGGTATGTGCCGCAAGGCAGGCAGATATTTCCTCTTCTGACGGTGGAAGAAAATCTGCGCATTGGTCTGGGTGCAGCTCGTGGAAAGGTTAAAGATGTGCCGGAACTGGTATATCAGCTTTTTCCTGTTTTGAAGGAAATGCTTGGCAGGCGGGGTGGTGACCTCTCCGGTGGTCAGCAGCAGCAACTTGCTATTGGCCGGGCGCTGGTGTTGAACCCTGAATTTCTCATCCTTGATGAACCTACAGAAGGGATTCAGCCGAATATTGTCCAGGAAATCGGTCAGATTATTCGTAGACTCAATAAGGATTTAGGATTGACTGTTCTGATTGTTGAACAAAAGCTCCCTTTTGCCAGATTCGTGGGAGATGATTTTTTCATTATGGATCGAGGACGGTGTGTTGAACATGGAACGATCGGAGAACTCACTGATACGATGGTAAAAGAGTACCTGACTGTTTAAAAAAATCATTATGACAATGTATATAGACAGGCAGGAAGGAGACGTGCACGTTGCCGCTCAGGACGCTGGTTGGCGAGCCCGTCTTGATCTGGAAATCAGTCATCGGGGTGAAAAGAGTGTTGTCAGCAACAGCAGACAGAACGGACCGCTGACTATTCAGAACCCTTTTTATCCTGAAAAAGAGGTGTGCCATCTCTATCTTCTTCATCCTCCTGCCGGCATTGTTGGCGGCGACAGGTTGCAATGCAACATCACGGTAAAAGATAATGGTGCGGCGCTGGTCACCACTCCGGGTGCGACAAAATTTTACCGTTCGAACGGAGCTCTGGCTGAACAGCATCAGGAATTCAGGATTCTGCCAGGTGCGTCACTCGAATGGCTCCCGCAGGAAACCATCTATTTTCCCGATGCAAATGCCAGACTCAACACGACCGTTCATCTCGAAGGTTCGGCAGGTTACATTGGCTGGGAAATCCATTGTTTCGGATTGCCGGTATGCAAGAAAGATTTTTGTAATGGTCAGGCACATATACGTTTTTCTCTGTATCGGGACAATCAACCGCTTCTGCTGGAATCCGTGAAGATTTCAGCAGAAAAAAACGCCTATCAGGCAGCTTTTATGCGGGGGCAGCCTGTAATGGCGACGTTGATTGCAACTGGTGGTGATGAAGAGCTGGTGACAACTCTTCGTGAAAATATTTCCATGAGTGAATACACAAGCTGGGGAGTGACACTCCTGGAAGATATTATCGTTATCAGGTATGTGGGAAAGAGCACTAACGAGGCAAGAGAGCTTTTTATAAAATCCTGGAAAATTCTGAGACCGAAGACCCTTGGCAGGCCAGCAGCATTGCCGCGGATCTGGGCAACATAGAGAGTTTTGTCTCAACACTTCAAAAAAATATTGAATACTACGAGCTGGAATATTTCTTAAAAGAGGGCTGTTCCAACAATTATCGCAGGAGAAAAAATATGAATCTGACACCACGGGAAAAAGACAAACTTCTTCTTTTCACTGCTGCATTATTGGCGGAGCGGCGTCTCGCCAGAGGACTAAAGCTCAATTACCCTGAATCAATTGCCCTCATCAGTGCAGCCATCCTCGAAGGAGCGCGTGATGGTAAAACAGTTGAGGAGCTGATGCATGAAGGTCGGCAGATCTTAACACGGGACCAGGTGATGGATGGTATTCCTGAAATGATCCATGATGTGCAGGTTGAAGCAACTTTCCCGGATGGAACAAAGCTGGTCACTGTCCATAATCCCATAATTTAAGCCAGATCTTTCGAGAGGAGATGCCTCATGATACCAGGTGAAATCATCTGTCAGGAAGGTGAGATAGAACTTAACAGTGGTCGGGAGACGGTCACGTTGCTTGTAGCCAATACGGGTGACAGGCCGATTCAGATCGGGTCGCATTTTCATTTTTATGAAGTAAACGATGCCCTTGTGTTTTCGCGGGAGGCAACCAGAGGATTCAGGCTCAATATCGCAGCAGGAACTGCAGTGCGCTTTGAACCGGGCCAGGAGCGGCAGGTAGAACTGGTCGCTTATGCCGGTGCCAGAACTGTTTACGGGTTCAACGGAAAAATTATGGGACCATTGGGGGACTGATACATGGCAACAATTACACGAAAGGCATACGCTGAGATGTTCGGTCCCACGACAGGTGATAAAGTGCGCTTGGCAGATACTGAACTTTTTGCTGAAGTTGAAAAGGATTTTACCGTCTATGGTGATGAAGTAAAATTTGGCGGTGGTAAGGTTATTCGCGATGGTATGGGGCAATGTCAGGACTGCGGTGACAAGGTGGTTGATGTTGTTATCACTAACGCTGTCATTATCGATCACAGCGGAATCATAAAGGCTGATATCGGCATTAAAGATGGCCGCATTGCAGCAATAGGCAAAGCCGGCAACCCGGATATTCAGCCGGGTGTGAATATCCGGGTTGGTCCGGGTACTGAGGCGATAGCCGGTGAAGGGCATATTGTTACAGCGGGTGGTATAGATTCACATATTCACTTTATCTGCCCCCAGCAGATTGACGAAGCGCTGATGTCAGGTATCACAACTATGCTGGGTGGCGGGACCGGTCCCGCGACAGGCACCAATGCAACAACGTGTACCCCGGGAGCCTGGAATATTCATCGCATGCTGCAGGCATCTGATGACCTGCCGATGAATCTGGGTTTTCTCTGTAAAGGGAACGCGAGTCTTACTCCGGCGCTTGATGAGCAGATGATGGCTGGTGCTATGGGTTTAAAGCTTCATGAAGATTGGGGAACTACACCGGCAGCAATTGATGCCTGCCTGCGCGTCGCCGAAGATCATGATGTGCAGGTAGCGATTCATACCGATACCTTAAACGAATCTGGCTTTGTAGAAAATACCATTGCAGCCTTTAAAGGCAGAACGATTCATACATATCATACAGAAGGCGCTGGTGGCGGACACGCCCCGGATATCATCAAGGCCTGCGGGTTAGCGAACGTACTGCCTTCTTCCACGAACCCGACACGACCGTATACGGTAAACACTGTTGCAGAGCATCTTGATATGCTGATGGTGTGTCATCATCTGGATTCAAAAATTGCCGAAGATGTCGCTTTTGCGGAATCCCGCATTCGCCGTGAGACTATTGCTGCAGAAGATATCCTGCATGATCTCGGTGCATTTTCTATGATTGCCTCTGACTCTCAGGCTATGGGAAGGGTTGGGGAGGTTATATGTCGAACCTGGCAGACTGCGCATAAAATGAAAGTGCAACGGGGAAGTCTTGCAGAAGATAGCAGCAGAAATGACAACATGCGTATTCGCCGCTATATCGCGAAGTATACGATCAACCCGGCTATCGCGCATGGAATTTCGCACGAAGTTGGTTCTGTTGAGGTGGGCAAAATGGCCGATCTGGTCCTGTGGAAGCCTCAATTTTTTGGGGCCAAGCCGGATCTGATTATTAAAGGTGGTATGATCGCAGCAGCACCGATGGGAGATCCGAATGCCTCGATCCCCACACCTCAGCCTGTTCATTATCGACCAATGTTTGGAGCATTTGGTGGAAGCCGTCACGCAACCAGCATGACGTTTCTCAGTAAGGCCTCATTTAAGGCCGGTATTGGTTCCCAGCTTGGTCTGAAAAGTATGCTCGGTGTGACGAAAGGGTGCAGGACTGTGACCAAAAAAGATATGATTCTCAATAATTATATGCCGATAATAGAAGTCGATTCTCAGACCTATGAAGTTCGCGCAGATGGGCAGCTGCTTACCTGTGAGCCAGCATCTATTCTGCCTCTGGCACAGCGGTATTTTCTTTTCTAAATCTGTTGGAGTTGTGGCATCATGTTGGAATTTATAGACAAAGCTAAAGCGTCCGAAGTGGTACCCTTGACAACCCTCACTCTGCCGCTTGATCTCAGGCAAAAGAGCAGGCAACTGGTGGAGCTTGATAATGGTCAGGAAGCAGCTGTCTTCTTAAAACGAGGCACTGTGTTACATGATAATGATTTGTTGATTTCAACAACAGATATAGTGATACGGGTGCAGGCGGCAGAAGAGAACCTTTCTGCCGCATATTGTGAAGATCCGTTGCTTTTCGCCAGGGCCTGCTACCACCTTGGCAATCGTCATATGCCTCTGCAGATTGAGAAAGATAGAATTCTCTATCTGCATGATCATGTTTTGGATGATATGCTGCGTGGGCTCGGTCTTGAAGTGGTGTCCATCTCTGCTCCTTTTGAGCCGGAAGCCGGGGCTTATGGTGGCAATGCCGGTAATACAGGGCACCATCATGACCACTAATAGTGATCTGCTTGCCGGCATACGGCTTTTTCAACTTATCAGCCCGTCTCTGCCGACTGGTGCATTCACCTATTCTCAAGGGCTTGAGTGGGCAGTCGAGTGTGGATGGGTAAAAAATAGAGATGATCTTATTGAGTGGTTAAATTCGCTACTCTTCAGTAGTTTTCAAGAGATGGAAATTCCATTGCTGCGGCGGCTCTATCGTGCATCGGTTAGCCATGATCTCGAGAGTTTTTCCTATTGGAGCGACTATGTGGTCGCTTGTCGGGAGACCAGGGAATTACGACTGGAAGAGAGTAATCGGGGCAGGGCCATGGCCAAGATTCTTGAGCAGCTTTTTCCGGAGCTGGAAAGTGACTGGCTTGAAATTGTACAAAAATGCCAGGTTGCCGGCTTTGCTCTGGCTGCTGCGCGCTGGGGAATTGAATTACAACACGCTGCCTTGGGATACGTCTGGGGCTGGTTGGAGAATATGGTCATGGCTGCAGTGAAAAACGTGCCGCTCGGCCAGACTGCCGGTCAGCAGGCATTGGTGGTATTGAGCGAATCAGCAACACACATGGTCGAAGTGGGGCTTAACGTCAAAGACGATAACATTGGCGGCTCCTGTCCGGCTTTTGCAATAGCTTCCTGCCTCCATGAGACCCAGTATACACGACTATTCAGATCATAGATTTAAGAGGGAGACAGAATGGCCTCAGTAAAAGAACCGCTACGCATAGGCGTGGGTGGACCGGTTGGTTCAGGGAAGACCGCCTTGCTTGATGCACTATGCAAGAGAATGCGGGATGATTACGAGTTGGCGGTTGTTACCAACGATATTTACACGCAGGAGGATGCTAAATTTCTGACCAACAGCAAAGCTTTGGAACCCGGTCGGATTACAGGCGTTGAGACGGGTGGATGCCCCCACACGGCTATTCGTGAGGATGCCTCGATGAATCTGGCAGCTGTGGAAGATTTATGTGTTCGTTTTCCTGAATTGGACATAGTTTTTATCGAATCTGGCGGAGACAATTTAAGTGCTACTTTCAGCCCTGAACTTGCTGATTTGATGATCTATGTTATCGATGTGTCGGGAGGTGATAAAATCCCGAGAAAAGGTGGCCCTGGAATTACCCGTTCAGATCTGCTGGTAATCAATAAAATTGACTT
>JBFHGS010000253.1:0-7089 GCA_041582995.1 Desulfopila sp. | reverse complement strand
TCAGCTGCTATAATAAGATCAGCATCGCCGATGAGCAAATCCTGGTTTGGCAGGTGCTCATGAACCCCGTTGGCAAATATCAAAACATGCATGTATAACTGTATCTCCGATGCTTACATAAGAAATCGCTGCTATTGCGGACATCTTACATCCGTTCAATTTTCAAGCAAAATAACTGCTGTCGCTTTTATGACCAGGGAAATACGTTCATTCACCGCCGGTGGTTTCGGGTCAATTGGCAAATCAAAAAGCAATATTTTTTCATCAACTTCAACACCCAATCTGTAAGTACTGCCCTGAAAACAGACAGAGCGGACAGTTCCGGAAAGCAGTGATGACTCAGCGGGCAAACCGGCTTCCTCACCACATCTCAACACAGCACCATCAGGCCTGATCAAAACCACTTGATGGTGCCTCTGCAAACCAGCCAGTTGAGAAACTCTTATCCCGCCTGCTGTCGATGAAAAAACGCTATCATCGTCAACAGTACCCACCACAAAATTACTAAACCCAAGAAACGCTGCGACCGCCCTGTTGGCCGGCAAACGGTAGAGATTCTCAGGCGTATCAAATTGCTGAAGTCTGCCTCGCTGTAAAACGGCAACCTTGTCGGCAACACTGAAAGCCTCAGCCTGGTCATGAGTAACAAAGATAGCAGTGACTTCAAGCGATTTAAGAATTGAACGGATCTCAATAGTCAAACGATCCCGCAGGGTGCGGTCCAGAGAACCGAGAGGTTCATCAAGTAACAATAGTTCCGGTTCAGGTGCAAGGCTTCTGGCCAGGGCTACCCGCTGGCGTTCACCTCCGGACAGTTCATCAATCTTTCTATTCCCGAAACCCGAAAGACCAACCATCTCAAGCATTGCAAGAACCCTTTTCTCCTTATCCTTCTCCGGGCAGTTCTGCATTTCAAGACCGAAGGCAATATTCTGCCAAACCGTTTTGTGGGGAAAGAGAGCATACTCCTGAAACATCATGCCGATCTTGCGTTTATGTGGAGGGATCGGTTTGATATCCCGGCCTTGAAACAGGATTGTACCTGATTGTTCGTCTTCAAGTCCTGCCAGAAGTCGTAATAAAGTAGTTTTCCCTGAACCTGACGGGCCGAGCAGGCAGAGGATTTCACCCTTTAGAAGAGAAAAACTGACATCTTCAAGCAACGGCTCGCCAGCGTAATGATTGGTAAGCCCAATAACTTCAAGTATTTTTTTATCATTTGGTCGCATGTATTTATTTTAACGTTAATATTTTCTCACACACCAGTTCCGACACTCTTTCGTAAAGAATCAAACCTGCCTATCATCCAAAAACCTGAACAGGTCACAAGCATCAGTATCGTACTCATCGCCATCGCCTGCCCATAGTTCATATCTCCAGGTTGCCCAAGAAAGCGAAATATAGCTACAGGCATAGTAGGCGTATGCGGCCGCGTAACAAATGCCGAAGCACCAAATTCACCCAGGCTTATGGAAAAAGCGAAAACCGAACCAACCAGAATTGCCCGCATGATTATTGGCAGATCAACGTATCTCCAGACCTGAAAAGGAGAGGCACCCAGCAATGTTGCCGCCTCACGCAATGATTGCGGAATACGTCTGAGACTTGGCAATATGCAGCGCACCACAAATGGAAAAGCAACCAGCGCGTGAGCAATAGGCACCAGTACGATGGAATCCCTCAGATTCAAAGGTGGTCTATTCAAAGTGATAATATAGCCAAAACCAAGGGTTACCGCCGAAGTTGCAAGAGGTAACATTATAACCGCATCCCATAAGGATGTACCTTTGCTGCGAGCGGAAGCAAGAAAGGTAGAGGCGAGCAAACCTAGAGTGACCGCAATCAGCATCGCTGCAACCCCAAAACCGATGCTGTTGGAAACAGCGGAGATTGGCTCAACAAAGAAAACAGACCTCGTCTGCGTAGTAAAAAGGGCTGAATAGTAGGCGAAAGTCATGCCATATTCACCTGTTACAGAACGCATTACAAGCGCCATCAGCGGACTGACAAGAAGTATCACCATAAATACCACATTAACACCAATCCACGCCTTCTGTGATTTCAGCACAGGTTGCATTGCCGATCCTGTTGCACCGTCCGAATAGAACGTGGTTTTCGAACGTTTATCCAGTCGGGCATACAACCACATAAGTAAAAAATTCACAGCTATCTGCACAAGAGAAAGAGCAGCTGCCATCGGTAGATTAAAAAGCTGTACCGCCTGGCGATATATTTCTACTTCAATGGTTGCATAACCAGGTCCACCAAGAATCAACACTACCCCAAAACTTGTGAAGCAGAAGATAAAAACCAGAAGCGCCGCTGAACCTATGGCTGGAAAAAGCAGAGGCAGGGTAATTCTACGAAAAGTCTGCCAGGGTGATGCTCCAAGCATCCTAGCTGCAGCACGTACATCCGGGTCAAGTCCTGCCCAGAAACCGCCTACAATTCGTAAAACAAGTGAATAGTTATAAAACACATGGGCCAGTAGAAAGAAATAGACAGTCTGCTCTATTCTGATGGGTGGTGAGGAAAGATCAAAGCCGGACATTAACCAGCCGTTCAGCAATCCATTCTGACCCAGAAGTGCCCGAAATGCAGCTGCAGTTACAACCGTGGGCAACACAAAAGGCACTGTAAGCAGTGCCTGAATCAGATTTTTCCCCGGAAAAGTATACCGTCCGAAAACATACGCCCCCGGCAAGGCTAGTCCCAGGGTGATAAGCGTGGAAAGCGCAGCCTGCCATGTTGTAAACCAGAGAATCCGCAAGTAAACCGTGCTGGAAAACAGACGACTTATTTTCTCTGGTTGCCAACTCCCTTCAGGCAGGAAGCTCAGCAATACAATTTTAGTCAACGGATAAAAATAGAAGAGTGCCAGAAAAAGAAGCGGCAGGGAGAACAATAGCCATCGCAGCAGATGTTTTGAACGATCCCCGCAGTGCTTCCCCCTGCCCTCTGCTATCAACTGAACTTCAGACATACACCACTCAGCGAAGAACTACATCGGTCCAGGCTTCAACCCAGATGCTTCTATTCGCTTCAATGGCCGCCGGTCTCACTATTGCCGGCTGTTCTGCAACCACTGCATGCTGAACAAAGACATCAGGCAACCGGGCGTTACTGTTTGCAGGAAAGACAAACATCTGCAGAGGGATATCCTCCTGAAACTGGACGCTTAACATAAAGTCGACCAGTTTAGCTGCAAGTTCAGGAGATTTAGTACCTTTGAGGATTCCGACGAACTCAATCTGACGAAAAGCGTTATCAGCAGTTACTACTGCAGCTGTAGGTGCCTCAGACAGCGGTTTTTCTGAATAGTAGACAGCAGCAGGCGGGCTTGATGCATAGCTGACAACTATCGGACGATCACCTTTTGATGCAGCAGTAAAGTGACCGAAATAGGCGTCTTCCCAGCCACCGGCAACAAGAACCTGATTCTTCCGCATCTTCATCCAAAAGTCGAGATACCCCTCTTCACCAAACTTGCCGATAGTCGCCAGCAAAAATGCCATACCCGGAGAAGAAGTAGCTGGATTCTGCACAACAGTCAGCCCTTTGTATTCCGGTCGTACCAGATCAGTCAGGTCGCTGGGCGGTGCTATACCTTTTGCCGCAAACCAGGCTTTATCGTAATTCAGACAGACATCGCCGTAATCGACAGGCAGTAACCTGTATTGAGGATCCAGCTGTAAAGAGACAGGAACGCCGGCCAGCATAGGCGAAGCATAAGGCTGAAAGATATCAGCATCTATAGCCCGTGAGAAAAATGTATTATCAACTCCGTAAAAAACATCAGCCAGTGGATTCTCTTTTGAAAGAATCGCCTGTACAAGCGCCGCTCCTGCATCACCTGATTTGAGAAAACGTACCGTTACGCCGTTCTCTTGTTCAAAGTGAGAAATCACTTCCTTACTGATATTGAAACTGTCGTGGGTCATGACAGTTATACTTTTCTCAGCGAATGCGTTGTTGCCAGCTAAAACCGCCAGTACAACAATCAGACTCCCGAAAAATCGAGATATTCTGTTCATCGTTTCCTCCATAGAATTTAAAATCACATGTAGGGGAGTGTGCTGGACAATAAAAAAACCGCCTCCGGTCAGGAGACGGTTATGTGTCACACTGTTCCCTCCGCCGGCATTATCCGGATCAGGTTAAACGGTCGGGTTACTGTTAACCCCTCTCAGCCCGGTGTTCCGAGCTCCCGTATTACTAGTGACATGGTAGGCTATGTTTGTTTGCATTGCAACCGGGATTTTTTAGATAGTGAAGCTACTATACAGTCGATACGTCTTCGTGATGCTCTCCTGTTAGTCAGGAAGAGAGTATCGTCACTATGGAGGTTATGGACAATATAGGGTAGAACTTCATTAAGATACTCTGTATATCTGGTAACATAAAACCCTGGCTGCCGGTGAAGCAGGCGAAAAACAGAAGTAAACAAAATAACAACAGGGAGATATCAATGTTACCCCGAATTTCAACATACATCAGGTCAGACATATGAAGCTTCAGGTTCTCGTTGATAACAACACACTGATCGACAGATATTTTCTCGCAGAACCCGGACTCTCTTTTTATATTGATGATGATGGCCATAAGGTTCTGTTTGATCTTGGTTATTCAGACATATTCCTGCAAAACGCTGAGAAGATGGAGCTTAACCTGCTACACATTAATGACATTGTCATTTCCCACGGCCATCTTGATCATACTTGGGGCCTGGAACCCTTCGCCCGGCGGTTCAATGAAGCCAGATTTGAGCAAAGACTGTGTAATCGTCCTCGTCTTATCGCACACCCCGAAGCTTTTACCAGTGTCACAGCTGATGAAAGTAATGAGTTTGGCTCTCTTATGTCACCTGAGAAATTAACCAAACATTTCAATCTTGAATTAAGCCGGAAACCAGTGACTATTACGCCACGCTTAACCTGGCTTGGCGAGATTCCGCGAAAGTTTGATTTTGAAAACCTTCAAAGTTTTGGCAAAAAAGATGGTCAGGACGAGGTGGATATTGTCCCCGATGACAGTGCAGTAGTTTTTTCTTCTGAAAAAGGTCTGGTGATTATTACAGGTTGCTCTCATGCAGGGATTTGCAATATCGCTGAGTATGCAAAAGAAATATGTGGACAGAGGCAGATAGCAGACATCATCGGCGGTCTCCATCTTATGAATACTATCCCTAAGCAATTAGAAGGCACACTCGCATATCTTGCCCGACAGAATCTGCAAAATTTGCACCCCTGCCATTGCACAGACCTGCATGCGAAAATAGCTCTCTCAAAGGTGGTAAATATACAGGAAGTTGGAGTCGGTACAGAAATCGTCTATACCTGAACACAGAGTGGTCAGGTACAGACGAGGAAAGATTTAACGGGTATCAGACCAAAAGATCTCTATACCATGGAGCACTTATCTGCAGATTTTTCTGACAAGAGATATCCTACTCTCCTTCAGCAGGGTTCTGTCGAGCAGAGCAGACGTCTGATACTTTTAGTAGGCAGACATCACTCGTTCACTGTCTGCCAGAAATCCCTGAGCTATTTGAGGACTTGTATTTGCCTGGCTAGCTACTGCTATCTTGCTGTCATCAATGATAGATTTCAAAATTCGTGGCAAAATTTGTTCAGCCTCATTTTCATCGACCACCCGGGATGGACTGGTACTTCTTTCTGATTTTGTCAGGGTTACGTTATCATCGAACTGTTTTTCTGAATTATTCGCTGCAGCAGAAAAATCAGATTTGTCGCTATCACTTTTCTGCTGAGAAATCTGGCTTTGGGTCAATGTTGTATTTGAAACTGCTGATAATGTCATATCGGACTCCATCTATTTTTACACCGCTTACTGCTTGGCAGTGTTTCCTGATTCCGTCTTTTATGATCGTATCGACCGATTCCCGAAAAATATTAATTGCGAAAACATGGAAATGTGACAGCGCATTACGCTAAAATGTGAACAACGATATAAACCTACACTGTATTCGACCTTAACATCTCCCAGCAACGACTACACATCACCATCCTTGCTGACAAAGAAGAGTGATCAGATTTTTTATGTACAACTCTAATCTTGAGGTGCAGAATCGAATCTCTACTTACAGAAAGTATATGACCTTTGGAGTGTAAGGTAAATCAGATTTTTTGCTGTATTGAGATCAGACATTCTCCGGCCTATCTCCTGCTTCCTTCATGCTATTTATTGAATATCGGGTATTCCTTATTCAATCAATAACGATTCCTCGCTGATACCATTGAACTGCAGAACATCACAATTGTCTCGTTCAGCACGCCTGTTTATCTACAAATAATCTTTAGTATTTCATATTTGTGTAGCAATCCTGTAAGAGCAGGCACCTTCCTGCCTGACAACAGATCCAGCAATCACGACAAAGTTTCTCTCCGGTGTTGCCGTCGCACATACACCGGAAACATAAAAAAATAGAGAAGAACGTTCCGGGCTCAGGACGTTAGCTCTCATGTAGTATTTTTATACACCTGCAGCCACTCTATTGTATTTTATTACTCAAAGAAGGTCGTAACGCACATAACTTCATGTTATCATGTACCATTTAAAACAACTCAACATCTACAGATAAGGATCATTGCTCATGCGGAAATATATATTCGGATTAGTGTTAGCCTTCCTGCTGACTGGTCTGCCGTTACATGCTGCTGAATTAATGCTGCCACAGGTCTATTCCGATAAGGATGATATTTCAGGTTGGTTGATGAGTGAAAAACTCGATGGAGTCCGCGGATATTGGGATGGAGTACAACTCCTCTCTAAAAATGGCCATAGATTCTATCCCCCTCCTGAGTTTATCCGTGACCTGCCACCATTCCCTATAGAAGGAGAAATATGGGGTGGAAGGGGTACCTTCGAGAAGACTTCCTCAATTGTCAAACAACTGCAGCCTCATGCAGGCTGGCTGGAACTTGATTTTGCAATATTTGATGTGCCTGAGGCTTCCGGCGGATTTCGCAGCCGCATTAAAAAAGCGCATGACTGGTTTGCAAAACATCCATCCGATCATGCTTTTGTTATACCGCAGACTCAAGTTTCGAACAGGGAAGAGCTCAAAAT
>JBFHGS010000252.1:0-7215 GCA_041582995.1 Desulfopila sp. | reverse complement strand
AGTATAGCTGATCAACAGTTACTGTCAGTTTTCCGATGCACACGGGCGTACCCTGTTCCTCTGATTGTTGAAAAAATGGCAGTGGGGGTTATGGTTCTCGGCTTGCCGGAGGCACGAAGTTCGCTATCTGATCTGGAATGTCAACTGCTGCGGATACTATCTTTGCAAATGGCGATGCGTATCCAGCTGGAAAAACAGAAAAATGAAAGACGCGAAGCTGTAGAGAAAGAACGGTTGGCCGCAATATCAATGACGGCCCGAAAATTTGCGCATGAGATTAATAATCCGCTCGGGATTATAGGTAATTACCTTGTCAGTTTGAAACTGAAGCTTTCTGATAAATATGACATTCAAGATGAACTGACCATTATAGATGACGAAATTCACCGCATATCTCTGATGGTAAATCAGATGGAGATGTTCTCTCAGGCCCCGTTTTCACAATTCTCACAAATGGATGTCAATGAAGTCATACGGGATATTACACAACTGGCGAAACCCGCGCTCTTTGGCAGTCCCGCCTTATCTCTTTCATTTATTCCGGGAAAGGATATTTCGCCGATCAGTTCATCGGCAGATGCATTGAAACAGATATTGATCAATCTGTTTAAAAATGCGGCCGAAGCAATGGCAAATGGCGGAAGGGTTATTATCCGCACCAGAAAACATGCACAACAGGGACAGGATGATAACGGGGTGGTTGAAATTATCATTGCTGATTCAGGTCCGGGCCTGCCGCAGGCAGTTAAAGATAATCTTTACACGCCATTTGTGACAACCAAACGAAATGGTCATTCCGGTCTCGGACTTTCAATAGTTCGGAAAGCTGTGAACGATATTGGCGGTATGCTTTCCTGTTTGAGCAGTCAGGATGAGGGTACAACATTTACGTTAATTCTTCCCGAAACAATTCCCGTGAATCTCGGGAAAAAAGATGATGAGCAATAAACCGACTATACTTCTGGTAGATGATGAGCTGCGGTTTATCGACAGCTTGCAGGGTATCCTCGAGCATTATGGGTATCTCTGTACAAAGGCCTGCAACGGAATCGAGGCGATAACACTCTTGCAAACAAAGCAGTTTCAACTGGCACTGCTCGATGTCGAACTGCCGGATATGTCCGGTTGTGATGTTGCTGATTATATACGAAGGTCCTGTCCGAAAACGACATCTATCATGCTGACTGGTGTCAAAACGGTTGAAATCGCAGTTAAAGCCATGAAGCTTGGAGCCTATGATTTTCTGAACAAGCCTCTTGACCATGCTCTGCTGCTGAAAACACTCGAAAAAGCAGTGCAGCATAATAAACTGTCTCAAAAACTGGCTGAAAGTGAAGAAAAATTCAAGGCGCTTTCTGCGGCAGCCTGGGAAGGCATTGCAATCCTCCAGGATGGTAATGTTATTGAGGCCAACGAACCATTTCTCGAGATGTTTGGGTATCTGCGGGCTGACGTGTCGAGAGGTCTGCTGATCGAATCGATAATATGTGACAGGTCGCTGCAGGAGATAGACCATTTGCAGGCTGATACTGTCAAAAGCCACAGCACTTTTCAGGGGCGAAAAAATGACGGCACGGTAATACCTATTGAGGTTAAGTCACGTTCAATTATCTTTCGGAATGCGTCTCATCGTGTTCTGGCAGTGCGCGATTTGACCGAGCGGGTCAGAGCGGAGGAAGCAAATCTCGATCTACAGAAAAAACTATCTGTGGCCAGCAAACTCAATGCACTCGGTTTGATGGCCGGTGCTGTTGCGCATGATTTGAATAATATTTTAACTGCGATTGTCAGCTATCCAGAACTGGTGCTGCAGCAGATGAAGCCATCTGATAAACATTACACACAGATACAAAAGATACAGGCAGCAGGTAAACGGGCAGCTGCAGTTGTTTCTGATCTGGTGGCAATAACCAGAGGGAGTTGCCAGCAGAAGACTGTTGAAAATATTAATACGCTGATTCTGAACTATCTTGAGACGCTGGAGCATAGTGAACGTCTGGCAACGTTTCCCCATGTGGTCCTGCGGACATCGTTACAGCCGGATATTATGAACATCTGCTGTTCGTCACAACATATCCATAAACTGTTGCTCAATCTCATTGGCAATGCCATGGAGGCCGCTCCTGTTGACGGGGTGGTGGATGTGGTAACAGAAAACTGTACATGTATTCATCCGCTGCAAGGTTCTGATGCGGCAGAACCTTCGAGTAGTGAAGGATATATTAAGATTATCGTCGCAGATAATGGTCCAGGTATAGCCGGGAAGGATGTTGAGCATATATTTGATCCATTCTATTCAACAAAGGTTATGGGGAAGAGCGGTACCGGGCTCGGCTTATCGGTGGTCTGGAATATTGTCCAGAGTCATGGCGGCTGGATAGATGTGAAAGAAAATTACCCGGGTGCCAGATTTGAAGTGTATTTGCCCACGACAGCTGAGGGTATTTGTCCTGTTCTGCAGGCATCTGCAGACGTGGTGCAGATTAAGGGGCAGGGGGAGAAAATCCTGATTGTTGATGATCAGATTGATCAAAATGAGATACTTGAAAAAGCCCTCACTCAGATGGGGTATCGCACCGATTCCGTGACGAGTGGTGAGGACGCCATTCTTTACCTGAAGTCAAATACGGTTGATTTACTGTTGATGGATATGATCATGGGAGAGGGATTGAATGGCAGAGAAACTCTGGAGATAATACTGAAAGATCATCCGGAGCAAAAGGTGATTGTGATAAGTGGCTATGCGAAACGCGAAGAGTTTGAAAAAACAAAGGCACTTGGTGTTTCTCTCTTTCTTGAAAAACCGGTAACGCTGGGAGACGTAGGTCATACCATTCACCAGTCGCTGGCCGGGAACTGAAAGGTGGATACTCTCAGCAGCGGGTAGAAGAAGCTGAAAAACACCTGTCAATTCATACCTGGCTCCATGTGCGCTGTCAGCCGGCAGGTCCGGAAAGCTAATTAGAAGCGCATGCATTTATAGCACGCACGTGTTTTCTTCTCAGGAAGAAACTCTACGGCTGCACTGACTGGAGGCACGTATATCCTGTCGCGGTTGTGCGGGGTAAGTGTGTGACAGGAAATGACTGATTGTCCCTCGGTCACCAGCTAAATCAAGTCATAACACCAAAACGGAATTCTTTCGTTCTCTTGTTGCCGTTATTGTTGTTATTCATGTTTTTATGTTTTGACAGCCTGACTTTTCTCGCGATCAATCCCTGCTTGTCTTGATGGCACTCGAATTCAACGGTTGCGCCAACTTTTAAAAACTGACAGCCGACAAGGTCAGCCTTACGTACCATTATGTCGGAACCGTTTCCATTATCGAGAAATCCACAATCCTTATCGCGAAACCATTTTTTGACTACTGTTTGCAAGAAAACACCTTTAGTTTGATTGAGGCTCTTTACTTCTGTTAAGAGCTGTTGTTGATCTATAAACGGCATAGATACTCTGATAAATGCTGAAAAAATAATGTTTCCAGACTGTAGTTACAGCTGATTATTCGTTTAGCAATACAGTGGGATTGGTTCTTCTGGAACTTTAAACCGGGAGATTGATTATTTTCACGAAGTAAAGTGAAAGCAATCAATCTCATCACCTTGAGGCAGAATGAAAACAATTCCGCCGCATTGAAGCTAACTCGTTTCGTCGGAAACAACGTGTTTAAATTCGAGTTGAAGCTAATTATGTACTGAAATATCGAGAATATCTCTTGAGGGGGAAGCCTTGAAGCGTATGTATACTATCGTGTTTTTGTTTAAGGGACTTTGACGAGATATTTCGAACCTTTGGCGATTGATACTATTTTATTGCCTGCAAAAGCAACCTGAATTGTACCGCCTTTGTTAATTGTAATGATTTTTCCGATACCCCAATCTGCTTTCTTGTTGTGTCGAACGTGTTCACCTTGCTGCAAAGTAGCTGACATTATTACCTCCTGGTAGATAGTTTAAACATCCTGGTAAAACAATAAGGCTCAAAACAAAAATAGCCCTTGTAGGTGAGGAAATAGGAGGACGGTGTGATTTCTTCCGGGATACGTTGAAACTATTCAATCGTGGCAATCCACACCCATGGTATACCACGATTGCTGTCTTTGAGCCAGGAGATAAGGGCGATAGACTTATTTTATCCTGTTTATTTTGGGATTGCCTCTGTTAATCGTTCGTTTAAACCTGATTGCGGGATGGCCAAATCCCATGACGTAACCAATCTCATGATCTTCCGGAATTCTAAGTTTTGCTTTGAGAGAGGGGACGAGTTCAGAGATTGTAAGCGTGGCCAGACCGTTCCAGATAGTTCCGAGTCCGTGACTGGCACAATAGAGGTCAAAGGTAGAGAGGGCGATTATGGCATCGTGCAGCGGAGAGGCGCTCTCCCGGTTTGCTGAGACGATCAGCATGTGTGGTGCACCTCTGAAAAGAATATCTTTGCCGTTAGCCTTCCAGACATTCATGATGTCTACAAACATCTCCATCCCCTCAGGAAGTTCACCTGCATTGATCAGTTTTTCGATTCCGTCAAAGGCCTCTTCTCTCAGGTCGTAGACAGTCCCCTTATCCTCAATCAGAGTGTACAGCAGTTGTCGATCATTATGACCACTTGGGGCGTGAGAAGCCACTTGCACCAGCTTCTCTATCAGTTCGGCATTCACATTTTTATCCTGATAGTTGCGTGTGGACCGTCGCCCTTTGATAAGGATTTCCATTTTTTCCGGGGATGGCAACGTTATTCCTTTCAGTTCAACTCCTTGTTCAGGACCATAGCCCAGAATAGATACTGAACCTTCACTGCAGATGGCTACGCAGTGCATGCATCCGATGCAGAACTGTTCGAGATCTGCAGAGATTTGCGGGAGATTTTTCTCCATGCTGATTATCATGGCAGGACAGTCGCTGGCACATTGGCCGCAACCGATACATGTTTCTATATCAATGGTAAAGTCGAGCATCGGATTCCTCGGTTGTGTTGGCATTGAGTTGTGGAACGATCCTGGTTTAAACAGTTCCGGCGATCTTTGTATATAGATAGACGTCATAGTGCCTATCCAATCAACTAAGGATCGGTCAGGCTGAAACCATCTTAGTATGTAATCCAGAACTGTTGAAAAGTAATCTACTTCAATAACTATTACTTCAGGATCGGGAGCTTTGCGGAATATGCACAGGACATGAGCGGTTCGTTTTCAGGTGGAGTCAACCCTGATTTTTCTCTCAGATCAGGCAATTTTTTTTCTTGCCAGCACAATTTTTTCGAAGAGTTCCTGGAAATCGACTGGTTTGAGGCAGTAATCAAAGGCGCCCTTTTTCATGCCGATAAGACCGGTGTTGAGTGAACCATGTCCGGTGAGAATAATAACTTCAAGTTCAGGCTGAATTTTTTTGAGTTCGGCCATGCACTCTATACCACTCAGTCCCGGCATACTGACATCCATAATCACCACATCAATGTGATGAAGGTTCAGTAAGTCAAGGGCTTCCAGGCATCCACCAGCAGAGACGAACTCAAGATGTCGTCTCGTAAAAAACTTGCCCATGATTTCCAGAAAATCTGGTTCATCGTCAACCAGCATAATTTTACTATTTGTCGGCATAATCCGGCTCCCACGCGTTCGGACCCGCCAGGGTGGCAGGATCCTTCTTAAGCATTTCTTTAATGTCCCTCAGAAATTTTTCTTTGTACTTCTCCAGTGCCTGTGGCTGATTCATGACCATATCGAGTTGGCGGGCATGCAATGTCAGGTAGCCGAGAATCTGCAGGCGCTGCCTGAGATATTCTGCAGACTGTTTTTTCACTCTGGCAAGAAGTGCGTCTGAACGCAACTCCACCCTGAATCCGGATTGTTGCAGAACTTCTGCAAGCAACTTGGCCCGGACAGCCTTTCTTTGGGTGTCCGCAGCTCCTCCCTTAAACCTGAATGTCACATAGTTTTCGGTTAGAAGTTCGCTGATATAGGCTTCGATCATAGCGTAATGATAGCCGAGCCGCACGCTGAGGTTGCAGAAATTCGCTGAGACCAGAAAGTAGTTTTTTGTGGTGAGGGGGGAAGCTACTGCCGGATCAAGGTCAGGCCGCATAGTTGATTGAAAAATTATAGACCCCATACCTCTGGCGCTCATCGGTGGCGGTCCCTGCCATGGGAAAGCGGAGATTCCCTGCCAGATAGAAAGCATTGGAACAGAGACAATATCATCGATACGAATGGTTTTGGCGTTTTCGGTCACACCCTCCCGGAAGCCATCAGCAAGGTTGATAACCCACCACTCCAGCGGTACGTCACCAACCAGGCGCTTGGCTGTACCTTTGTCGAAATGGTTTATTCGCCCGAAATTGAACATCTCTGAGACCGATTTCTCGTGACAAAACCGGGTAATGTCGTGCAAGGTCTCACACCAGGAGGATTTGAACTGCAGTGATGCCGGATCATTGAGGTTGAGTGGCGTGATGAGTTGCAGTGCTTCTGTGAGAATACGCTGCACCGGACTGCCTGCCATGATGTTTTTTCTGACCGCTCTGTTACTGAGCTGATCTTCGCGGCGTCCCCGATAGAGCTTTGCTGCGCTGCTGTTTACGGTGATTGTTTCGCCATCGGCAAGGGTTGACATCGCCTGCTCCAGTCCGAAGAGAGCGGGAATACCGAATTCTCGTGCTATTGTGGCAAGATGTCCTGCCTCGGTTCCGGTTTCTGCAATTACCGCTGCAGCATGGCTGACCAGTGGAGCCCATTCAGGTATCGGGTGACGTAGAACAAGTACCCCCCCTTTGGGAAAAGATCGCATTTCTTCGATAGAATCAACCCGGTATATATTTCCGCAGGCTATCCCGCCGCTGGCACAAATGCCGCCGGTCAGAAAAGGAGGGTCGCCGGTCTCCGGCAGAGATGTTTTTACTTCCGTATTCTTGCGCTCTTTCGCTTCACTGGCAAGCATCGGCCGGCTCTGCAGGATGAAAAGTATACCGTGAGCATCGAATGACCATTCAATATCCTGCGGACAGCCGAAATGTTTTTCGAGCAGAAGTGAAGCTTTTGCAAGTTCGCCTATCTGGCGTGAATTGAGACGTGCGGGCTGAAGACCGTCATTTCCATTGGGTTGTTGTCGTAATTCGCTGTGCACGATGGTGTAGGGAGAGGTCCGTTCGACAAGGAAAAGATCGGTATTGGTGGTGCCGTCGACCACACCTCTGGCGATTCCCTCAACAGCGTTGATACGT
>JBFHGS010000251.1:0-7237 GCA_041582995.1 Desulfopila sp. | reverse complement strand
TTAAGAGGCTGTATTGTCGTCGTATTATTATCTAAAGAGGAAAGAGTCACGATCTGTATTGTCGTAAAATCGGACATCAGGAGAAAACACGGAAACTTCGTTTACAATATTTGGGATTATTGAAAACCTGCTCACCCCTCCTTCTCAGCTTAAACAGGTGAGAAGGTAGGATTGAACAGTGAGGCGTGATATTCATTTCTCGCAGGCAACTCGAAAAATCGCAACATTCACTTTAATATTGAATATTTGCAACACGAATTAAAGTACACGCTGACACCTGACACTTAACGCCTTACCATTCTCGCTGAGAATAAGGTGTAATCACATGAGGATGCAACAGATGCAGGCATCTCAGCGAGTCAGGACTGTAGCATAATCGGTCAGTTCATACGACTGTCTGAATTTACGACAGTGACCAGTTGAGGGCTTGCTTCGATTTTCTGATACAGGGTGGAACGGGCAATACCGAGACGTTTTGCAGAACGTGATATGTTGCCTTTTTCCTCCTCAAGCACCATCAGAATAGCAGTCTCTTCGGCAATTTTCAGAAGAGACCTTTTACCGCTTGATTCATGTGATATATATTTTACAGCCCGTTGCTTGAGCTTTTGCGTCATCCATGCGGTCTGTATCTGTTGTGGAAGATGTGCGGGAGTCAGGCAGTTGTGTTCCATACCCATGAGAACGGCCCGTTCAATGGTATTTCTCAACTCTCTTACATTTCCTCGCCATGAATATGCCTCCAGAGCTTCGTAGAAAGGCTCCTCAGCAAAAATATCAGACCTTGAATATTCAGACTTCAGCTGACTGAGGAATTGTGACGTCAGAATCCTGATATCCCCCCCTCTCTCCTGCAGCGGAGGAATATGCAAAGGGAAAGTTGCAATTCTGTAATACAGGTCTTCCCTGAATCGTCCCTGGTTTACTTCTTCAAGAAGATCTACCTTCGAAGCAGAAATAATTCTGATATCCAGAGGAATCTCATTGACACCGCCTACCCGTACCAGATTTTTAGATGAAAATGCCCTCAGTAATTTCACTTGAAAACTTAGCGGCATAGCTTCTACTTCATCCAGAAACAGAGTACCACCGGAAGCAGTTTCCAATCGTCCGGGTTTGCCGGCTTCACGCGCTCCGGTAAAAGCACCCGGCTCATATCCAAAGAGTTCACTTTCAATAATATCAGCGGGAATAGCCCCACAGTTTATTGCCACAAAAGGGTAACGTGAACGATTGCTTGCAGCATGAATGGCCTGAGCAAACAATTCCTTTCCTGTACCAGACTCCCCGACAAGTAAAACGCTGGAGCCGGTAGTGGCTACCATGGCTGCGAGTTTTTTAGCTTCTTTGATGTGCGGACATTTTCCTGAAATATCTGAAAATGTGTAACTTGTTCGATTAGACTGTGCCGCAGAAAGACTCATTATCCGACCAGTATCTTCGATCATCACCAGTGTTTTTTCACCATCCTCTATTCTGCGAGAATTTATAACAAAGGACTTTTTTCTCTCACCAACCTGGATAGTGTATTCCTGGTCAGGCCGATGTTTGCCTTGCGTGGATAGCGGCAAAGAATCAATGATGCTTTTTAATGTGCTGATTCTGCTGTGCGTGTTGCCCTTTTTGGAAATTGAGAACATTTCAAGGGCTCGTTTATTGTAACTGTCGACCTGGCCTGATTTATCCAGAGAAACAACGCCCTGTGGCAGATACTCCATAATAGTATTTAACTGGGAATTGGATACCTTGAGGGAGGTAATTGTTCTGGTCAATGCAAGCTGATTCTCGATAGCCATCGCTATGCTGGTGGTCAGTCCAAGGGTCTGCCTGTTCTGTGGGGTTACATAACTGAGAATATTCAAAGCGCCAATGAGGATACCACCGGGAGCATAAATAGGAGTTGCCGAACAGTTAAGATTATGCAAGTTGATATTATAGTGTTCCGCCCCTAGCACCTGAACCGGTCGCTTGAGCGAAAGACAAAGCCCGGCAGCATTGGTTCCTAAGCTGTTCAGACTGACATCACACCCGGTAACGAGGCCATTACTCTCAGATTCCTTCAGAAGTGTCGGATCACCGCATGCACAGAGGAAAAATCCGTCGTGATCGATACAATCTATACGTAAACCGCTACCGGCAATGATCTCGTTAATCATTGCCATAAAGGGCTTGGCGGCCGAAACAAGTTCTGCCGAACGTTTCAACAGTTTCCCGGCATCAGTGTTTCGATGTATTGTTTCACGAGCATGAATGCCATTTTTCCGACACTCAAGCCAGGATTTGAGTATCTCAGGACGGACCAGTGCAGAATCAACGGGTTTTCCGTCAATCATGTTATTCCATTCTTTGAAGATTGCCCCCCTGTTATCTCGCATATCAAAACCTCTACTCACAGCACTGTCTTCAAAAAATATCAAATTGAAAACATTATAATTTTCGAATGTTAAAAGATTTGCCGAATACGAAAAGCGCATTCCATGGAAGATCGTATACACTTTTCGAAGTATTAACGTACCTGAAAATAGTGTCAATAGTTCCCTCTTGATACATACAAGAGTTCAGTTGACATAAAAACTGATTGTACCGAGAAAACGGTCCGAGCTGAATGGTTAATACACCTGCAAGAGTAATCTCACTGCAGGAAATGGTTGAATAAGCGATATATTGCAGGTGCGAACTGAGAGGAAAGGCGGTTCCCATGGGATACATGGGAACCGTAAGCAGTGGTAATAGAGACGTTTATTGCGGAGACCGCAGATATGCACCCCAGTAACCAAGTCCAACAAAAACAACACCGCCAATGGTATTACCAATGGTTACAGGAAGTAAATTATTAATAAAGAAAGCGGTCCAGGTCAGTGTCGAAAGATCAACACCTGCAGGGGCAAGGTCTGCCCACCGTGCGAGGAAAATACCGCTTGGGATAAAATACATATTTGCGACACAATGCTCAAAACCAATGGCGACAAAACCCATAATCGGAAAAAAGATAGCGAATATTTTACCGATCACCTGCCTGGAAGCCAGAGCCATCCAGACAGCCAGACACACCATCCAGTTACAGCCGACAGCACGGACAAAAGCTTCCCCTAAACTCAGATTAACCTTAGCCGCTGCAATCTTTACTGCAGCTTCCCCCAGTCCATTACCTCCGGTTTTCCATAGCCCGGAAAAATAGAATAATAATGCAAGCAGGATTGCACCGATAAAATTGGCAACATACACCAGTCCCCATTTAGCCATTACTTTTTTCCAGGTCACCTTACCGGTGACGATACTGGAAATCATGAGGTTGTTACCCGTGAAAAGCTCACCTCCGGCAATAACCACAAACATAAGTCCTATACTGAAGGCGATACCAGCCATCAGTTTTTTCATGCTTATACCCCAGGCCGGGTTCATATCAAACGTGATTGAAGCGGCAAAAAGACCACCAAATCCAATATATGCACCAGCCATAATACCCAGAACGAAAAGAGAAATCCACGGTGATGTAGCTTTGGATACTCCGATATTCTGGGCCACTGTCTCCGCGATATTTTTCGGACCTTTATCATCCATGCTTGGAACAGGGAACTTGTTCAGCAATTGTTCAAATCGTCCTAGTGTCTTCTTGTCACTGTGTAACTTATTACGAACTGCTTTCTGCACAGTAGCTGTAATTTCTTCGGGGGTAAATGGCTTGGCCAGATAATCCATTGCCCCACGTTTCATTGCCTCGGTGGCACGCCCGATAGATGGATAACCACTAATCATCACAACTGTTGACTCAGGAGCCCGTGTTTCGAGTTCTGCCACAACATCGAGCCCGTCAAGACCGGGCATTTGCCAATCACAGAGAATTACCGTATATTTCTTTTGCATTGCCATCTGAAGGCCTTTGTTCGGGTCTGAGGCAACCTCCACGTTAAAACCTTCTTCCGTAAATATCCGCTCACAGGACATGAGCACGGCGGCGTCATCGTCTATAATCAACATATTCTGAATCAAAATTTTCTCCTCCATGTGTTATTTCTGTTGTTTAAAATTGTAAATTATTGGTGATTACCCATAAAACTCAGTTTCTCTGAAGTTGCGTATAAGGCGTAACTTTCTGGAACAGTAGTTCGTTGTGATAAACTACGCGGAAATAGAGATAAATTTTTATACGTGACTATTTCCTTTTTTTCCACGTCTCACACCTCACCTTCGCAAACTGCGAATGAGGGACAATCAGGTATCTTTTTCATTTTATTTTATTATAAAGTTGTTCCAGCAGTTCATCGGGTGTGAACGGTTTGGCGATAAAGGCATCTGCACCGGAACAGAGTCCTGTGTTTTGGGTGTCCGGTGTCAGGTATCCGGTCATCATCAGCACCAGCATTTCCGGCCTGTGTTTTTTTACCCAGGAAATCAGTTGAAAACCGTCCTGCTTTGGCATTTTAATATCTGTAATCATGGCAGCAAAAGCCTCTGTATCGAGCACCGCTTTGGCATCCTCAACAGTCCCTGCCTGCTGTGTTTCAATACCTTCGGCGTGCAATATCCTCCGGCAGCTTTCCACGACGATCGTATCATCATCAACAATCAAAACTTTCATGCGCCTCTCCTAAGATATTTTGTTGGGTAAGAGCAGTGTTGGCCGGATAGTCTGGTTGCCGGCAGCCAGATAGTAAAACATGTTCCTTCCCCTAATGTTGAGGTAACTCTGACATTTCCTTCGTGTCGCTCTATTATTCCGGCAGAAACGGCAAGACCAAGACCAGTCCCCTTTCCTACCTCTTTTGTCGTAAAAAACGGATCAAACAGTTTATCTAAAATTTCCGGTTCTATTCCGGATCCTGTATCCTTTATGAAAATTTCTGCCCCGTCTTTGCCATCAGCAGTTACCTGCTGCGTGGATATTTCTATACTATCACCGGGTTGAGTAGCATCCAGGGCGTTCATTATCATGTTGATCCAAACACTCTGGCATAAGTTACGATCCAGAGAAAACATTGGCAGACCGGTGGCTCCATTGAAACTCAACTCAACACCTTTAATAAGCGATTGATTGCTCAGAAGTTTGACACTTTTGGCCAGTTCCAGATTCAGGTCCATTGGCTGCGGGTCGAGACGGCTTTGGCGGGAAAAATCAAGAAGACTCTTGACGATTTTCCGTACCCGCTCGGTCTGACTCGCAATCGTCTCCAGATCGTCCCGTACTTCTGATGCTAAATCCTGACGACGCAGAATCAGATGAGTAAAAGTCAGTACCGCTGTCAGCGGGTTGTTAATTTCATGGGCGACACCAGCGGCAAGTTTACCGACACTGGCATGCTTTTCTGATTGAATCAGGACACTTTCACTTTCTTCTTTCTGTCGTTTTTCACGCTCCAGTAACGCTTCGGTCATTATCTTGAATTCACGCTGCAACACTCCCATATCGCCTTTTGAAGGGGGACCGATATCCGGAGAGAAATTACCATTGGAAATATCGATACTGGCGCGAATCAAGCCATTAACCGGCTGCATGATAATCCCTGTCAGGTACCAGCCCAGAACAACTGACAGCATCACCCCCGCAAAGGTAATGAACGCAAACAGAACAATCGCCTGTTTACGAACGTCCAGGTATTTATCTTCCAGCGTTCCGACATACAGCATACCTACACGTGTATTAAAAATATCAGTTATTGGTTCATAGGCAGAGATATACCAATCAGACAGTACCCGGGCACGATCTGTCCACAGCCTTCCTTCATCCAGAACATGTTTGAAGACCTCTTCAGAAGCATATGTCCCAAGAGCACGTTTACCCTTTTCGTTCATTACATTTGTTGATATCCGCTGTGCTTCCAAAAATATTGTAGATGTTCCAACATTTCTGCCTTTATACACCTCATTTCGAAACACGGTTTCTCCAACTTGATCCACGAATGCAGTGTCCCTGTTTAACAGAACACCTCCGTAAATAGTACCAATCACCTTTCCATTAAGCTTTACCGGAACTGCTGCGCCAACTGCTAACCCCTTGGCAATAGCTGATTCCTGTCCATTATGAGCGGTAATGTTTTCTGGAATAGGAATCTGAGCCTGAGAAAAAAGTTCAGGATTTTCATAGCGAAGACTATCCTGATCCATTACGAAAGTCCCTGCAACAGTTGTACCTTCTGTCAACGCATGAACTGCAAGAGGGTTTATGCCTATTTGAGTACCGGATTCAGCAGCTGATCCGTCGAGTCGTCCATAGGATTCTTTTTTTTCATTAAGAATACCGGCAAAATTTAAACCGATACGATCTGAGAAAATCTTAATCTGTTTATCGAGGAAAAGGCGATCGCCGGAGACCAAAGCTTGCTGAAATTCTGAGCAATCAGCAACGATCTCGAGTACCAGCCGAATTGAGTCAATCCTCTCATCGTAGAGCAGCCGGGCCACATTCAGATCCTGCCGGACCCGATTACGGGTCTCACTCAACACTGACGAATAAAGCATATTACCTCCAACAAGCAGAGAGAATGTGCCAATTAACAGTGACATTACCAAAAGGCTGGCAATGAGCCGAAAGCGGGTTGAATATATCAGGTTGAACAATTTTTGCTTCACAGATCTCTTCCTACAGAAACTCTTGTGCCATAACCATTTTCAAATGCATTGCGGCATCAGGGATTACGGTAATTTAAATGTGTAATGTTGAGTGGAAAACTGGGCATAACCGGGGAAATGTTCGTGGAAAAGGATCTGGAGTTATAAACTCTATCACCAGATTTTACTCAAAAAACGCACGAAATAAACTAACTCCATGTGGTATATCCGTTCCAAGCTGCTTCCAGAAGAGTGGGGTGAAACGACAGAAAATCTTCTGACGTATTCCGCCTGAAGATGGACATCCCCACAACTCTCAACTGCCATTTTGCCTAGAGTAGCGTATTTTAAATGCTTTTCCTATAAATATTCAATTGCACTGATTGCACAATTGGTAGAAATCGAAATTCGAGGATATTTTAGAGATAATGACACAACATAAAAGATGGTCTGTCAGCTTGGGTATCTTTCTGGTTTCATCCACCTTTCAAAGCATAGAATGACGTTATTAACTTGCCGTACGGAAAACATTATTATCCCTAAGTAACAGGATGTTACATCAACATCACGAGGTAACTCGTCATGAAAAACTGACCATCGAAAGCACGTATTGGTAAAGTTGAAGACAAATAGAACTTCTCTTCACCAAGGAACTACAGTAAAACAGCCCGACTATTCTTTTCCCAATAGG
>JBFHGS010000250.1:0-7259 GCA_041582995.1 Desulfopila sp. | reverse complement strand
TCCCGGGAAAGACCATCTTGTATAGGCTCGGATCACCCAACCATCTGATTCATTTCAAAGATAGGCAGCAAAATCGAAAGAACCACAAATCCTACAGCCGCCCCCATTAAAACAATCATGACCGGCTCAATAAGCGAGGTCATTCCCAATATTGCTGTTTCTACTTCACGCTCATACGAGGACGCTACTTTTTCAAGCATTCCCTCCAGGTTCCCACTCTGTTCACCAACGGAAATCATCTGCACAAACATCGGGGGAAACCAGGGGGACTGTGAAAGTGAAACCGTCATGCTTTTCCCTTTCTCTATATGCTCCATTGCCTCATCAATCACCTCTGCAATCTGCACATTATCGACCAGAGTCTTCACGATCTGCATGGACGTCATAAGGCCGACACTGCTGTTCAGAAGGCTGCCGAGGGTTGAGGCAAAACGAGCCAAAAGAACTTTACGGACCACATTTCCAACCACCGGGGCGCGGAGTTTCAGTAAATCCCATAATGATCGACCGACGGGCGTATTAACAAAATACCTCAGACTGAATATGATAAGTACCAGCAGTCCAACAACTATCCACCAGTAATTTTTCAAAAAATCACTCAGTTCGATAAGAAAACGGGTGGGCCAGGGTAACACTCTGCCCATATCACTGAAAACCTGAGTAATATTCGGCACCACATAGGTGACCAGCACAAAGAGTATCGCTGAACCGATAACCGCCATGAATACAGGATATATCAGCGCAGCCTGCAAGCGCCCCTGCAGAGCCTGCTGCTTTTCACCGAAATCAGCCAGACGTTCCAGCACAACATCAAGAGAACCAGACGCTTCACCTGCCCTGATCATGTTGACATAGATGTTTGAAAACAATTTAGGATGATCGCGTAAAGCCCGGGTGAGCGTTTCACCTTCGTTTACTTTCTCTCTCACCTGGGCAAGAACCCTCTTTAGGGCCGGGTTGCTCGTCTGATCCACCAAAGATGATATCGACTGAACCAACGGTATCCCTGCACCAAGAAGGGTCGCGAGCTGGCGTGTCATTACGTGGATTTCTTCTGCCTTGATACGCTCAAACAGACCAACCCCACCGCTTTTTTTTCCTAATGCCTGAGAGCGCGTTTTTGACTGTTTTATTGTGACAGGGTACTTGCCGGCAGAGCGCAGCTTGCTTCTCGCTTGTGCTTCACTCTCAGCATCAATAATGCCTTTAATATTTTTACCGGCACTATTCAGAGCTTTGTATTCATATACGGGCATATCCTACCGGTGATCATTATTTAAACGATTCAATAACTTTTCAACAATTTCACTCTATGTTAGGGGGTAACCATGAGAGTTACAAGATAAAATAAAGAGAGATGGAAAAAATCCCCTTTTTACCATATACTGCAGGGGTTAAGACTACAGAGTTCCCTGAATTCAGGGTAACTCATATACAAAGATCCTCTCTCCTGTTAATTGTTGCATATAATAGCCTGACATGTACACCCGTTATTTCGGTCTTACCGAAAAACCTTTCGCAATATCACCGAACCCGCGCTACCTCTATATGAGTGAGCTGCACAGGGAGGCCCTTGCTCATCTGCTTTATGGCATTGATGGTGATGGCTGTCTCATCCTTCTTACCGGTGATGTAGGTACAGGAAAAACAACGGTTTGCCGCTGTCTGTTAGGCCACCTGCCTGAAAAAACAGACATTGCCATAGTCTTAAATCCAAAACTCACGGCGCGCGACCTGCTGCGAACAATCTGCGAAGAACTTGAAATAGTATCAGGAAAAGAAATAGCTTCGATAAAAACCTATATTGACAGCTTAAATGATTTTCTTCTCCGTTCGCATGGAGAGGGACGCTCTACAGCTGTAATCATTGACGAGGCTCAGAATCTCGATATTAATGTACTGGAGCAGCTTCGTCTGCTCACAAATCTTGAAACGAATACACATAAGTTATTACGGATAATCCTCATCGGACAGCCTGAACTGCGTGATATTCTCAACAAACCTCAGCTCTCTCAGGTGAATCAGCGCATAACAAGCCGATATCATCTCACGCCATTACAACCACAGGACGTGAAATTCTACATCCAGCATCGACTGGCGGTTGCCGGGCGTAATAACGATGCGCTCTTTTCTGATGCGGCAATTCGACATGCTGCGAAGCTGACGAAAGGTATCCCACGTCTCATTAACCTGCTGTGTGACCGTGCCCTGCTTGGAGCCTATGCAGAAAGTGCAGATCATGTTGATCTCAGGATCATGAAAAGAGCCGGTCGTGAAATATTTGCAACTAACAGCAAAAAACGGTTACGTGGTAGTTCCAAATTCGTTCTCGCACTTTCATTAATCATACTTTTCATAATGATTTCTGCGACATATCTCGTACCGCGATATTTCAACACCATAGCAAAATCGGGTGAACCAACTCCGACAGAAACTGCAATACCACCCTCTATAGCTAACAAGCAACAATCGATTCCAGCAACTACAGAAAACCCGGACCAGAGCAGCACAATTCAACTTTCACCGCCGGTTCATATTACAAATCTCAATGGACCTGAATCTCAGCAGTCCACTGATGACACAGCAATAAGGCAATAACGGATTATGTCGTATATTCTTGAAGCCCTTAAAAAATCCGATAAAGAACGCCAGCAAGGAAACGTCCCCGGCCTGCAGACCCAGCATACTCTTTACCCCGGCTTTTCAATATACAAAAGGAAACGGACTGAAAACCTGGCCAAAATAGCAATTCCCGGAATGATTTCCATCTGCCTCATTATGGCCGTATTACTTCTCCGGGATCATCTCCCGTACACGATTCAGAAAAAATCCACAGTACCGGAACTCAACGTTCCAGCCATGCTCCCTATCGTACAACATCCACGGAATAGCATTGAAAATGCCATTGCTCCATCAGACCAGCCTGCAACAGCACGTCACTCTGAACAGAGAAATAGCCAACTCTCACTCCCGGTCATAACCAGTGCACCAAAAGTTACAGATCAGCCACTAACCCTGCAGCCTGCACCAATACTACTCCAGAAAAATGGCTTGCCACTTTTATCTGAATCACTTCAAACGCCCCCGGCCACTGACACCGACATCGAAATCCCCTTTATTGAAGAGCTTTCGTCTGTAGTACGCACAAATATTCCGAAAATGAAGTTTGCCGGCCACACCTACGCTGAAAATCCCGACAAGCGGATGATACTTGTGAATAATAACATCAGGCGTGAAGGGGAAAATATTGAAGCCGGACTGAAACTTGAAAAAATCACCTGGGAAGGCGTGATCATGGACTATAAAGGCACACGCTTTCGAATAATTACCACAAACTGAAAACGAAACAGAGACCACTCCCTCGCACACAGGTTCAGAATCGCTCTGAAATGCCGTTCACATACAGGTCTGCACGATCACATTGCCCGGAGGTGGTAACCTTTCGGGCAGTACCGCGCAGCACATTATGTATATAAATGTTTTTACTGTCACCTTCAGAGGTGGAAACAAGCAACTCCTGATCATTCGACCAGAACTGGTTGTCAAAACGATACCCAGCCGGAGCCTGTACTTCTCCAACCTTCTGCAGACTATCTGAAGCGTACAGGTACAGCACTTCGTGATCTGCACTATTTACAGTGACATACCTGCTATCTGGTGAGAGCGAGGCAGAACAGCCGCGCGCAACCGTTCGTCCTTCTCCTGAGTACAAATCATAGAGGCGTACTTTAAATCCGGTAACAGTTTTCACTGTAGCTGTAAGTAGTCTTCCATCCCCGGATATATCAATTTCCAAAAACCTGCCATCTCGTAAAACATCTTTCACCTGCAGACTTTGCAACTCGACCTGACGTAAAACCTGGCCATCGGTAAACAGAACAGCCTTGCCATCGCCTGTGAAACACACTGCCCGCGGATCCCGGACTTCAGATAATTTTTTAGGCATACCATCTTCAACATCAATGAGCATGATATAGTTACCCTGAACAAATGCAACATGACGCCCATCTGGCGACCAACGGGGATAACTGCCATCTCCAGTCAATTTCCTTGACTCACCGGTACGTATATCCGCAACAGCTATCCCACCAGATTCTTCATAAACCAGCACCCCTGCACGTAGGACCTCTGCCCCCTGCACCTCACTCTCTGCTGATATACCTGGTTGCAGCATGACATCACTTTTCTTTGCACCGCTCACGTTCCCTGATAGTAAAATGAAAGAGGCGACAATCGTGCAAAGACCAATACTCAAACCAAACTGCAACCAGAAAATACAGTCCGATCTTTCCCGTACTGCACTCTTCTTCCGCTGTTTTCCTGCAAAATACGGTAACATCAGTATAAGCAGTGCAACTCCGCCAAGACTGTAGCCATACACCTGGGTAAAGAGATGATGTGATATACTTGTCAGGACTGCTATACGCTCTTCGTAACCAAGCAGCTGAAAAACCAACGACCAGGCCCCTTCATATGCGCCAAAACCGGCAATACCTGATATCGGAAGACTGCTGGCTAGTTCAGCACTGCAGAGCCCTAAAAAAACTTTTGCGAGTGGAAAATCCTGAATCTGATACCCCTGTGGAAGCACAAGCCCAAGCAGCAAAACGTACAGTGCGAGATACTTACAGCTGCGAACCCCAAGAGACAAGGCCAGTATACGCCAGTACATTCCTTTCCGCCTGGCCAGAAGCAGATGCTTTTCTGTATTTTTCAACTCAACGTGAATCCGATCACGCCACGTTTCTGGAATTACTTTCCAGGTTGTTATACTCTTGGCAACCATATGTGATATCCACGGCAGAGCCTGCAAAATGAGAAGGCTTATCCCCGCCAGTACAACTCCACCCGCCCAGAGAACAGATGATGACCTGAATCCAAAACCGGCCACCAGCGTTGCCGGAACGAGAAGTATTGACAAAGACATAATGTCAAAGAGAAATGAATACGCAAAACTGGACATTGCTGGGGCAAGAGGTATACCCAACCTGGTGCGGATAAGATAGATGTAGACGAGAGTCCCAAGCCGCGCCGGCAACAGATCAGAGAAAAAATTACGTACCAGGGTTACCAGAAAGAGAGGAAACGAACTGACGTTGTACCCGGACATCCCTAGAAGCAACTGATATCTCCAGACTCTGAATCCACTCATAGTAAATGAAAACAGGACAAAAAGAGCAATCCAAAGAACTGGAATATCTTTTATAATATTCAGGACATCAACAAAGGACACTTTCGACAGCAGGTATGCAAACACGCTGCCGGTAACTGCTATTGAAAAAATGGTAAACTGCACCTGACGAATACGCATACACCCCCATCTCTGAATTTGTTCAAATTTTAAGAAACACTATGCTCCGTAAGCAGGTCAATCTTATACAGGAGAGTGTTGTCAGCGCTTCCTGCTTGCCCGAAATTAACATAATATATGTACCTGCATTTTGGATTTTCAAAAGGTTAGTCACTCAGGTTATCAGGAAATATTTTATGTGACCACCTTAAAGCCATACCTGAGATACATTCTGCCACTCCATTGTACACATCAGGTTAGCATGTTTGCTTTTCTGAAATTTATCCCTGTATTTTTCAGCCTCTAAAACCTTATTACCTCCTTTGAAGAATAAATTGATCTAAAAGCCGTATAAGCAGGGTGCAACATTACCGCATAGTGGGTATAGTCGTGCCCGTATCGCAACCTCCGGCAAACCAGATTGATACGTATTTGTCGATAGATCCACTTACAATAACCACTTAAGTTTTTGTTCTCACATATATATTTTAATTATGCTCAAAGAAATTCACAGAGAAAAGAATAGCGTAGTATATCGGATCGAGGATAACGTAGAAACTACGGTAAACCGGTATGTTCTCTCCACTCCTGAAACCAGAGCCATTTGTAATGACCCTCTTGTAATGGGTTGCGACTATACCGACAAGCTCGAAAAGGCATGTGCGACGTTCCTTCGACTCACCCAGAACACAACGTCATTAGATTTGCAGGAAAACCGTTCGGTGGTTTTCAATATCCTCCGGGGAGGACTAAATTTCGGCCTTCGGGGTGCTCTTTCTAAGGCCTTTGGCTGGAATAATCATAGTTCTTCTTTTGTAACTGCCCAGCGGGCCAGAATAGCAGAGGGATCAGAACAGTGGCATATAACAGAAGATGAATACAAGAAAATAACATTTCCTACAAAAGCACAGATCATTATAGGTGATGTTGTGGCCACCGGAACCAGCCTCAAACATGGATTGGACATCATGATAGAGGAAGCAGTCAAACAAGGCACAGAACTGGGTTCAATTCTGTTCTTCACCATAGGCGGCCCGATCAGTGAACAAAAATTGATTGAGGCTGACGAAGCCTGTCGCAAACACTTCCCGGGCTATGAAGGAACACATGTCTGTTATATCGAAGGTCGGTTTTTCGTGCCGACGAACGAGTCAAAAGTATCTATAAAAATAACCGGCACAGATTTAATGCGCTGCAACTCACTGCTAGCGCCAGAGTTTATTGAATCAAACTTTGAAGCACCATCGTACCCTTTAGAAAGATGTACTATCTATGATGCCGGTTCCCGTGCCTTCCAGGTAAAAGAATACCTGGAAGATGTACTCGACTACTGGACAAAAGTTTCAACGTTAGCGAAAACAATGTCTTTTGAAGAAATGATGGCGGAGCGCTTCCCGGAAATCGATAGCAGCAGATTTGGCAGCGTGTCTCTGGAGCAGGTCGCCAAGGATCAACTTCAGAAACTATCAGCGATATGTGCATGATCGTGGCACAGCTTAACTAAAACGGATAAAACGGGTTAAGCCTTCACTTTCTCAAGCAACCAGACCATGTTCTCCCCAAGTTTGCGCATGGTCTGCATTCCTTCCTCATCTTCAAGCACTTCACCTTTTTCCGGCCCTATTCCAATATTCCAGTGATTTGAGCCAACGATGATCATTTGACTCATCAGAAAAAAATGGTTCATGGTATCAAAAGCATGAATTGCACCAACTCTTGCTGCTGTCACAACTGCAGCACCAATTTTTCGCCGGAACATATCACCGTTAGCCCGCCCCACCATTCCCGAGCGATCGATAAGAGCTTTCATCTCACTTGAAACATCAGCAAAATAGGTTGGAGAACCGAGTATAACTGCATCGGCACTCTCCATTTTTGCAATACAGTCATTTACGATATCTTTTGTCAATACACACTTGCCGTTCTTCTGCAGGTAACATACATAGCAGGCAATACAACCCCTCATCTC
>JBFHGS010000249.1:0-7354 GCA_041582995.1 Desulfopila sp. | reverse complement strand
CGCACAACTTTTCCAGATGCGAGAACCACCTGCATACCCAGGACATAATCAGCCGTCACCCCATATTTCAGACAACGCGGACCTCCGGCATTGAGAGCGACATTGCCACCAAGTGTTGAGAAGTTCATTGAGCCGGGATCGGGAGGAAAGAAAAAACCGAAAGGTGCCAATGCACGCTGCAGATCACCATTAATGACACCTGGCTGTACAACAACATGCCTGTCACGAGTATTAATATCTATAATCGTATCCATCTTGGAAAAGCAGAGCACAATACCGTTTTTTGCCGGAATAGGAGCTCCGCAGACACTGGTTCCGGCACCTCTGGCGGTAACCGGCACTTGAGCCGCAGAAGCAACCTTCATGATTGCTGCGACCTCTTCTGTTGTAAGTGGAAAAATCACGACATCAGGCATCGATTCTTCAAGAAATGAATCGTACGAATAGCAGGAAAGCACTTCGATCTGGTCGATGTACCGATCTTCACCCACAATCGCAACCAGCTCTTTTTTTATATCAGAATTCAGCATAACAACCTTTTAACGAAGTAAGAGATCTGGAAGAAACAGAGATATACTCGGGATATAGGTAACAAACATCAGACAAATCAGCATAATACCTAAAAATGGCACAACACCACGGGCAATGCTTTCAAGCGGTTTTTCAGTAATACCTGAAGCGACAAAAAGATTCAGACCAAACGGTGGAGTCAGCATACCCATCTGAATATTAAGCACCATCACCACACCGAAATGCACAAGATCAATGCCATAACGGTTCAAGGTATCGAGGAAAAGAGGGGCCAGAATAAGCATGGCACTCACATCATCCATAAAGCAGCCGAGTATAAGAAACAACAGATTCACGCAGAGCAGAAACATCCACGGGCTATGAATGTGCTGGATGATAATATCAGCAAGTTGCTGCGGTATCTGTTCAGCAGTCAATAACCAGAGAAAGGTCATGGCACAGGATAGAATAAAAAGCAGACAGGCAGAAAGCACCGCCGCCTCCTGGCAGATCGAGGTAATCTCACGAACCTTGAATTCCCGGTAAATACACACTTCCACGAAAAGAGCGTAGACCACGCTGACTGCAGCGGCCTCAGTCGGTGTAAAAAGACCTGAATAAATACCGCCAAGCACAATAAGCGGCAACATGAGAGCCCAGACTCCACGCCTTGCAGTTGTTCGTATTTCAGCAAGCGAAACTTTTTTTTCAACCCGCCAGTTTGCACGTTTTGCCATGATGTACGTATACACCATAAGCGCAACTCCGATAAAGAGACCAGGGAGAACTCCGGCCATGAACATCTCCGCAACCGACACATTCATCACCAGGCAATAGAGAATCATAGGAATCGATGGCGGGATCACTATACCGAGCGAACCAGATACGGTAATCAGGCCAAGGGAGAATTTTTCTCCGTATCCTGCCTTGATCAGCGCCGGAATCATGATGGAGCCGATAGCTACAACTGTTGCTGGGGAAGAACCGGAGATTGCAGCAAAAAAGATACATGCCAGAATACCGGCAATACCGAGGCCACCGGGAAACCAGCCGACAAGCGCATTGACAAATTCGATGAGACGTCTGGCAATACCGCCCCTTGTCATGATAGAGCCTGCCAGAATAAAAAATGGAATTGCCAGCAAAACGAACTTATCCAGCGCATTGAAAAGTTGTTGCGTTATGATATGCAACGGAGTGCTGGTAAAAAGAACAAGGGAGAGTACCGTGGTAATTCCAAGGATTATGGCGATGGGCACTCCCGCAAAAAGCAGCAGGAAAAAGCTGAAACATATAACGGCAATCATTCGGTATCCTCCGCTCCGTTTTTTACATTCGGTTCCGCAACACAGAGGAATTGCATACCTGCTGCAAAATAGCGGATGCCCATGATAGTGGAAAAAAACGGAATAGGCAGATACGCAATATACATAGGAATTTCCATGGTTGGCGATGTGGTCCCGTATCCGTACATTCGACTGAGAATCTTCCACGAATACCAGGTCACCAGAATAAAGAACAAGCCTGAAAGAAACGAGATAGCGGACCGATGCCTATTTTGCCACGGGGCCGGCATTCTGGTCACAAAAAGATCCATGGCAAAATGACTACCGCTTTTGACTCCGATCGAAGCACCGAGAAAGGTGATGAAGACACCCAGATATCGCCCAAGCTCCTCATACCAGGTAAAGGAATAATTAAAGAGATACCGTGTAAAAACCTGAACAAATCCGACAATGGCCAGCCCGAGAATTGTCCATACCAGAACCGCCTTTTCAGACTGATCTATTATCTGACCCGCTTGCTTAAAAAACGCCACCTTTCACCCCACATGCACACTTCGACTAAAGCGGCCCGGATACCTTTGCAGGCAACCGGGCCGCCACAACAACATAAAATTTTGAATTACAACTTATTTTTTGTTCGCTTCAATTTTCGCCAGAACAAAATCAAACAGGTCATCGCCGATCTTTTCACGGTATTTATCCCACACAGGAATCATGGCCTCACGGAATACACCACGTTCTTCATCACTGAGCGTAATCATCTCAACATTGTTGGCCTTGGCATACTCTTCAATAGAAATGTCGGATTTGGGCAGCTTCAGATGCAATTCAGCATTTACTTTACGGTTGGTATCGGTTGCGACCCTGGCAGCCTGTTTGAAAATTTCTTTATCTGCATCGCTCAAAGATTCCCAGTAATCCACACTCACGATGATCACACATTCGGTAAGGCAATGCTGGGTAAGGGTCACATGCTTGGTCACTTCTGTAAAGTTCATCAGCACTGTGGTCAGAACTGGGTTCTCCTGAGCATCTATTACGCCAGTCTGCAGAGCATTATAGATCTCCGGAAAAGGAATGCCGACAGGGGATGCTCCAAGCTGCTTGAACGTATCAAGATAGATCGGTGAATTCATAACCCGAACTTTCAACCCTTTTATATCTTCAGGAGTTCGGACCGGTCTCTTGTTATTGCTGAAATCACGGATTTCATTTTCTGTCCAACCTATAGCGATGAAACCTTTTTTGGGGAAATACGAGAAGAATTTGTTCTGCAGTTCTTCATCATCGAGCGTGGCGTAGGCTGTGGCACGGTTTGGAAAGATAAACGGCATATCTATAATGGCAGCTTCCGGCACGAAGTTCTGCATTACCGCAGTGGTTACAGTTGCAAGCTGCAAGGTTCCACTCTGCACCTGTTCCGCCATAGAACGTTCACCACCAAGTTGTCCGGCAGGAAACGTTGCAATATCAATGCGCCCTTCTGTTTTATCTTTTACATAAGCTGCAAAAGCATCGACACCTTTTGATTGACCGTGAAACGGTGGTGCAACATGACCGAACTTCACATTAGCTTCAGCCCTAACTGCAAAGCCGGAGACCATGGCCATAGCCATAAGCCCACAAGCAAAACACGTTATCTTTTTAGCCACCACGTTCTTCATTATCCTCTCTCCCCGATATTTAGGCATATTTCTCTTACGGCATCGCAGCACACTTGCCCTCATGACGGGTTACAAGCTGAAGCCCCGAAGAACATGCTACGGCCGGACACAAAACAACATTCGATATTAATGGGAGTTTTCTATTTGTCAACTCATATCACCCGCTCACAAACATTTGTTAATCACGCCATGCGTCTTTTCGAATTTAATAAGCCTAGAGACCCAGTATATTACCTTATAATTAGCCTGCCGCACTCAAACTGTCCTGGTGTTGCATAAAGGGAAACACCAGTATTGTAAAACAGCCCTTAACACAACAACACATGGAAGCAGCTATCAGAAAGGTTTATTGGCTTGATACGGAAGATCCAGAGTTGCAACTACCAGAGAAACATTTCAGCAAAAGAGCGCCTTCCTCAACAACTGGAGAAAAATCGACCCCTCTTTTCAGCAAAAATGGTGAGGTATCAGAAGTCAGAAGTATAAAAACACCCTGGCCAATCCGTTAATATTTGCCGGAGAGGCGGCAACATTCGACAGAAACAGCTGAATACAGTCCACTTTTTTCTTCTCAGCTGATCAAGCAGAAATATAGGGGTCATCAGAAAAAGATATAACTGCGAAAGATATATCACATATCAGGAGGTCTTAAGAGAAAAGGAATTTCCCGTATTTTTTGCGTAATACATTGACTTATCAGCGTGTTGCAAAAGAGCTTCCGGATCGGTACCGTGCAGCGGGAATACAGCTATACCTATGCTTGAGGTCACAAAATCAATTCGCTCAGATGCAATCAAAAAGGGTTCGGTCATCATATCCAGAATTCTTTGAGCTACAATTTCAGGTGACTGATCCTGAGGCTCAGATAAAATGACAACAAATTCATCACCACCCAAACGGTAAAAATTATCTGTTGTACGTAACATTCTTCCAACCCGGGCAGCGAATTCCACCAGAAGATTGTCACCTGCATCATGCCCATAGGTATCATTTACAGCTTTAAATTTATCGAGATCTACAAACAACAAAGATCGTTGTTGTTCATAACGGGAGGCGTAAGCCAATTCTTTTTTTAAATTTTCGTAAAATGCCTTTCGGTTCAGCAACCCCGTGAGGGAATCATGGTAGGCCATATAAAGAAGTTCTTCATCAGCTTTCCTCCGTTCAGTCACATCCCTGGCAATCCCCCGAAAACCAACTCGCCTCCCCTTTGCATCTCTGATGAGAGATACTGTAGATTCGAGGTAGACCTTTATCCCACTGCCAGACGTAAAACCGGCTTCCATATTTGTAATAGGCCTGCCTGAGCGATACAGCAGCCGAAATGCAGCGATTATCCTTTCAGCTGATTCCACGTTTAAGAGTTGTCGACAATTCATTCCGTTAAGATCTTGCGTCGTATACCCCAGCATTATTGCCAGAGAATCATTAAAGAAGACCAGATTACCCAGGATGTCCAACTCAAAATAACCATCTGCAATTGATGCAAGAATGGCGCGATCTCTTTCGATACTTACCCGGACAGATTCAACCATCATGTTGATCTCCGCTGAAAGATCTGCAAGTTCATCTTTCCCTCCGATGGTGGTTTTCTTCAACAAATCACCTGTAGTACCAATATCTTTTACTTCGGTATTTAACCGAACAATTCTGGATAAAACAGTCGTTTCGAGAAAGACCAATGCAGCAATGGTAAACACCAGCCCGGTGGCACAAATAGCAATAATAAAATATACCAGGCTGTTTTTTCCCTGAGCAAAGATAAGACGGGCGCGATCAATTCCCATCATAAGAACCGGCTTCTTCTGAATATCGTCCATCACTACATAAGCGGCGATTGTATTCTCATCCTGCTCTATAACGGCAACTGCGTTACCAGCCGAAAGTTGCTGTTCAACGCCCCTGAAATCTTCACCAATATCATCACCATCCATTCGTTGAAGGCTGATCGACAGATCAACCTTCGTCGCAAGTCGCCTGACCTCTTTTTCGTTCAAAAATCTTCCGGCAATCAGGTTGCCGGCAACTGGCCCCTCAAACTGACTTGTAAGAATTGAACCAGAAGCAACAAAAACAGGACTTTCTGGTAAAATGATCAAGCCCGATACGCCGTTTTCTTTATCACGACTCTCAAACAAGGAGTGATGCACTGTCACATAATCAAGCAAAGTCTCCGGGCACCGGGCATCCTCACCACTCTCCGGATCAACATATTTGCAGTAGAAAACCTTACCATCAGTGGATTGATACATTAAGAAATCGATTGGCAGATTCGTAATTGTATAATCATCGAGATTGTTTTGGATGTACTCCTTATTCCCATCCAACATGAACTGGTATGTTTCATCCCATGGCGCCCAGTCACCTACTACAGAACGAATCTGCATAAGTTCATCGTCAATCATTCGCACAGCCTGATCAGCGTTCTGGAGGATATTATCCTTTTCGAGCTTTGCGTATCCACCCAGTAAAATTTCTTTTGAAATTGATATAATGAAAACAATCATCAGCAACAATGTTGTGCCGATGACGACTAATGTCTTTGTCCGAAGAGTCATCCAGAAAATCCTATTTCATAATGCTTTACATGCACCTGCATTTACTGCCAAACCAACAGCACCGCAATAACTATGTAAAATTAGAAACTTGCCAAAACATCACTGCAATTTAAGCAAACACTTTACATCGATAGCCTTATAATCTACTCATTAACCATTTGCAATTGAGCAGAACTGATTCCACATTCTTTTCTATGGCCATCAACATTAATAGTACCTATCGATTATTTTATTAATGCACCTCCCTCCCTCAGACAGAAATTTTGCAATAATTGCTGCCTCCAGCCAGAGCACGCACATCCGGGAATACGGTCCTGACATATGCAAAACCCGTGAGGAACGTGTTCATGATCGCATCTTCAAATGCAATGCCATGAACATACGATGACATTTCACAAATACACTTTGGGAAATAACAAATATGTGAAAAGAAAATCTCTCTTCACATAGACAGAGAAAAAGGGGGGTGAGCGAACATACACTCAAAAAATGCATAAAGAATATAGCTTACTGCCATAACTGCAGAAACTACTCTCAAGTCTTTCAGAGATTGTTATAAAACACTCAGCAATGATTGAGACTGGCTGTGTCCATCATCAGTAAACCTGCAATGTGATCGAGCAATAATACAGCCCGCCATCATCTCGCCTGGCAACGAGACTGTTTACCTGATACTAAAAAATGAACACACAACAGAGGGAAGTGCGTTGATACCAGACAGCACCAACGCCAACAGATATAAAGAGCATTTCAACCAAACTACTTCTGCTCTTTTACCCCATCTAACTGTTTAAGAAGATCAGACAAATGGTTTTCAACACTCATGAGAAGTAGCTGTGCGCTATAGCTCTCCGGATTTTTCTCATAATTTTCCCGAGACTCAGCCAATACAGCCTCAGCTTTTTCTATCTGTACTTGAAGAGATTCTTTCTGATTCATGATTCACACGTCCATAATGATTATTCGATAGCAGCAAGACCTATAGCCGCAAATAAAAAACAGCCAATCTCTCAATAAAAACCAAAAATCATTAAACATCAAACTAAAGGTACTCAAAAAAAGTAGTTAGCCCAGACCAACCATGGACATAACTGATCGTTTTCATATAATAAAACCATATCCCCAGCATGTCTTTCGTGAAAACAGTTGTAATCTTCAGTTAAAATGTCTCTTGAGAAATCTCCACAGTCACCATGGGCAGGTACCGGTTGCAGGGGCCGTGATTTTTTTTACGAATGCCTGAATTTCATACTTATCGTTATGAAGTAAATGAATTTGATCGTTATGAATTCCCGATTGCAACACGGATCGCCCCCCCTCAAAGCACCGGTGAATG
>JBFHGS010000248.1:0-7403 GCA_041582995.1 Desulfopila sp. | reverse complement strand
ACGACTTCCTCTTTTCCTCCATAATTGATCCATAATTTCGTTGTACACATGACAGTAATCAGGCGGCCTGAATCCTGTTTTTTTGAAAACGTTTTGTTTTTATACTCAAGAAGAGGTTTGCATGAACATCTTGCATAGTAACGTACACAATATCTTTCACCGGAGAGTTTCTTTTGGGACTTACAGACTGATTGCACTCTGTTTGCTTCCATCTCTTTTATTCGGTTGCGCTTCACCCAATGTCCGAGTGCAGTCAGCTATTAATACAACAGAAACACCTCCCTCAACTGTCGTATATTTTTACCCTAACAACAATCAGACTGAACAACAGCAGGAAAGGGACCGCTATGAATGTTACCTCTGGGCAGTTGAACAGTCCGGGTTTGACCCGGGTCAACAACAACTTGCGCCGCATCAACGAATTGAGGTGGTATCCACTACACCTAAAGGTTCAGATGTGGCAGTCGGAGCTGCAACAGGTGCTGTATTGGGATCAATGTTGGCAGCCCCTCATGCAAGAGGTGAAGGATTGGTGTTTGGAATACTAACAGGCGCAATCTTTGGTCTAGCATCAGAGGCCGGCAAACAGCAACAGGCAGATAATCTGCAACAACAGTACGACGATCTTGAACAACAGCGATATTGGGCACTGGAACAACAGGCAGAGGGATATCGAAAAGCCATGTCTGCTTGTTTAGAAGGTAGAAATTACACTGTCCAGTAATAATAACGTATTGAGAATGAATACCTGCGGGAGAAAAAATTATGAATAAATATCTGCCTCTTCCTCTTATTCTATTTGCCTTTGCTACATTGAATACTTCAGTGGGGAATGCATTGGCAATGGAACCATATCACATGGATACTCGTTATCGACATGGTGTTGCATATCCCAGTGTCGGGCGACACATAAACGTTTTACCACCACATCACAGCACTATTCGATATCGTGATGTTCAATACCATTATTCTCGTGGAGTCTGGTATCACAACTCTGGGCCAGATTTTGTGGTGGTAGCACCGCCTCTTGGATTAATAGCACCAGTATTACCGCCCTCCTATACGACTATCTGGTACCTCGGAGTTCCTTATTACTATGGTAACAACACCTATTACATCTGGAGACCGGAAAAAAATGGGTATGTAGTGGTTGACCCTCCTGAGGATATCGTCAATAAACGACCTACGCTTCTCGCATCTGAATTGTATGTGTATCCTAAGCTTGGTCAAAGCGAACAACAGCAATCTGATGACCGTTTTGAGTGTCACACATGGGCTGTAAATCAGGCCGAATATGATCCAACCCAGCCCCCTGAGAATGTCTCAACACAACAACTTGAGAGCAGACGGGATAATTACCAGCGAGCCTTAAAGGCATGCCTGGATGGAAAAGGTTACAGCGTTCGCTAACAGGGTTATTGGCCGCCATCCAGATCCTGATTGGTCTGAAATTACTGCCTATCTCAATATGTTCAGTCAAGAGCAAGGCGTTGAGGAAATGAGGACCTGAACGTTGTAAATACAGTTACGAATACAATTCGTGATCTGCGCAAAAGAGGCCCTATGGAAATTTTCCACAGGGCCTCTTTCATTAATGGCGTACACCTCACCTGATCAAGCTGAAATTAACGGGTAATCAGATACTGATTTAAAAGACATATTTCTCTGTCTGACGTACCGCCTCGGCCAGCAATCGTTTGGCGGCCAGCAGACCACCTGCTCTCCAAGGGATATCAATACGGATTGATGAGGAAATACTTGTACTACCGAGAAATTCCGCACATTTTTCTGCAGCAGCGAGAAACTGTTGCCTTGCCCGGAATACAGAGATTTCAGCAACTGCCTTATACAGCTCAGCCGTGGCACTGCTGATTGCTGCAGAGTATGCCTTCTCGGCCCGCAGAACCACACTTTCCAGAACAAAGATTTGAATCGCAGCATCTGCCAGGGCCAGCAGAATTTCCTGCTCACCACTGACACTCTTGCCAAATTGCTCTCTGGCACTGTCGCTCAAGGAGAGGTACATCCGTTTCATGCTCATAAGCATTTGCCTGGCTCCAACACAACATCCTGCGGAGTCCGCCCGGTCCACCTCCTGCACCTGCCACCGGCCAATCTTGCGCATGAGCAGCGAGGGAATCAGCAATCGATTTATCTCATTTGTTCCCTCATAGATGCGCTGGACCCGCTCGTCACGATACATCTGCTCGATAGGATACTCGGCAATATACCCATAACCGCCATGCACCTGCAGCATTTCATCAATAACCTCTGCAGCCGACTCCGTGCAGAATACCTTTATCAGGGCGCATTCTGCCGCATATTCCTCTATGCCTTTCTGGTAATCGACATAATAGTCCGCAGCAGCAGGGTCGAGCGTGGCTAGCCGCTGATCGATCATCCCCGCCAAACGATAAACCACTGCCTCAGAGGCAAAGGTTAAAGCAGTCATATCGGCAAGCTTTTCCTGAATAGCACCAAACGTAGCGATAGTGACTCCAAATTGCCTGCGCTCATTGGCGTAGCGGGCCCCTTCCGAAAGGGCATATTTCTCCTGGCCGACGCAGAGTGCTCCCAACTTGAAACGACCGACATTAAGAACATTGAAAGCAATCTTATGCCCCTTGCCGACTTCACCCAGCACATTTGCAACGGGAACCCGTACATCATCAAGGATCACCTGCCGGGTAGAGGATCCGTACATTCCCATCTTCTTTTCCTCCGGCCCCAAGGATAAACCCTGATAATTTCGCTCCACAAGAAAAGCGGTAAAGTGCTGTTTGTCAACCTTGGCAAAAATGGTGAAAAGATCAGCGAAACCTGAGTTGGTACTGAATTGTTTCGTCCCGCTGATAATGTAGTGACTTCCGTCCGCCGAAAGCGTCGCCGTGCTCTTTGCCCCAAGTGCATCGGAACCGGAACCGGGTTCGGTGAGGCAGTAGGCTCCGATAATCTCTGCACTGACCATTTTTCCGAGATATCGCTCTTTCTGTTCCCGCGTGCCATAATAAATCAGAGGCAGCATGCCTATGCCTGTATGACACATATAGGTCAGACCGAAATTCAGGGAAAAGGCCAGCTTTTCCGTAACGACCATACTGGTCGCTTTATCCAGCTCCATACCGCCGTGTTCCTCCGGAACATCGATCATCATCAGGCCGAGGTCTGCGCATTGTCGCAACTTCTCAAGCAGCAGTTCAAAATCCTTCGCTTCGATCCGGTCGTTCACCGGTTGAATTTCGTTTCGCACAAACTGTTCTGTCGTATCGGCGATCTGCCTGTGTTCGTCTGTGAAATCCTCTGGAGTAAACATATCCCGATAATCGAGATCGCTGATCAGAAACGCACCACCGTTCACGCATGTTGTTTTCATGGGATTCCTTCTATTCTCCATCACTGCAGGTGTTGTTTTTAAAAACGTAGCTACTCCCGCCGCTCCATACCTCTATATGCACTGCGGGTCAGTTGAAAATTTCCTTAAAGGTTTCCCGCATCATCCGCTTCAGGATCTTACCCGTGGGTGTTTTAGGCAACGCTTCAACAAAAATGATCCTTTTGGGCACCTTAAAAGAGGACAGGTTCTTTTTACAATGCATCATCAGCTCATCCTCTGTTGCCTCCACTCCATTCTTCAGCTTGATCACAGCAGCCACCGCCTCCACCCAGCGTGGGTGATCAAGCCCCACTACCGCAACCTCTTCAACCGCTGGATGCAGGTAAACCGCTTCCTCCACTTCTCTGGAGGAGACATTTTCGCCACCGGTCTTGATCATATCCTTTTTCCGGTCAACCACAGTGATATAGTGGTCTTCATCCAGGACGCCCAGATCACCGGAATGAAACCAGCCTCCTTTCATAGCTGTTTCGGTCTTCTCGGGATCTTTGTAGTACATGGTCATGACGTGAGGCCCTCGGCCGCAGATCTCTCCGGCAACTGCTGGTGCACAGATTTCATGTCCATCGTCATCCTCAATGCGCGATTCCATGTGCAAACCACCCTTCCCTGCAGCTCCAAGCTTTTCCAAGGCATCTTCCGCCTTCAGAATTGTATGATACGGAGCCAGTTCCGTCTGGCCATAGTAATTGTAAACACCTGCTTTCGGAAATTTCTGCATCATCTCGCGCAAGATCTCCCGCGGCATGATCGATGCGCCGTAATAGCACTTCACAAGGCTGCTCAGATCATGCTGTGCAAAATCGGGATGCCTGAGGATGCCTATCCAGACGGTCGGCGGTGCAAAAAACATCGTTGCCTTCCAATACTCAATCGCCGCCAGTATCTTCCCCACATCAGGTGACATCAGGATATTGGTACCACCGATCCAGAAGATCGGGTTCATAAAAACATCCCGCTGCGCGCAGTGATAGATTGGCAGTGCATTGATATTTATATCAGTATGGTCATAACGCCCATCAATAATGCACCCCATATATTGCGCGATAAGAGCCTGATTACTTATGATAACTCCTTTTGGCAGAGATTCTGTACCGCTGGTATAGGTCATCTGAACGGGATCTTCAATGCGCAGGATCACATCTGGTTCCTCCGTCGAGGCCGCTGAAAACCACTCATCAAAACCGATAAAACCCTCTGCAGGTGCCAGCCTTCCCCCCTGATCCGACCAGATATAATGCTTCACTGAAGGCATCTTCCCAAGTACCCCCTTTACCTGATCATACAGACTGTCTTCGACAATAAAGACTGTACTTTCCGAATGATTAATGCAAAAGGCGATATCATCGTCTTTTAAGAGATAATTCACCGCCAGGTAGATCGCTCCCAGCTTGGCACACCCCAGCCAGGTAAGAACATGGTGGTGGGTATTATGCGCCAGAATTGCCACACGATCATATTTTTTCACTCCCAGTCCGGCAAGGGCGTTAGCCACCTGATTACACTGGTCTTCGAGCTGGCCGTAGGTGAGACGAATGTCATCAAATACCAGACCGACTTTATCCGGATAGTGATATCGGGTTCGACGAATCATATCCGCAATTACCCAGCGGTTGATCCGATTGTTCCGATTCATGAGAAAGTTGATATTTTCCTGATTAAGAATGGTGTAACGTAACCGGTCGTCCTGAGATAGCGGTGCATTAGCCATGGTAGTCTCCTCAGCAATGGATGTTCTCTGGCAAACGATATATCTTTCAGAAAAGTGGTACTCAGCGTGTAATAACTGTCGCAGTCTGGTGCCCGGCTCTCGCCCTGCTATACCATTTCAAGAGCACAAGCCATGGAAACGCCTCCGCCACCGCACAGGGTTGCAAGCCCGAGGGATTTGCCGCGACGTTGCATGGCATACATCAGCGTAAGCATAATGCGTGCTCCGGTAGACCCTACCGGATGCCCCAGGCCGATGCCTGAGCCGTTGACGTTAGTGATTTCCCTGTTCAGCCCAAGTTCCCTCTCGCAGCCGAGATATTGTGCAGCAAAGGCCTCATTGACTTCAATCAGTTCAAAATCCTGGAGCGAGAGTCCGGAAGAGGCCAGCAGTTTCCTGACTGCCGGTACCGGCGACAGTCCCATAACTGAAGGATGACAACCACCTCTTGCCACAGCTTTTATCCGTGCCATCGGTTGCAGTCCCAGTTCCTTCGCCTTCTCTGCAGACATCAGGAGCAAACCCGTCGATCCGTCATTGATGCCGCTTGAGTTACCAGCCGTAACAGTACCGGTGTGAGCAATAAAGGCTGGTGGCAAGGCGCGAAGTATCTCCATGGTCATTCCCGGTCTGAAATGCTCATCCTTGTCAAAAACGAGCGGCTCCTGGCGTTTCCTTGGCACCTCGACCGGTACAATCTCATCAATAAAGGAACCATCCTGCGTCGCCCGCTCTACCCCGTTATGGCTTCTGAGGGCAATCTCGTCCATCTCTTCCCGGGTAATGCCATGATGCTGGGCTATAAACTCCGCAGTCTGACCCATAATGTAAGGTTTTCCGACACACAGGCTGAGCGGCGGTTGAGTCGCATCCACCGGTCCATCCTCAGGATGGGGCAGAATATGAGAGCCACAATGCAGGGCGCGAATCAGATTATCAACAAAGGTATGATCCTGCAGGCGACAACCCCAGCGTGCCCCGGGTACAGAGTACGGAACGCTGGACATGTGCTCGGTTCCTCCAGCCAGGATAATATCGGCCATACCGGCCTGAATCATTGCCATACCGGAAATTGCCGCCTCCATGCCGGAGATGCAGACCCGGTTGATGGTCACCGCCGTGACGCTTTCCGGAATACCGGCAAGAAGAGCACCGACCCGGGTGACATTCAGAGTATCTGCGGATTCCATACAACAGCCATAACGGATATCATCAATCAGCGCCGGATCTATACCGGCCCGCCGGATGGTTTCCTTCATAGTTATACTTGCCAGAAAAGCTCCGTTTACATCCCGTAAGGTGCCGCCGAATGCACCGATTGCTGTTCGGCAGCCAGCCACAATGACAACGTCTTTCATGCTCTTCATCCTCCAGATTTCAGGTCAATGACAGCGCGGGCAGTGTATCTACCGGATTATGATCGTATACCGTTAAAAATAAGGTCAGTAATAACGTGAGCAGTTGCACTGGTGGACACCGGTTCATTGAAAATGACCCGGTTCAGGCAGGAGTGCTCGATTGTACCAAATATTGCGTTACGGATATAAGCTGGTGGCAAATCGTCCCTGATTTCACCAGCATCCATACCATCCTTGATAATCCCGATGATCAGGCGATTGAACTCCCGGACCAGCTGATACGCCTCACTCTCAAAATATTTCTCGGAATTTCTTACCTCCAGCAGGATGATTCTGGCAAAAACCTTGTGATTAGCGTACCGCTCAATGCAAGACCAGATTATCTTTTGCAGTTTATTCAAGGCACCGTCAACACCCTGCAGGTCAGAATCAATCTGAGCCAGAAACTGTTCGTAATGTTCTTTCAGAACCTGATGAAGCAAATCCCGCCTGTCTTTGAAATATTTATAGATAAGACCTTCTGTTACTCCTGCTCCAGTGGCTATTTCCGCAATGGTTATTGTTTCAAAAGCGCGTTCCTCTAGTAACCTTCGCAAGGCCTGAATGATTTTGTGTTTTCCAGGAGGGATGTTCATGACTTCAATTTTCATGATATGTACGAATTGCTCACGTATAGAATTGATTTATTTATATATCTGGATGATCGACATTATTCTCGGCAGACCGACTTCGGATCATGCTATTTTTTGTTAGGTAAGTAATGTTTACTCACCTAACACGGTATGTCAATATTTTTTCTCGCGGCAAAGGAGGCAACTCTTACGCGGTATTGTCGACATGGCCGCTTCTAACAATAGAGGTTTCTACAGTGTGTATAGTATTGCCTGAAACAGCCCGGAAGAAGAAGCAGAAGGATATACCGCATTACTTCAGGTTTTTT
>JBFHGS010000247.1:0-7413 GCA_041582995.1 Desulfopila sp. | reverse complement strand
GCCACTTACTATGTTGAATAAAAACAACCCAATAATAAAGAGACTTTCTTCCGTTGATTTTGCCTTGTTCATTATCAGCGCAATTGCAATAACCTCAATAGCAGGCACCATCATCCAGCAGGGTGAGTCGCTTCAATTCTACGCTGAGCGCTACGGGAGTAAACCCGCGCTGATCCTGGAATTGCTGGATCTGACCAATATGTATTCCTCGTATTGGTTTCAAGGATTACTCATCCTCTTTTGTCTTAATCTCATAATATGTACCTGGGTTCGTCTGCCGGGTGTACTGGCAACTATTCGAAAGGATAATCTTGCAGTATCCAGGGAGAGCATCGCCAATGCCAAGGACGTAATAGTACTGAAATCAGATCATCCTTTTGAAACAAGCAAGTCTTCAGCAATACCAAACACCCTTGCACCTCTTTCCCTCAACAAGCGGGAAGGAACTGGTCAGGAGTGGCTTTATCTACATGAAAAAGGAAAATGGAGCCGTGCGGGAGCATATATCGTTCACGCTAGTATCTTGCTGATTATTTGCGGGGCTTTGGTTGGTAAATATTTTGGCTACGACGCTTTTGTAATGGTGCCGGAAGGTACTGCAGAATCCTCAGTCCATAAGCGGGGGGAATGGCATAAAGAGATCCCTTTGAATTTCGAAGTATTCTGCCGAAATTTTAAAACCGACTATTACCCTAACGGAACTCCCAAGGAGTACCGATCTGACCTGACTGTCTTTGAAGACGGTAAGAAGGTGCTCGATAAAACCATAACTGTCAATGATCCACTTAAATATAAAGGGGTTACTTTCTTTCAATCAAGCTATCAGGCTATAGAGAATGAATACAAGCTTACTGTTGGAAAAGAAGAGGCCCAGAGCCCAAACCAACAAATAAGCAAGACCTTTTTTCTCAATACTTTATCAGAACATAAATCGGATGATCTCGGTGTCTCCTTCAAGATTCTCTCAACGGCACCTGATGGGCATGGTCATGGTCCATATAAACTCCAGATAACTGACGCGTCCTCATCCCTTACCAGGGTAATGAACGATCATGAGATCATCAGCATTCAAAGAGGGGGAGCTGTCTACACCCTAAGCCTTGCACAACGCCACGCAACCGGCTTGAAAGTTGTTAAAGATCCGGGTGTGTGGATTGTTTATATAGGTTGCGCTCTCATGATGTTGGGCCTGTATGTGTCCTTTTTTATGTCACACATGCGCATCTGGGTACTATATCAACCAGACAATAATGGATCTGTGATTTCGGTTGTCGGTAAAACAAACAAAAACACAATGAAGCTTGAACACTTACAGGAGAAGATCGTTACGGCCCTTCTCCAGGATGAGACACTGGGCTTGAGGAGGGCATAATATGGAATCTTCTTTCATTTTAGGAATATCAACGTTTATCTACATGGCGGCTACATTCTGCTATGTCGCATATGGCGTTTTCAAAAACGACACAGCGGCAAAAGCGGGTCTTTTTGCTCTGATTGCGGCAATTATAACCAACACAGCAGGAATTCTTCTTCGCTGGTATGAGACTCATGAGCAAGGCATAGGGTATGTGCCCCTATCCAACATGTATGAATCTCTCGTGTTTTTTGCATTGTGTATTGCTGTGCTCTATCTCTTTATCGAGTTCAGTTATAAGTTGAAAATAATTGGCACATATATCGCTCCTTTCCCGTTTCTGACAATGGCCTATGCCTCCTATTCCTCAGAGTTCGGCAAGGGTATCAAACCGTTACTACCAGCGTTGCAGTCCAACTGGCTGGTGGCTCATGTTGTCACCTGCTTTATCGGTTACGCTGCCTTTGCCGTCGCATGCGGTATGGCGATTTTCTATCTCTACAAGAAATGGCAATCTGCCGGCAAAGATAACGCTGCAGCGAGTGGACTTCTGCGAACCATAGATGACATTAACTATAAAATGATCGTCTTTGGTTTTATCTGGCTCACAGCCGGAATTGTCACCGGTGCGATCTGGGCCAACTCGGCATGGGGTACCTACTGGAGTTGGGACCCTAAAGAGACCTGGTCACTCATAACCTGGTTTGTCTATGCATTGGCACTTCATGCCAAATACACGCGAGGTTGGGATGGGACAAAAATGTCCTATGCTTCCCTCGTTGGTTTCGTGTCAGTTATTTTTACTTACTATGGCGTGAATTTCCTCCTTTCCGGGCTACACAGTTACGGCGGATAGAAGTTCATCCATGCAATACGCTCAAGGAGAATATACAGATGATTTCAAGAATGATCATGGTAGCTCTGGCTTTTACATTGGCCAGTCAACCAGCACATGCAGATTTTCAGCAAAGCGGAGAAGATGGAAAGCTTGAGTGGGAGGTCGTCAGAAAATTCAATACCACCGGTAAGCCTGTCGATATTGCCCACTCACTTGACGGGAAGTATGCATTTATTTTGACAGATCAAGATGTCATATCCGTTTACGACCAGACAGGAGCACTCCAGGGAAATATCCCTGTAGAATCAGGAGTCAATGCAATCACCGTAGACCCGATGGGACAGTTCCTGCATCTGAGCGACAGTACCAGCAAAACTTTTTACACCCTTGCTCTTGATTTTGTGTTGAAAATCAACACCGCCAATGCACCAACGAAAGGTGATGCAAAAGCGCCGGTCACCATTGCGGTTTTTTCAGATTTTCAATGACCTTATTGTGGCACGATAGCGCCACTTCTTGAGCAGGTGCTCAAGAAGAATGAAGGAAATGTCAAAATTGTATTTAAGAATTTGCCGCTGAAGATTCATGATCTGGCCCAACCAGCTGCACTTGCCGCACTGGCAGCTGGAAATCAAGGCAATTTCTGGGAATACCATGACAAGCTCTTTGCTGAGAAAAAAATCCAAAAGTCTTCATTTGACCGTATAGCAAATGAACTTGGACTGGACCTGGCAAAATTCAAGGAAGACATGCAGTCCGCTTCACTTATCAACCATCTTCGCAATGACATGGTTGAAGCCCAACAGCATGGAATTACCGGCACACCGTCCATTTACATCAATGGCAGAAAGCTTAAAAAGCGCTCAATAGCTGGTTTTCAAGAACTGATTGACAGGGAACTTGTTAACCTTGGTAAGTAAAATGATGCAGCTCTTATTTTGAAACACGTCTCCTTTGCCACCCCATCGCTCTAGCTGTTTGGGGTGGCACCCACTTGGGTCCCATGGGGCATGTTGAGCTGCACAGTCCTCTTTCCAGATACAACTCTGCAGTCTCAACATGACGACTCAAACGACAGTTGACATTTTTGTCACCTGGATTAAAGTCAATATATGATCATATGATAATATGATCATATATTGTGAGTAAAATGAAAGAGGAGCCAGGTATGAATAAACTTATGATAGGCGTGGAAGCGTGTGAAGTTAAGGCAATCCACGAAGAGATTGTCAGTACAGTTGGAAAACTGATGGTTCCTCCACACCAGATACAGTCACTTGCGGAACTATACAAAACGCTTGGGGATGGCACCCGGTTATCAATAGTCTTGGCTTTGTGTGAAGCAGAAATGTGTGTTTGTGACCTCTGCGCTCTATTGAGCCTGAAACAGTCAGCAGTATCCCATCAACTGAACAAGCTGAGATTGTCCAGGGTCATCAAGAACCGTCGAGAAGGGAAGATGGTGTTTTACACCCTTGCAGATGAACATATACGGGACATTCTCAAAACAGGAATGGACCATGTTACCGAATAAAACAACCAGATCGGTTATGAATTATGAGAACACAACGGATAAAAAAATACTCGATAACACATATAGATTGCGCGAGTTGTGCCGCTAAAATCGAGGGGCATATCCAGAAAATACGGGGGGTTGAGTATGTTTCGCTCGACTTCGCAAATGAGACCTTGCACCTGCAGGCGGAGGATATCGAAGAGGTAAAAGCGCAGATAAAGCTTATCGAACCGGAAGCTGAACTGATCCCGTATACGCGGAGCTCTTCGCAGTCTCCCGCCCTCGCCCCTGCTGCAATCAACTGGTTGAGTTTTGAATCTCTTGCCGTTATGAGTGCAGCTGTGTTGTTTGGCACGCAGTTGATCATGGAAAACACGATGCATTCACTTGGGGTAGGCCATCTTGAATTTCTTCTCGCATTTGCCGCATACCTCCTTGCTGGCTGGAATGTTATTACCGGTGCTTTCAAAACCATAAAAAGGGGCCAGCTTTTCGACGAAAATGTCCTGATGGTCATAGCCACCTGCGGAGCTTTTGCTATTCATGCTTACGCTGAAGCTATTGGTGTCATGATATTTTTCAAGATTGGTGAGCTATTACAGGAGCGTGCGGTGAATAACTCACGCCGTTCCATTCGGGGTCTTTTAGCTGCAAAACCCAACATAGCACTCCTGCAAACCCCATTTGGCTGGCAGAAAATGGCACCTGAAAAGATTCGGGTCAATAATATAATTCTCGTAAAACCTGGAGAGAGAATCCCACTGGACGGAGAAGTCATAGACGGGACTTCTCAGGTGGACAGCTCCGCATTGACGGGTGAGTCGGTCCCCCTGTCCGTAAAGATTGGAGATTCTGTCTTGGCCGGGACGATCTCCACAAGCGGTGCATTGACCATCAAGGTAACCAGACCATTCGAGGACTCTTCCATCGCCAAAGTGATGGAACTCGTGGAAAACGCAACAGCAAGGAAAGCACGTACCGAACAGTTCATCACGACTTTTGCCAGGTATTACACGCCAGCAGTAGTCGCCATTGCTACCGGTATTGCACTGTTGCCACCTCTGCTCTTTGCGGCCCCGTTTGAGACTTGGGTTTACAGAGCCCTTGTGATGCTCGTTATTTCCTGCCCCTGTGCTCTTGTTGTCAGTATCCCCCTTGGTTATTTTGCCGGGATTGGGCGTGCCTCACGTAGAGGAATCTTAGTTAAAGGTTCAAACTACCTGGATGCTCTAACATCAGTAAAAGCCGTTGTTTTCGACAAAACAGGAACGCTGACCCATGGGGTATTTAAGGTGCTGGATGTCATTTCCTGTGATGAATGGACAGAACAACAAATCCTCGAATATGCAGCAGCAGCTGAACTCCACTCCAATCATCCAATCGCCCGTTCAATATCGCAAACATTTACTGATGGTGGCGGCAAACTGGATGAAGAAAAAGTTTCAGAACACAAAGAGTATTCAGGAGAAGGCATTTCTGTTGTCTACGGAGAGCATTCAATCATGGTCGGTAATGACCGCATCCTGGATCGCTTTTCAATACCACCTATTAAAGATGAGCATGACACCACCGTCGTTCACGTAGTGATTGATGGATCATATGCAGGACGTCTTGCCATAGGTGACGAACTGAGAGAAGATAGTGCAGATGCCATCAAAAAACTGCGCAGTCTAGGTGTAAATCATATCTCTATGCTGACGGGTGACACAGAGAAAACGGCTGCAAAAATTGCAGAACTGTTGCAGTTAGACACCTATCACGCAAACCTTCTTCCAGAAGACAAGGTAGCAAAATTTGAAGACCTAGGTAGAAGATTCGGGGACTCCGTAAAAACTGCTTTTGTTGGTGATGGGATAAACGATGCACCCGTGCTGGCCAGATCTGATGTCGGTGTTGCTATGGGTGGCCTTGGCAGTGATGCCGCAATTGAAACGGCAGATGTGGTCCTAATGACAGACTCTCCGTTGAAACTGGCTGAAGCCATAACCATCGCCAGAAAAACCCGTAGAATCGTCTGGCAGAATATCATCCTGGCATTTGGCGTAAAGGCCGTTTTTCTAACTCTGGGTGCTTTGGGTTTTGCCTCCATGTGGGAAGCGGTTTTTGCAGATGTCGGCACAGCGCTTCTGGCTGTGGCAAATAGTACGAGAATACTTAAAGATTAACCATTCCTGCAATTTACTATGTTAAATAATCAAAAGAGATTTTTTCTCACTTCACTTACCGCGCTGCTCCTTTTGGCTCCTGTGACAGGAATGAGCCAGGCGGTTTCATCAGAGAATGAAATCGACACCTGTAATACGTGCGCTGACGCTATCGAGACAGATGGGCTGAAGGGAAAGCTCAAAGCTATTTCCTTTAAAGCATCGATGTTGCAGTTGGCAACAACCGGAGGTACCAGTGTCGTCACCTTCGATGAAAATACCATAGTGACCGGTGCCGATGATCTCTCTTCGATCCCCACTGGTTCAAATCTGGAAATAGAGTACCACAGGCAAGGTGCTGCTCTTCTCGCGGTCGGGGTAAATGTCTCGGTTGAAAAGCCGGTTGTATTGGCGAGTGACGAGATTGATGCAAAAACTTTGGCGGAACTTCTCTCAGACAATACTACAGAATTAGCCTTGATAGATGCCAGGTCCGCTTCATCATTTGATAAGGAACATATTCCAGGAGCTATTTCCATTTATACAGGTGAATTTGACAAAAACATTGACAAACTTCCGGCGAATAAAGATCAGCTCATCGTTTATTATTGCGATGGAACATCCTGAAAACTCAGCGCAAAATCTGCTCGGCGAGCAGAGGAAATTGGTTATACAAACGTCAAAGTACTCTACGGTGGACTGCCTGGCTGGAAGCAAGCCGGGTATAAAGCATCATCGAATAACGCAGGACAGACTGCCTCAACAACCAACGCGCTGGAGGGAGTGGTCGACAGCGAAGAATTCATTCAAGCTGCCCGTAACAGGAGTCAGGATATAATCCTTCTTGATGTGCGATCAAATGAGGAATTCGAACAAGGGGTAATACCTGGTTCCCTCACCATCCCGGCAGATGAGGTGAGTGATCGATTAGTAGAGATTCTAGGAGGGAAACAGATATTTATTTACTGTAAATCCGGTATCCGGGCAGAAATGGTTTACGTTCTCTTGAAAGAGAAGGGGATTCCCACAAAGTACCTGAATAAAACACTCTCTATAGCCAGAGACGGAACTTTTCTCATAGAGGATTAAACGAGACTGTTGTTTCTATCATCAAAGTAGAGCCTCAGGCATACGTTCAAGCAAGTCCTGCCACTTTTTAAGGTTGTCGCTGCCACCTACTTTCTTTCCGCGGCCTCTGGCCTTTGCGAGCCAGAGGCCGCTGCCATTGAAACTGTATACTGGTAATAAATCCTGCCGCTGTGAAGACGGTTTGATTTCTGATACCAGATTATCAAGTACCAGAGGCTCAGCATTGGGTGTTGCGTAATACGTTACAACCATGTGGGCCTGGTTCAGTTTAAGTGATTTTACATAGGTCATATTAATTTTTCTCTCGGGTATTCCCATGACCTTGAGGGTGAAATATTTAGCCAGAGAAAAATCTTCACAATCCCCGCCTTTTGTTGCCAGAAACTCGACAGGGGTTGCCCAGTAATCCTGTTTCTTCCAGTGTATGATGTCATCGACAAATGTCATTTGGTTGAAGAATTGGTTGACCTTT
>JBFHGS010000246.1:0-7435 GCA_041582995.1 Desulfopila sp. | reverse complement strand
GTATTATCTCAGATCCTGATCGGGGTCGCCATTTGCTCAGATATTCTTTCTTTCCAGTTTAAAGAGAGAACAAAGATAGTGGCTTGTCTAGTTGTTTCGACTGCATTTATTTCCTGTCATTTTATGTTGTTAGGGCATTGGACTGCAGCGTTGCTGGGGCTGCTTGCTGTGGCTCGTTTTGCAAGCAGCATATTCACAACATCGAAAAGAGTAATGTGGATCTTTCTTATTATCACATTTATCATTTCAGCTTTTTCTTTTGCAGGTTTGCTGTCTGTTCTGGGGGGTACTGCAACCATCTTCACGACCATAGCTGCCTTTAGTAAGGATGATAAACATCTCAGGCTGTTAATGTTGATAGGCACTATGATCTGGATTATCCATAACTATCTTGCTGGCTCACCGGGAGCTGTGCTGATGGAGGCTATTTTCATCAGTTCCAATCTTGTCGGATACTTTCGCTATTATATCAGACCAAGAAGACACATACTCAACTCATAGAAGTTTAGGTTTCTCTTGAACATTGCCGACCTTGCTGAACCATTACGGTAGGGAAAGGAAAGTTCTGCCTGTCACTTCATACCTTTGTTCGTGTACAATTCAAGAAACACAACATGATTTTCCGGCTCTATGATGGGTCGTAAAGTTTCACGTAAAAGGTCTATCTTTGCTGCGGTTCCCATCTGAGGGAGTGCCAAAGCCTTTGCTGTCCTAACACGTATTTCAACCTATGACCTGCGGAGGAGTAGAGCTTTTGGTTTTATCAGGAGACTGAAGTAACCTCATTTGCAATACGTGCAGAGTTGACAATGCATAAAAGTTGTCTGGTTTAAGGATGCTCAAAAAAAGAAAATTCACATTTCTCGGCATTTATGATGCAATCAGAGGATGTCAGTAGCAGAACGATCAAAATTAAACCAAAACCTGAATGCTGATTACGAGTAGCAGAGAGAAGACGTATAATACGGCAGGATAGCGTCATGTGCCTGTTGTTCAGTTTGTTAATTACCTTTTTCTTTTAAAGAATAATTCCTCAGGCGTTCATTCAGCGCGAGTTTAGGACAGTACGGCTGAAGGATAATAGGCAAAGACTAGCCCTGGTAGATGCAACAAACGCTATATGGCGAAACCGGAGAGTTCAAACATGATAGTGAGCAACCCTCTTAAGCGAATTTTCACATATATCACAAGGTCAATAGTCACGTCATCTCAAAATTGGTTGCCGTATTTTATCGCAGTCATCGTCTTCATAACGTGCTTTCAGTCATTCGTTTCTGTCTCTTTGGCGTCAACACGACCTTCTCCACAGCCAGTGCAGAGCAAACATGCGTTAATCCTTGTTTCTCCTGGTTATGGCATACCTGGAGTCGACCTGTATTTATCCACGTTAGTTAAGAGCTTGAATGATAGCGGACTTTTATTGAACAACATTCACGTTGAATTTTTAGATCTGGACCGGTACTCAGAACGTGCTGACCGGCAGCGACTTGTTACCACACTCAATGAAAAATATGCCGATACAGAGATTGATCTGCTCTTTTGTATAATGCAACCAGCTTTGAATTTTTTCCTCAGTGAAATTTCAGGATTAGCATCAGGGGCTCCGGTTTTTTGCAGCTTTTCAGTAATGCCCGATGGTGTTGATCCGGGTGCGAGACGGTTCATTTTTCAGACCTCCAGCTGGGACTTTAGCGGGACTCTGCAGCTGGCACTTCAACTTTTTCCTCGTACTGAGCGTGTCATTTTCATCCAGGGACATAGTGAAAATGAACTGGCCAATCTGGCGATTAAACGTTTGGTAATGTCTCCTTGGCTGGGAAAGATTGAGATGGAAGACACTCAGGCTTTAAGCATAGATGAAATTGAAGCTAAATTCACTACAGCTCCACCAAATACGCTCATCATTGGTGAGGGTCTTATCAGGGACTCGAAAGGGCAGATATTTGTACCTGCAGAGTTTGTTCGGCAAATGGCAAAAATTGCCAATGCTCCATATTTTGTCCTCACTGACATAAATATAGGTTATGGCCCTGTCGGTGGGGTAGTGTCCCGATTTGAAGAGGAGGCTCTTGAACTTTCAACAATGGCAGTTGATATCTTGCTCGGAACGAGACATCTGACTGAACCAATAACTATGATCTCTGGCATTAAAATACCGTTTTTTGACTGGCAGCAGCTCAAACGTTGGGACGCCAAAATGAGCAACCTTCCCGCCAATACTGTCTTTATCAATCGCCCTTTGACGTTATGGGGGCAATTTAAATTTGAAGTTATTGCGTCGACAGTTTTGATTCTGGGTTTGGTTACTGTTCTATTCTTATTGTCCTTCATGAACCGACGACAGAAGTTGACCAATGCGGAGTTGCAGAAAAGTAAAAAGCAATATCTTAACCTGGTGGAGTCTACTCCGGATCTCATCACGAGGGTCGATACAACAGGACACATCCTCTTTGTGAATCATGCTGCACTGAAAATTTATGGAATACCTTTAGAAGAATGTGTCGGTCGTCTGGCCTTCGATTTCATTCATCCTGATGATCAGTTGGCAACCCGTGATGCTTTCCAGGAGTGGTTAAAAAGTGGGGGCGATACCTGCACCTGTGAAAACCGACAGGTGAGCATCGATGGGTCAGTTCATTTCATGATGTGGGTAATACGTGCTGAATATGATGAAAATGGTGAAGTTAAAGGATTCTCCAGTACTGCGAGAGATATCACGGATCGAAAGCGGGCGGAAGAAACCCTTCGAGAAAGTGAGATGAAGTTTCGAGCCCTTTTTGAACAGGCCGGCGGCTATAGTATGATTCTTGACCCGAACACCTCAGATGGTATTCCTCGTATTGTTGAGGCAAACGATGCTGCTTGTGCAGCACATGGGTATATGCGAGAAGAATTTATTGGTAGACCTGTTGCCGATATAAATGATGAAGAAGGAAAGCGACTGGTAAAACAACATACAGTCGAGATTATGACAGGCAAACCTTTTTGTATTGAGAAAAGGCATGTAAGAAAAGATGGTTCGAGTTTCCATGTAGAAATGAATGCAAAACGAATAGATATAGGTGGTGGGAGAACACTCATCCTTACTACTGAATACGATATAACAGGAAGGAAAAAAGCAGAAACCGATTTGCTTGAGAGTAAGCAAGAATTGCAAAACCTCATCCAAACCATTCAAGCCGGGATTATTGTTTATGGTGCTGAAAAAGACACCGTTAAGATGTTCAATCAAACGGCGATTAAAATTTTACGTCTAACTGAAGAACAGTTGCTGGGCAAGGTTGCAGTTGAGCCTGGTTGGGAACTCATCAGTGAATACGGCGAAATACTCTCAGAAGATGAGTATCCCGTGAATATTGTCAGAAAGACCCGAAAAGCACTGTTGGATTGTATAGTTGGGGTAATAGATTCGTCCAGAGAAGAACCAACGTGGGTGATAATGAAGGCATGTCCGCAATTTACCTCCAAGGGTGATTTGACTGAGATTATTAGCTCGTTCATGGACATAACTGAATTGAAAAACACCCAGAGTCAGTTAAGGAAAAAAGACAAACAGCTCATACAAGCTCAAAAGATGGAATCCATCGGCAATCTGGCTGGTGGCATTGCTCATGATTTTAACAACATTCTTTCAGCCATTATTGGCTTTACTCAGTTGGCACTTGAATCAGCCCCCAAAGGTTCAATGCTGAGAGATGACCTTGATCAAGTGTATCAGGCTGGTATCAGAGCAAAAGAACTTGTTCAACAGATTCTGGCCTTTGCTCGGAGATCTGATGAAAATACTAAGCCGATACGGGTAAGTGAAATTGTCACTGAAGTAATCAAGTTGCTTCGGCCCTCAACACCAACGACTATTGCTATCAAGCCAATTATTAATAGCCAGGCGAAGATAATGGGAAATGCCTCGCAGCTACATCAGATAGTAATGAACGTGTGTACCAATGCCGTTTATTCACTACAAAAAACAGGAGGGGTACTGGAAATTTATCTGAGAGATACCTCTCTTGCGTACGATTCTGAACAGAACACTTCAAAATTACCCCCAGGTAAGTATGTTGAACTCGCTGTTACAGATGATGGTCCGGGAATTGCATCAGTCAACATGGAAAAAATTTTCGAACCGTATTTTTCGACAAAAGAAATTGGTGAAGGCACCGGCCTGGGATTAGCTGTCGTGAAGGGTATAATTGAAAGTTACGGTGGTGATATCAAAGTAACAAGCGAACCGGGAGTTAAGACCTCTTTTACAGTTCGATTGCCTGCATTAAACGAGAAAATTCTTGAGGGTGTAGATACGGTTGACCCGGTTGCCTTAGGGACAGAACGGATTCTGATTGTCGATGATGAACTCCCTATTGCCCGGATGGGAAGCCGTATTCTTGAAAATCTTGGATATAAAGTGACTATACGAACCAGCAGTTTTGAGGCACTTGAGCTATTCAAGGAAAAACCAGATGCATTCGATCTGGTTATAACTGACATGACAATGCCTGCAATGACTGGAGATGTACTTTCTGCTGAAATACGAAAAATACGGCAAAACATCCCAATAATTATTTGCACAGGATATAGCAATAAACTCAACAAAGAAGGGGCAGAGCGCATTGGTATAAATGCTTTTATATGCAAGCCGTTTACAAGGTCTTATTTAGCTAAAACCCTCAGGGAGGTTCTTGATACACATCGGTCATCTTCAGCGTGAGAATGACCTCCGCTCTTTGGATGCATGGTTTGAGCGCTGCTCCTGTGTATTGCATTTTACTTTTGCCAAATTTCCGATCCATAAAATGTGTTATTCACTGTATGGTAGTATGTCGGCTCGTATTGGCGGGTTCTACGGAGATACCTCTGAGATGTGTTTTTATTCCCCGTCCTGCCAGTTGAGAATACCTCCCTGTAGAAACTGAACCTGAGGGTGGTTTTTCTGCAGAGTGTCCGCAATGGATTGACTTACTCCCCCTCCTTTGACACAGTACACAACCAGTTCGTGATCTGGTGGCAATGTGTTGCTCCATTCTTCTACTTTTTCTGGATCTTTCCAGGTTGCACCTGGAATCAACTCTGGAGACTTTTCGTAATCGGCCTTTCTTCTCACGTCAATCAGACAGATGTTGGTTTGATTGGCAACTTTCTCTTTTAATTCTGCAGTTGTTATAGATATAGCCATCTGCTTTACTCCTCGGTAAATGTGTTTTAAATGTAGTACAAGCCCATGAGATGCCAGAGCAAACCAGCCCCACCTGCACCTGCTATGATAGTAATCATTCCGACTTTGAAAAACTGCATCAAGCAAAATGACACGATGGCAAGGATTGCCGAAAACCAGGCAAAACCCTCTGCTGGAAAGAGCACATGCGTTCCGAACCAGACGCCAAGATTTAACACAACCCCGACAACTGCAGGTGTAATGGTAGCTAATGCGGCTGACATTTTAGTGTTGCCTGCAAGCTTTTCAATATATGGAGCACCAAGGAAAATGAACAGAAAGCTTGGCAGAAAGGTGAAATAAGTAGCGACCAGAGAGCCGGTCACTGAGCCGAGGAATGGTCCCAGCGACCCGGGATGATTCCAGCCAGCCATAAAGCCTACAAACTGGACAACCATGATAAGTGGACCGGGTGTTGTCTCGGCCAGACCCAGACCATCCATCATCTGCAGACTGGTCAGCCAGTTGTACTGCTCCACTCCGGCCTGGGCAATATAGCCAAGGAGCGAATAGGCACCGCCAAAAGTAAGAAATGCGGCTTTGGTAAAAAAGAATGCCTCTCGAGTGAAAATAGATCCTGGCATCAGCAGGTAGAGAGTGAGAAACGGCAGCCCCCACAGAGCTCCAAAAAGGGCAACCAGGGTTGCATTTCGCGCAAAAGGTGACCTTGATCTATCCTCAGAATCTTGCTGAGTAACACGTGGCGTGGCATTGCCGTGCTGTTTTCCGACAAGAAAGAGGCCCGGCGCAAATTGGCTGCCGATAATACCGATGATACCGACTGTCAGAATCAGGATTGGAAAGGGCATTTTAAGAAAATACGTAACCAGAAAGGAGGTCGCGGCCAGGGAAATCAGCATGTTGTTTTTCAGGGATTTTTTACCGATCTTGATCACGGCACCAAGCACGATGGCAAGCACGGCTGCCTTAAGGCCGACAAAAATTGCTGCAACCCATGGTAAGGTGCCAAAGGAGATGTATACATAACTGAGGCCAAAAAGTATAAAGACTGAAGGGAGTACAAAAAGCACGCCGGCAACAATACCGCCTCTGGTTTTATGGAGAAGCCAGCCTATATAGGTCGCCAACTGCTGGGCCTCTGGTCCAGGCAGCAACATGCAGTAGTTGAGGGCATGGAGAAATTTGTCGTTACTGACCCACTTCTTCTTCTCAACAAGTTCCTGATGCATAATGGCTATTTGTCCGGCTGGACCACCAAAACTGATCCAGCCGAGTTTCAGCCAGAAAAGAAAGGCTTCCATAAAAGATGGTGCAATCATTTCCTCTGTGTTCTGCCGGGAATGCGATGTTTTATGTTTCATCTCTCGTCTCAGTTATGTGTCTGTACGTCTTTGAACATTTTGTACAGATACAGGTCGTAAATAATTTTCAAGCCTCCAGCGACAAAAAACGGTGCACTGAATAAAAGAGGATTGGCCATAAGCACCCCTGCTAATGCAGGAGAGGCGGCAGCTCCCACTGATCGGGCAACGTTGGTAATTCCTGACGCAGCAGTCCGTTCATCTGGTTCAACAACAGCCATAGTGTATGACTGTCTGACCGGTACATCCATCTGCGAAATACTTGCACGCAGTAGAAGCACAGCTATTGCCAGTGAAAGATTTGGCATGAGTGGTACCAGGCAGAGCAGAATATTCGACGGTATATGGGTAAACACCATGGTGTTTACCAGGCCAATACGGTCCGCAAGTTTTGTGGCGGCGAGCGCTGAAACTCCAGCCAGCAGGTTGGCCCCGAAAAACATTGTTCCAAGAAGGCTTTCATCAACGCTGTACTGTACATGGAACCACCAGGCCACCATGCTTTGCACCACAAATCCACCGCCAAAAGCGTCAATGGCAAAAAGGCCACTCAGTTTAAAGACTATCTTTTTTGAACGAGAAAGGCCAAAATTGAATTGGTTCGGGAGGTCTGCTTCCAGGCTTGCTGGACAGCTGACCTCTGAATCACGAGAAAGCATGGAAAACATGAGAAACAGAACTGCTCCGGAGAAGGCATATGCAGTCATGATATAGCGGTATGCTTCGAAAGCGCTCAAGCCGTACTCCTGAAGCAGGGCTGCCAGCCAGCCCCCGGCAAGAGCTCCGGCTGCAGTGGCAAAGGAACCGGCAAGATTATACCAGCCGAACAGGGCAGTTCGCTTCCTGCCTGGTACGATTTGCGCGAGTGCAGCCTGTTCTATAGAAAGGAAAGGTCCTATTTCGC